>NZ_JADJKT010000039.1:0-271096 GCF_016705895.1 Candidatus Villigracilis affinis | reverse complement strand
GGAAATCAGGATCAAACCCGCGCAACACACTCATGTGATACGAAAGCAACTGCAACGGCAGGACTCCCAGCAACGCGCTGATCTGCGCATCAGACTTTGGAATTACCACCAAATCATCGCCGTTGGCACGCAGGCGGGAGTCCTCTTCGCCGATGGTGATCGTGCGTGCGCCGCGGACTTTCACTTCGTTGATCCCGCTGATGATGAGCGGCACATCGTTCGGTCCTGCCACAAACACAATTGGTAATCCCTTGCTCACCGCAGAGAGTGGGCCATGTTTGAATTCAGTTAGAGAGCATCCCTTCGCAATGGGCATACGTGAATTTCTTTTTAATTTCAATGCACCTTCCAAAGCGATCGGATAGGTCGCGCCGTAGCCGAGACAGTACATATCGTTCCATTCGTTGATGTCTTTGCAATCGCTTGATCTGCGGTCCGACCATCTCAATCGTCTGCTCCATCAATTCAGGGATCCGCAAAAGTTCGCTCCGTGTCTTTGCCCGCGAGTCGATACGCCGATACAGGAACGTCACGACCTGGTTGGTAAATGTCTTCGTGGCGCACGCTGATTTCGTATCCGCAGCACAAGGGGTAGGCAGAACGAAGTCGCCTTCGTCAACGTCGAGCCCACCACGTTCGCCAATCCAAAACAAGCCATGCCGCGCTTCTCGGCGGCTCCAACGCATTGAGCACATCCTTGGTTTCGCCCGATTGACTGACGAAAATCCCCACGTCTTCATATCCCACCGCGGGCGCGTATTGCGCGATGAACTGCGGCGCAAGCACGGGGATGGCGGTCAGCCCCGCCAGCTGCGCGATGTACACTGAGTTTATCGCCGCCGCGTGATAACTCGTGCCGCATCCGATCAAATACAGATGACGCGCGTTCTTCATCTTCTCGACCAACGGCTGCACATCGGGCTGCCATCCAATAAGTGGATTAACTCACGGGCGACTTGCGCCTGCTCGTGGATTTCCTTCAACATAAAATGCGGATACCCGCCCTTCTGCACCGCATCCATCGACTCCGTAACTGTTTCTGGCATTCGTTGAATTATTTTTCCATCTTTGACAGAGCGCACTTCCCACGCGGTCTGCCCACAGCGTCACGATCTCCCCATCCTGCGGACGAATGACTTCGCGGGTGAGCGGCAATATCGAAGGCAAGTCAGACGAAAGACAGGTGAAGCCATCGCCGATGCCGATCACCATGCCCGAACCTTTTTGAACGCGTACAACTTATCGTCATCCGCGCGCCCGATGACAAAAGCATAATCGCCTTCGAGGTCGCCATACGCGAGTCGAATTGCATCAATGAATTCATATCCGCGGCTGATATATCTCTCCACCGCATGCACGCATGTCTCGCCATCATTCTGCGAACGGACAGTCATTCCCTCCGCCATAAATTCCAAACGCAGCTCCACATTATTTACAACATTGCCATTGTGCGCCCCGACCATATCGCCATTCGGATCTAAATGCGGCTGTGAATTAACCTGTGAAGGCTCGCCAAACGTCGCCCAACGCAACTGTGTAATCCCGCGCTGTCCGCGCATTTCGGCGATGTTATATTTCGCCGCGACAGAATCCACTTTGCCAGTGTCCTTGCGTAAATCAATCTTTCCATTGTTGATCGTTGCCGCGCCGACAGAGTCATATCCACGATAAGTGAGTCGTTCTGCTGCTGCAATCAAGATTGGTCCGAGCGCTTCTTCTTTGTTGCTAACATAACCGAATATTCCACACATGGAATGTTTCTCCTTGGTAAAGAATTGATGAAGGCATTATATCCCCAGGTATTGCCAAATCCCTGCTGCCAAAGTTAAAGAAAAAATCATCCCAAATGTTTGGGATGATTTTCCATTTCAGGCGGCTTGCTTTGCTTCCGCAACGATGTGATGATCACTTCCAGCGCGAGGAAGGATAGACCGATCGCATAAAACACGCCATCAATGATCAAGCCGATGGGCAGGAGTACGACCAGCCCGAGCACCACATAGGAATTGCTCGATTTTTCGAAATACCAGGTCTCGCCATTCTCAAGCAGGTCTATGTCCAGGTAGAGCGCCTGCTCGGCGAAACTGCAATCCACGCTAACTTGTGCCTTGACCTTATTCGACATCAGCTCGCTTTGGTATGTGCTGTCTGTGATGGGTCTGCACGTGATCCCCGAATATACGTTTTCGGTTTCCTTTACTTTTATCCACGCGAGTTCCGGGTACATCGAAAACTGATACAAACCGCCATCCTCACCCTCTGCAAAGATTTCTCCGGCGTCGCCCACTTTCAAGGTGGTCAGCGGCTCAATTGGAGAGGGAATCTGAACCCACTTTTTTTCGAGTGCCGGGCGCAGGGCGGCGACATAGACGAACCAGATCAAAACTACGGTTCCAGCAAAACCAAGTAGAAAAAAGATGATGGCGGCAGCCCGCGTAATATATTTGAACATTGGATGCCTCTTATGATGGATTATCTTCGTGAGGGCTATCAAAATCCTGTTTATGGGCAACTCACGAACTGCATATCGGCATAGCCCTCGGTTTTTAACCACCAAGGAAATGGAATCAACTTCCTTTGGCCAGCTGCTGACGGAACAACGATATGATTTGATTCTTTCGTAGAACCGATCAGTCGAATTTCAGGTTTCCATTCTCATCAAACGCAAAGAACGGGTTATACGCCACTTCCCAGCGAAAATCATCGGGGTCGGCAAAATAGGAACTGTATCCGCCCCAGAATGCCTTCGTCGGCTCCTTCACGATTTGCACGCCTTTAGACTTCAAATCACGGATGATCTCATCCACTTCCGTTCACTGCGCATTGTATGCCAGGGTGATCCCAGAAAATCCGCTTCCCTCTGGCGAAACCAGCGCATCCTCTGCCAGTGACTCTCGCGGATACAGCGCGAGTACTACACCGCCAGCCTGAAAGAAGGCGATGCCTTCCTGGGGATTCGAAATCTTCCAACCCAACGTGTCCGCATAGAACTTTTTGGATGCTTCAAGATCCTTCACACCCAAAGTGATAATGTGCAGATGCTGATTCATGGCGCTCCTTTTTGGTAATTATATTCCACGGCTTCCGCCCCGCCATGGGACAATCCTCACTTTGATGTAATCGAATTTGTATTGCGAAATACCCGCATTCCCCAGCGGATCAAATTCATAAGACCCCACGTAAACAACGTCACCACCAGCAAAGGGAGAAAAATGAACGAAGCCCAAAACATTTCATTCTGGGTGTACTCCCACCATGAGCAGGGAGCCTGTCCGTCTGTAAAGCCGTGGCAGACTCCATTCCAGTTTATGGCGGCAGACCCCAACCCAAGAACGGGAATTGCCAACAGAAAGCACAGACTCAATCCCACAAATATCCAATTGATGATGCGGAAAGTCTTCATGTCCTGTCTCCTTGATCTACGTTCACCTATGGTTATAAAACTCATCACAGGAATTGTAGCAAACCTCCGCTTGCAAGGGCTGTCAAACCCCACCACCTTTCCCACCAATGGCGGATGATACTCCGCCCGTGTTGTGCTATAAAGGCGCATACCCTTTAATACTGGAGGCTCAAATGAAGAAGAATTTATTCCTGCTTTTGATTCTGCCCAGCCTGGCTTGTTCCCTGTTGACAGGCGGCGGCGAAAGTGCCGACCCTGCCAACCCGCCCTCTGCCACACAAGAGACGGTGGTGCAACAGCCAAACATCCCCGCCGCCACCCCGACTCCCTTCGACCCGTTGACTGGTTCTGGCAATTCGACCCGCACACTCCTCACCTTTGATGACCTGATGTCGGGCGAATCCTCCAGCCCTGTGGATGATTCCGCCTTCGCCATCCCTGCCGATGCCGCGCCGCCCGCATTCACCTTTCAAGGCAAACTTGAGTTAACCGACGAATCGCAGGCAGGCGGTTTCCAATCTTTGCGCGATGACTTTGGCTACTCCGCTGACCCCACCTGGACGCACCTGCCCGAGATGAGTTTTGAATTCGTTCAAAGCGGCAGCCACTTGATCCCCGTGGACCAAAGCCTTGTGTATTCCAATCAACCCACCTGGAATTATATGGTCGCCCCGGGCCGCGCATGGAACGAATCAGGCGACCAGGGTTTTTCGCGGGCGTCTTTTCCATTTGCACTCATCGAGCGGAATCAGAATTGCGTCCACAACGGTGTGATGACCTTTCTTTTCAACGACACGACCATTTCAAATGTCCGCTATCAGGTGACTCAGGAAACCTGCATGTATTTCAAGTTTGACATGTGGGGACAACTCAAAGCCGCCTACACCCCGTCACAGGTTGCAAATGCCGAAGCGGTCACCGCTGCACATTTTGACTGGCTCAAAAATCAATTGCCCACCAAACCCATCAGCGCACTCGCTTCTGATTACCCCAACGCAAAGGTCAATGAAGCCCTCATGTCATCGGGGACCATGCCCGAACATACCACCACCTTTGGCGTGTTCTACAACGGCGTAAACTATATCTCCAACTGCAACACCCGCCACGGACAATATGCCTATTGTTCCGAAATGCGTCTGCCATCCTATTCCACAGCCAAATCGGTGTTGGCAGGCATGGCGTACATGCGCCTCGGTCAACTGTACGATGAAAACGTCGGCGATATCCTCGTCAAAGAGTATCTCCCCGAAGCCGCCGACTGGGATTCAGTCACCCTCGAACACACGCTGGATATGGCCACTGGCCGTTATGAAGCCCCCACCTACATGACCGATGAAGATTTCTCGCCCATCTCAACCAATTTCCTCGTCGCAGAAACCTATGAAGACAAATTGAAATACGCTCTCAGCTTCCCCGCCAACGGCAAACCTGGCGAGCAATGGGTCTATCAATCCACGGCAACCTTTGTTGCCACGCAGACCATGTCCGCATATCTGCGCCAACAAACAGGCAGTGACGCCGACCTCTTCGACATGCTCGTGCAAGACGTCTTCATTCCGTTGCATCTCAGCCCAGGTGCACTCTCGTCCCTGCGAACCGATAACATCCCCACTGGTCGCGCCTTTGGCAGTCATGGCATGTTTTACACGCAAGATGATATCGCCAAGATCGCCGCTTTCCTCAACACGCAATCGGGCCAAATCAACGGCCAGCAAATTCTACATCCAAGCCTGCTCGCCGCCACCATGCAGCGCGATCCCTCCGACCATGGCCTGAGCACAGGCTCCGAACTTTACAACAACAGCTTCTGGGCAAAAGAATATCGCTCCCCCTGCCAATTTTATGTCCCGTTCATGTGGGGCTACGGCGGCATCAGCATCGCCATGCTCCCCAACGGCGCCACCTACTATGCCTTCAGCGACAACGGCGAATTCACCTTCGATGGCGCGGTCAACGAACTTTCCAAACTCTCTTCTGTCTGCCCCTGATTCTTTTTGAGGATGTCTGCCCCGCAGACATCCTCAACCCTTTGACATTATCCGTCCCACGGAGCCACTCCCCGCCCGCGCCCGCTTCGCAACGACCCGAGAACGGGTTCGGCCAACTCAGGCAGAATCTCCGCTGTAGCCGCCAGCAACCCAAAACATCCTGCGATCATCATGTCGCCAAAAGGCACAGCAAAATATGGGCGGAGATTCTCCCTCTCCTTCTGGGAGAGGGCAAACATGCTTCTCCTTGGCCCCGTCACCACCACATCGAAATCGTCTTTTCCGAACTCGAACTTCTCGTTTGAATACATCAACGCGCCATGTCCCATGTCATTGAACACATCTTCATGCTTGAGCGAACCATCGGCCAACGCACGCAAAAGTGACTCGAGCTTCGGCAGGTCAATTTCACCTGTGTGATGCTCAAAAACGCCTTCGATTCCTTTTTCGCCTAAACGAAACGCCAGCGTGTGGAAATTCCCCACATTGCAAACGATCTTGGCTTTACGCTGCGCCACGGCAGGGTCAAAGTCCGCACCCAACACGGCGGCTGGAGCCGTATCCATCACCACCAGCGGACAGGGCAATCCACTTGCCGAATCCGCCACCGATTGCAGACGGGTCATGATTTTGGGAATGTCATTGGAAAGATAAGCGAAGGCTGAAAGAGAATTCTTTGCTTTGATTCTTTCATCCAAATAATCAAACCTAAACTGCCGATCTGAAATCCCCGCGGGTGCATTGCCATGATCAAATACGGCCACAGCGATTGCCCCTAGATCTTTCAGTGAAACACCGTAATCATTGAAAGTCTTGGAGATCAAATTGAAATCGAAGTCCCTTAATTCCAATTCCTCCACATCTTTTATCTTTTTTATTTCATCGTCGGAGATAATGCGTATCCCCAATGCCTCAACTTTATCCAACTCATCATTCAATGTCGTCGCAGCGGAGGGCGTCATGTACACGGGGATGCCCGCGCGCGCCATTTCTTCGATGGCCCATGCCGAGGGGCCGCCCCCCATTTGGTATCCGCTGAGCAGGATCGGGGTCCGCGTGTGAAGCGCCTGCTTGAGACGGCGATGAACCATCATGGTTGGGGATGGCAAAACGAGTTTGAATCCGTTCTCGATGTCGAGATTCGAATCGTAAAGAAAAATATCCTGTGTGCCTGTGCCGATGTCTACCGATAAGATTTTCATGTCAACTCCCCCCTCTCCTTTAGGAGAGGGGCAGGGGTGAGGTAAGAACTAGATTTCAATCCCAAGCCACTGGCGGATAAAGTAGCCAATGACAAATGAGAAAGCCGCCACACTCAAACTCAGGCCTGCCATTTCCATAAACCGCTCGCGGAAAGATTCGCCTTTGGCGACCGAGATGTAATAGTTGAACACTGCGATGATCACGACGGCGGTTGTGAGCGCGATGACCAGATCGAGATAGTAATTTTCAAAAAGGAGATACGGCAGGATGAGCAGGGTCACCGTGATAATGTAGGCAATGCCCGTATAAACCGCCGCGCGCACTGGGTGCTTGCTTGTCTTTTCTGAACGAGTGGATAGATATTCGCTTGCAGCCATCGAGAGCGAGGCGGCGATGCCTGTGATGAGTCCTGAAAGGGCGATCAATTTCACGTCTTGCAGGGCAAGTGTCAGCCCGGCCAGAGCGCCTGTCAGTTCCACGAGTGCGTCGTTCAAACCAAGTACCACCGATCCCGCATATTGCAGTCGTTCTTCATCCAGCATTTCGATGAGTTGATGTTCGTGCTTGTCTTCTTCATCCTGATATTCAATGGCTTTCGGAATGACCTTGGAAACGGCTTCATAATTGACCTGCGCCTTTTCTTCGCCCATTTCCATGAGTTTGACGCCAAAGGTGAAACCGAACAGCATGCTGACAAGATAATAAAACCAGACAAAGAACCAGCGCGGCTGAACTTCTTCGTTGGTGTATTCCTTCCAGCCGTTGTAGTGTCGCAATTCGTCTTCAGCGATCTGGTCGAGGATCTTCGCGTTCTCCACGGATTTGATCCGCTTTGCCAGACGCTTATAGATATGATATTCGGTGATCTCTGTCTTTTGAAAGAGAATGATTTTCTTGCGAATGTCTTCGCTTAGTTGTTGCATGATGAACTCCTTGTGAAAAATGTCATTGGCAATTGTAAGCGATTTAATAAATCAAAAAGGATGCGCCAAACAGCGCATCCTTTTATTCGTGATTTTCGTTATGCCTTTTGCAGGACAAAATACCAGTATCGGCGATTATCCAGGTGAGGCAGGGTGTCCGTCTGATTCGGAGAAACCCCCGCAAAGTGATAGAACTGTTTGCGTAAGATGGCAGGGACATATTTATCCACCAGTGCAACGCGGCGCTCGCGGTCCAGTTCCATGGCTTTCAACACGTTGTCGGTGATGTCTTCCTCTTTGATGAGTTTCATTCCCATGTTTTTCAATTGCGCATGCCAGATCGAAACTTTTTCCTCGTAACGCAGGTCAGTGTAGAGAAAATATCCATTGGGTTTGAGCACGCGTTTGACGTGTTCATAAAATCTTGTGATGTTCGGATAATAGAGCGACGCTTCCACGTTGACAACTACATCGAAGGAATTATCGGGGAAGGTGAGGGCTTCAGCGTTTCCGTGATGGAATTTGAGGCCGTCCATTTTGTAATGGCTGCGGCAGAATTCGACGGCACGTGTGGAAAAATCCACCCCGGTGTAGGAGCGTGGCTTGAAGTAACGCATGATGAAACTCGCGCCTCCGCCCCGCCCGGAGCTGACCTCGAGCGCATCGGTATTTTTCCAGTCAATGTGTCTTGCCACGTGATGATAGAGCTGTAACGGGTAGCGATGGATTTCCTCCTCTTTTGCAAGGGGAATGGGTTCATGTCCCTGATGATGGGCGGTGTAGCCAAAGTTCATGAAGATCGCATTTTTGTCCCTGTCAAAGGTGGAGATCAATTCGTACTGTATGCGCGTGAGCCAACTTTTGATGTTGGGGAAACGGTGAAATAATAGCTTGTTGAGCATTGCTCCTCCTTGAATTGGTTATAAAGAACATCCAGCAAAATGCTGGATGTTCTTTTGTGTGCAGTCGCTGCTATTATAACCCTGTAAAGTTGCCGGGCTTGGCTCTGTTTTTAAAAGCGAAAGCTCTCTGTGAATTATTCAACAAGCCATATTATCTCGGTATGATGCTGGAAATTAATGGCACAAAAAAGCCTCGAAGATTTTCTCTTCGAGGCTTTTTTGTCACTTTCTATTTCAGTGTTTCATAGTTTTCAGGCAGCCAGCAGCAGAGGACCAACTCTCTTGCGGCTTTGACCTCATCCATTCTTCCAAATGGGGTGCTGTGTGGTGCGTTGTGGAGCAGATCGGGCTGGCTCTTGGCTTCCTCTGCAATGGCAATGAGCGCATCGGCAAAGCGGTCGAGGGTGTCCTTGTTTTCAGTTTCGGTCGGCTCGATCATCAACGCTTCGTGGACGATGAGCGGGAAGTAATTTGTCGGCGGGTGGAATTTGTAATCCATCAGACGCTTGGAGATATCCAGCGCGCGGACGTCACTGCCTTCGAATTGACCTTCCATGACGAACTCATGCATGCAGATGCGGTCATAAGGAATCTTGTAAGTGCTTCGCAGACGTGCCTGCAAATAGTTGGCGTTGAGCACGGCAAATTGCGAGATCGCTTTCAATCCGTCAGGGCCGTGCATGGAGATGTACGTGTAAGCACGGACAAGGCCGCCGCCAAAGTGACCGTGGAAGGCTTTCATGCGTCCGATGCTGTGCTTGGGGGTGACGAAACCGTAAAGCGGTTCGAGGTCGTCATCGCCTTCTTCGATGATCCCGACGAGCGGAGAAGGCAGATAATCGACAAGACGCTGGCTGACTCCGACCGGGCCTGATCCTGGTCCACCGCCGCCGTGCGGCACGGAGAAGGTCTTGTGCAGGTTGAAGTGCATTACGTCGAAGCCGAGGTCACCAGGGCGGACGATGCCGAGCAGGGCGTTCAGGTTCGCGCCATCGCCGTACATCAGGCCGCCACAATCCTTCACCATATTCACGACCTTTTCGATGTTCTCATCGAACATGCCGAGGGTGTTGGGGTTGGTGAGCATCATACCGACGACGGTATCATCGCAGGCGGCTTCGAGGGCTTTGAGATCCACATTGCCGCGTGAATCGGATGGGATGGTGACCACGCTCATGCCCAACATGCCGACCGAGGCGGGGTTCGTGCCATGCGCGGCATCGGGGATGAGCATCTTGGTGCGCTTGGTATCGTTGCGCGCCTTGTGATAAGCGGCCATCATCAGCACGCCGGTGAATTCTCCGTGCGCGCCTGCGGCAGGTTGAAGGGTTACACCCGCAAAGCCGCTGATCTCTTTGAGCCATTCCTGCATTTCGAACATCAACGCAAGGTTGCCTTGCACGGTTTCGATGGGCTGCAGTGGGTGAGTGTACAGGAAGCCAGGCAGGCGGCAGGTGTCTTCATTGATCTTCGGGTTGTATTTCATGGTGCAGGAACCCAAAGGATAGAAGCCATCGTCCACGCTGTAGTTGAATTTGCTGAGTTTTGTGTAATGACGGACAACGTCCACTTCGGCGAGCTCGGGCAGGGGCAGGTCAGAGCGCAGCAAATTCTTGGGAGGCAGGGCAGTTTCGGGTACGTCTGAGGCGGGCATGGTCACGCCGAGTCGTCCCGGGGAGGAAAGTTCAAAGATGGTGGGTTCAACGATGGTAGCCATTATTCCATCTCCTTTAAAACTTCCACGAGGGTGTCGATTTCCTGTTTGCTGTTCATTTCGGTAACGGCAACCAACAGATGATTCTTGAGCGAAGGATAATCCTTGCCGAGGTCGTAGCCGCCGAAGATGCCGTTATCGAGCAAATATTCGTTGACTTCGCTGGCGGGTTTCGGACAGCATAGAACAAACTCATGGAAGAACGGTTCTGTGAAGCACAACCCGAAGCCGTCGATCTTGCTAAGTTCACTCGCGGCGTAATGCGCTTTTTGATAACAAAGATTTGCAACCTGCTGCAAGCCGGTCTTGCCAAGCGATGACATATAAACGGCAGCTGCAAGCGCGAGCAGACCTTGATTGGTGCAGATGTTGGAAGTGGCGCGTTCGCGTTTGATGTGTTGTTCGCGCGCGGTGAGGGTGAGCACGTAAGAGCGCTGCCCGCGGGCGTCCACGGTTTCGCCGATCAGGCGGCCAGCCATTTTGTGAACGTAGGATTTCTTGGTGGTGAAGAAACCGAGATAGGGTCCGCCATACCAAAGCGGAATGCCGAACGGCTGCGCTTCACCGACAACAATATCCGCGCCCATTTCGGCGGGAGTCTTGAGCATGAGCAGCGCGGTGGGATTCGCAACGATGCAAACGAGCGCGCCTTTTGCGTGCGCGTCTTCGATCAGTTTTGTGTAATCGTGGATGCGGCCGAAGAAATCGGGATATTGCACGACGACGATCATGGTCTTGTCATCGACGAGCGACATCAATTCTTCGGGTCCTGCTTCGAGGTCGGCTGATACGTCGTCCCCGGCTTCTTCCAATCCCATGCCTTGTGAGTACGTGCGAATGACTTCGCGGTACTGCGGATGCACGGTGGGAGACATGACGATCTTCTTGCGCTTGCCGCGGAATTGGGCATAAGCCAAATTTACTGCTTCAGCAGTGGCGGTGGCACCATCGTAATGGGAAGCGTTTGAGACTTCCATGCCGGTGAGATTGGTCATCAGCGATTGATATTCGAAGATGGCTTGCAGGGTGCCCTGTGAAATTTCAGGCTGATATGGGGTGTAGGCTGTGAAAAATTCTCCGCGGCGAAGCATGTGATCGACTACCGAAGGAACGTAGTGGTTGTATGCGCCGGCGCCGAGGAAGGAAATCATGTGCTCGCGGACATTTTCATTGGTTTGCGCCATTTCGCTGAGCAGCGTGGCGGCTTCCATTTCAGTGAGCGCGGGGGGCAGGTCTAATTCGGGAAAGCGATGGTTCTTTGGGATGGCGTCGAACAGATCATCCAATGATTTGACGCCGACCGTTTGGAGCATCGCATCCCTTTCTTTGGGGGAAATTGGGATGTAGGTCATGTTACCTCTGGTGTTCAGTTATCAGTAATCATCTGCCAGTTATTCTGACACTATTTACTGATTACTGGTTAATGAGCGCGGCCATCACAGTAAGCGGTGTAAGCATCGGCATCCATCACCTCACCGGCGTTGCCGCCAGCGATCTTGATCATCCAGCCTTCGCCGAACGGGTCAGAGTTGAGGGTTTCGGGCTTGTCGGCGAGTCCCTTGTTGACGGCGCTGACGGTGCCTGAAGCGGGGGCGTAAATTTCAGCAGAGGCTTTCACAGATTCAACGGAGGCAATGGGTTTACCCACTTCCACGGTTTCGCCTTCATCTACAAGCAGTTCAACGAAGACAATATCGGAAAGCTGGTTCTGGGCGTAATCGGTGATGCCTGCTGCGCCGTTGGCGGGGTCGAACCATTCATCGGACTTGGTGTACTTTAAATTAGATGGGACGTTCATTGTCTGTTTCTCCTTTGTCTTTTGTGAGTTATTGGCGAATCAAAAAAGGACGCACGATTCTACAATCGCGCGTCCTCTGTAATGGAACCTGAGAGATTAGTCGGCTAGTTTGTTAGTCGCTGGTCTTGTAGTCGCTTAGCCACAATGACTAACAGACTAGTAGACTATTGACTGGTAGACTACCTAACTTTACACCGTCGGTGTCTCGTTCTTGCATGAGACTTTCCAGAGTTGCATCGGAAGCAGGGTCCTTTTGCCTGAGAGTTTCATCTGGTTTCGCCTGTTTGCCAGATTTGCACCTTCGGCGCTCTTATTACTGAGTCTCTTCCCAACCGTCCGTTGAATTATGCTTCCATTTTATGAGCGAGGGGAATGCTAGTCAAGGTGTAGAACATCACGAATTTGGATAAATAAAGCCGCCTTTTTGAAAAGGCGGCTTGTTGAGGATTACTTTCCCGCGACTTTGCGCGTGCGTTTCGGTTTGACGGGTGGAACTGCTTCGGTTTCGAGAGCGGGAATCTCAGAGACGGTGGGTTCGGCTGGCGAAATCTCGGGCAAGGGTTCAGGGTCAATGTTGGCAGGAGGAGTGGGCATAGGATCTGGGGTAGTGATCTGCACTCCGTTCAATTTTGAAAAATAGTCCCGCACACTTTTGTCGTTGTAAAAGATGAGGGCGAGGATGCCAACCACCATGGAAAATGCATTTCCCAAAAAGGCCGTGAGGATTTGAAAGACGGCAATCGATTGTGATGGTTTTATCGGTTCAGGTTGTGTGCTTAAGAGTTTCGCCGCGTAAATGATCTCGAAAATACCAAGAATGGTCGGCAGGATCGTGATCGGTAAACAGATGACCCCGATAATGGTTCCAAGCGCTGTGGCGGATGCTACAAATCCCCAGAAGAGGTTGATGATGCCGCTGACGAGTGTCATCCATATAATAGCTATCAGCAAGCCTGGTTTTTGATTTGGATATGATGTATTCATTCGTACTCCTTAATTGTTTTATGTAAGATATAACGAATGAAGAGGGGTTTGGTTGCAGATACTTACTTTGAATTAAGGTTGTTGAAAGGTAAGCAATAATCCGCCAGTGTAAATTACCCCATTCGGGTCTGTGCATGTGGGGGCCAGGATGTTGGGCACAATGGCCCCACCCTCTACAACGCGGACACTATAAATGACATCGGGCTGCATGACGAAATCAGCGTATCCATCTCCAAGCTCGGGTTTGAATCCGGTGAAGAAGCGGTCTTCCTTTTCAGTCCATGAGACGATGATCTCGATGCCTGCGACTTGTCTGCGTCGGGAGTCCATGATGATGAATTGCAGTAAACCGGGTTGCAGGCCGGGGTCGCAGACTGTATCTTGACCAACAAGGCTGAACAGAACGCCTGAGGCAGGGATTGCTGTGAAGGTGGGGCGCGGCGCAAATGTGGAAGTGACCACAGGCGCAAGCGGGGTTTGGTCAAATGCAAGGGTTGGAATGGGAGTGTCTTCTTCGAGGATGGTTTGGGTTTCGGTTGCGAATGTTTCCGCAGAAGGCGTATCGATTTCTGTGGGGGTGTTGACCACCACTACAAAAGGCGTGTCTGTGATCGGGGAGCTTGAAAATCCCTGCTGCAGGTCGGTGGCGAGTTGAGCAATGGGTTGCACCTGTTCGAGGGATGCGTTGCCTGCCACCATGTTTTGCGCCAATGCGCTGAGTTGACCAACTGGGTCAACATCGCCAAGCAATTGCAGGCGGGCGCGGGCGCGGGCGAGGTCATGCGATGATGCGTAGGAGGCGGCGACCACGATGCGATATTGATCTTTGAAATCGGTGCGCAGCATGGCGGGGTTTGCGTCCACGTATGTTACGGGGGAGAGAAGCCACGAGTACGCCAGACCAAGCCCAAGTCCAGTAAGAAGCGCGAGGACGATATACAAGATGATGTTGCGGTTGGATGATCTCATGGGGCGTTGACCGGCTGCGGTTGATACGTCTGCATGGCGGTGAGTAATCCTTGCAGGAGCAGGATCTCGTTTTGGCTGAAGTTGTTCGCGATGGCGTAATCCAAAGAGGATGTGACGATCAGGTCTGGGGACTCGCTTCCGATCATGGCGATGCGGCGGGCGGCGGTTTCGGAGTCCTGTTCCCCCTGATAGGCTTCGGCGACCATGAGCACATAATCGGCGCGGTAATCTGCGCGCAGAGCATCGGGGGTGACATCGGTGTACACGACCGGGTTAATCACCCAGCCATAGGTCAGCCCGATGCCAATGCCGATGATGATAGCGGCGATGATCGTGATCCAGTTCGATGATTTCATAAGTGAATTGAAAATGATGGGAATAAAATATCCGGGCAGGCTACCGGCGGCACCCGAAGACTCTTCCTTACCGTTGCTATCTTTCGATCCTGGCGGGATTCGAAAGGCTTCGCCGCGCCGGGCCTGCCCGGACGGGGGCAAGGATACCCGATGTACAGGGGCATGTCAACATGAGCTTTCAGAGGATGGTCGAAATTGCTATTTTTTTTCAGACTCCACCACTGAAAGGAACACATCCACCAGTTTGGGGTCGAAAAGGATACCTGATTTTTCACGCAAATAATTGACCACTTCCTGTTGCGGCATTTTTTTACGATATGGGCGGTCGCTGCAAAGAGCATCCCAAACATCGACAATTGCGAAGAAGCGTGCGACGAGTGGAATATCTTCGCCTTTCAGCCCACGTGGGTAGCCGCTGCCATCCCAGCGCTCATGATGGCAAAGTGGAATCTCAAGCGCGGGGTGGAGATAGGAGATCGGGGAGAGCATTTCGTAGGCATATATGGGATGACGGCGCATCTTTTCCCATTCGGTTTCGTTCAAGGGTCCGGGCTTTTGCAGGATCTCATCTGGGATGGCCATTTTTCCCATATCGTGCAGCAATGCGCCGCGGCGAATGTGGGTAAGTTCCTCTTCCGAGAAGCCGAGCTTTCTGGCAACTTTTATGGTCAGCTCGGTGACGCGTTGAGTATGGCCTTCTGTCTCGCGATCACGCAGGTCCAGCGCACGGACCCAACCTTCGATGGTTCTTTGATAGGCTTCCTGAAGGCCGTCATGTGCGACTTGCAGTGCTTTTTCAGATTTCTTGCGCTCGGTGATATCGCGGGATGCGATCTGTATTTCGCTGATGGAATTGGTCTTGCGGTCGAGAATAGCTTTGGCTGAAGATTCCAACCAGACGTAGTGTCCATTTTTGTGTAATGCCTGATACGAGACCGTATACGTTGCGTCGTAACGATTTCCCCTGAACAGGTTCTTTACAAAGGCGCGGTCATCTTCATGGACGATATCGAAGGAACTGGTGCCGACCATTTCCTCGGGTGTGTATCCGAGAATGGTTTCGCAGGCGGGGGAAACGTAAATCACGCGTCCTTCGGTAGTGAGGCGTGAGATCATGTCACTGGCGTTTTCGGCCAGCAGGCGGAATTGCGCCTCACTCTCGAGCAAGGCCTTTTGCATTTTGGCACGTTCGGCGCGCGCAGCCCATTGTTCGATGGCACGCTCAGCGAGATGGGGCATATCCAGCATGGATTCTGGTGATTTGACAACATAGTCCAACGCACCGGATTTAAGCGCCTCAACCGCAATGCGCTCATTGCCGTAACTTGTCATGAGAATGATGGGGGTGGATAAAGGGTCGTGATGGTCGGGAAGTAATTCCATACTCTCACCATCAGGTAAACGCCAATCTGCAATGATGAGGGTGGGTTCCCGTTCCACCATTTGTGTGCGTGCCTCTGTGAGCGAGCGTACGCGAAATATTTTAAAACGAGCATCCTGGTCTTCGAAGGCGCGCTGGATAAGTTCTGCGTGTGGGTCTTCGTCTTCGATTAAAAGGATGTTGATCCTGTCATCCATATATTATGCTTTCGAAATTGGGTGCCTTAAACTAAATACGAGGGTGTGTATTCCAGCCCAGCCAGTAAAAACCGAGATCGTTCATGAGCTTGCTGAATTCATCAAACCCCACTGGTTTTACCAGATAACTATTGACATGATTGTCATAAGCGCGGGCAACGTCTTTTTCGGCTTCTGATGTAGTAAGGATGATAACGGGTACGTTCTTTAACTCATCACGTTCTTTGATCTGGTGGAGAACCTCAAGTCCGTCGACCCTTGGCAGGCGCAGGTCGAGAAGGATCATGTGTGGGCGGGGGCTGGTTTTGGGGTCTTCATATTCACCACGCCTGAAAAGATAATCAAGAGCGGTCTGCCCGTCCATAAAGTGTTTGATCTTGTTAGCAATGCGGTGATCTTCCAGGGTCCTGATCACCAGTTCAGCATGATCTATATTGTCTTCGACCAACATCACCAGTACAGGTTCGCCATTCACTTTTCTCTCCATATATTTCCCAATTGTAAACGATTTGACCTAAATTGGTATGGTACTTTTTTCCAATGGGTGAAAAGACTGGTTTTTAATTTCTCGATAGCTTCCATGTTTCACTAGAATGGGAGGCGCGACAGTTTTTCATATTCAGAAAAAAGTAAAAAGCAGTATGTTGGGCGTTAAAATCATTCCATTAATTTAGCGAAGATACCGGAGCTAATACCAATGAATAATTTGTCTGGATTTAATCTGTTTGCACAATTGCGCAACCGTTTCAAGGCTGTGCTGGGATCTTTCACAGCGGCTATCTCCGTTTTTGCCTGCGGAGCGGTAATGACCTTTGTTTTGGCGCCAAATCAGGCGATCCTGGCGTATAAGGTTTCGCGAATGCCGATGATGACGGCGCAGTCTGTCGAATCAATTGCAGCGGGCGGCGACATCCTCATCACTGGTTACTTGATCGGAGGTGCTCCGACTCCGTCTCTGCCTGAATTCATTGCATATACGGAAGACACATGGAAGGTGACCGTAACCCAGGACGATAACGGCAATGACAATACGCCTTCGGGGTCATGGTCTCGTGTGCAAACGGTCTTTCCTGAATTGACCCTTGAGATGAACGGTGCTCCCGTTTTGATTAGAGCTTCGAACAGTGCCAGCTTGAGCGGGTCTTTACATGAGAAGGTTGTTGATGGAAACGGCATATTGCAGGCGGACTATGAGGGTCAGCCATTGCATGATGGCGCTTCGCTTTATCGCGGCTTTGCCAGTGGAGATTTGATAACCATCCTGGGAAAGAAGGCGTCGGTGGGCGGGGTGATCCCGAATCAGGTCTTTGGAGGGGATCGAGTTTCATTTGAAGAATATCAGCGCAATCTTGCATCCAGCTATCTGGTAATGGGTGTTGCATTCATGCTGTGTTCGCCGCTCGTGCTGGTGATCGGAATATTGGCGGCGTTGTTTGGCCGTAAAAAGTAACCAGATCATACGATGCAAAATAAAAACAGTCAGCCATTATTTTGGCCGACTGTTTTTGCTTGTCCGTTTATTTCTTTGCAACGGCGAGAGCAGATTTGATTTGTTCGAGATGTGCGGTGAGATGGAAGTTCGGTTGAAGCAGCCCGGATGCGAAGCGATAATAGCTTCCTTTGTTTGCGGTGAATTCAGCGGGGATTAAGGCCACAAATGCCAGGGTCTCCTCCACTGCCCGTCGAAGCGCGCCCAGCATCAGGTCAATGGAAGGATTCGCTTTTACGGTCGCCTGCACCTGCGCGTGGACGTTCGTTCCAAATCCATCTGCGACGGGCTCGTATCCGTCGATCAATCCAGTGAGGATGAGGATATTGAAGCGTTCGCCAGAGATCAAGTGTGCGACTGTTTCCAATGCGTTCCATTCATTCGGCTCGGGGTGTGCCAGAGCTTGCGTATCGGTGAAGCCTTCGAAGGCTTTTTCCACTTCGGCCAATGCGGGTTCGTAAATGGCGCGGGCTTGTCTCTCAAGCTCGGCGGGGTCAAACGGGACTTCAGGCATGGGACGCTTGCTGAGTTCCATGATGACGGTTTTCTTTTCTGCACCGCGATAGTAGATGACTTCGACTTGATCGCCTCCCTTCTTCCCGGCAATTGCATTTGCGAAACTACTTGCATCATTCCCGATGGTTTTTCCGCCAAACTCCACGATGACATCGTTTTTCTGCAGGCCGCATTTTTGTGCGCCGCGACCTTCCACAACACCATCGAGCCGCAGTCCTTCGCGGACGGGTACGCCCAATGCGTTTGCCTGTTCCTCTGTGAAATCACCGGGCACAATGCCCAGCAAGGGACGGTTCGCAATGCGCAGATCAATTCCAGTTTCAAGAACGGATTTTAAGTTCTCGAGGCTCTCCACCCAATATTCGCGGAAGCCATCGGATTTTTGTTTCCATTCGTCATCATTTGGCACTTCATGATCGAGGCGGACCTGTGTTCCGCCATCTTTTTCATTCACAGTTACGGTGACTTCCGTGGGGGCAGGGTCTACGTTCGAAAACCAACGGAACTTTACCTTCCTGTTTTCTTCCAGTTCGAGATAGTGTCCGCTGGAATAAAAATTTCCATTCCACCACAAATACATGCGTCCACTGGCGTGCGGCTCAACAGTGGAGACATCACACAACCACTCGCGCAGAGATGTGGAATTGGTAAAGGCTCGATATGCCATTTTTGCAGGTGCATTGACAAAAACTTCGGCGGTTACAATTGTCATTGGGGTTCCTCCTGAATTGGATATGATTTTATTTATACACTTCCCCCGCGCAACTGACATCCTACTGGAGAATGGAAGTTGCGTAGGGCATCCGCGACAAACGGTAAATTTGGATTAAACTTAAAGTTCAATCAATTAAGTACGGATCAAGGAGTTGCAAATGCAAAGTGTTGTAGTGACGGGAGTTTCGACAGGGATCGGCTGGGGAATTACAAAGATACTCATTCAAAATGGGTACCGTGTATTCGGGAGTGTGCGCAAAACGCAGGACGCAGAACGGCTTCAATCCGAATTCGGCGAGACGTTTGTTCCCTTGATCTTTGATGTCACTGATGAAGAGAAGGTTCATGCCGCCGCCCGACAGGTTCGTGACCAGCTCAATGGCGAGACCCTATTTGGCCTGGTGAACAATGCCGGGGTTGCAGTTCCCGCCCCCTTGGCGCATATGCCGATCGATGAATTTCGCACGCAAATGGAAATTAACCTGACCGGACAACTCATTGTCACTCAGGCATTTCTCCCCCTGCTAGGCATGGACCGTTCTTTGAAAGGCAAACCTGGCAGGCTTATCAATATGAGTTCGACCAGCGGAAAAAGAGGCGCTCCCTTTGTGGGCGCATACGTCACGTCCAAACACGCGCTGGAGGGGATGTCGGAAACATTGCGCATTGAATTGATGCTTTACGGGATCGATGTCATTATCATTGGCCCCGGCGCAGTCGCAACCCCGATCTGGGACAAGGGTGAACAAGCTGACCTCACGAAGTATCAGCATACCGAGTATGTTGAAGCCGCCAGGAAATTCCAAAAATATATGGTCGAAGATGGCAGAAAAGGATTGCCGTCTGAGAAGATCGGCGAAGTTGTTTTGCACGCCCTCACCACATCGAAGCCGCGAGTCCGCTATCCGGTGGTTCCAAATATGCTGAAAAATTGGATCATTCCAATGCTGTTGCCCAAACGATACGTGGATAAGCTCATTGCCAAAGGCCTGGGGTTTCAGAAATAATTGAATTCAAGGAGAACTCATCCATGAAAAATAACATCTGTCCGAAATGCAATTCGAACGATATTCTGAGGATCCCGGGGCAGGTTGGGGCTCACGGAAGCGGAAATAACATCATATTGGGCATGACCATTTTCAGTGGAATTCCCGTCACGCGTTTTGTTTGCAGCCACTGCGGATTCAGCGAAGAATGGATCGATGACCCCAAGAACCTGGAAAAACTAAAGCAAAAATTTGGAACTGGGGCGGGAAAAGAATAGATTTTTGCGAGGTTTGGCTTCTCCCGTGTTGAAAAACCTGCTCTCATTCCTTGAGCGGAGCAATAAGAAAAGCAGGCATTCAACATTTCCGCCGCAATTGAAAACCCTTTGCAAGCCCGTTATTTGCAACCAATTGCACAATAGCGGTAAAATCAAGCGGAATAATTATGCCAAACCCTCTCATTGAATTAAATAACGTATCAAAAACCTACTCCACAGCGGCGGGGGATTTCGTTGCTTTAAAGGAAGTCAACCTTGTCGTGGAAACAGGCGAATTTCTTGGCATTGTTGGCAAATCAGGTGCGGGAAAATCCACCCTGCTGAACATGATCAATGGTGTGGATCAGCTTACGAGCGGCGAAGTGATCGTGCATTCCGATGGCAAAAGCACTTCCATCCACGAAATGAGCGAAGATGCGCGTGCCCTTTGGCGCGGTAAAAAAATGGGTGTCGTTTATCAATCCTTCCAGCTTTTGCCCATGCTCACGCTCATTGAAAACATCACCCTCCCCATGGATCTCTCTGATAGCTACCATCCGCGCCGCTCAAAAGAACGTGCCATGGAACTGCTTCAACTCGTTGAGCTTGAAGAGCATGCCAATAAATTGCCAGCCTTCATTTCAGGCGGGCAGCAGCAGCGCGTTGCCATCGCGCGCGCGCTTGCCAATGACCCTCCCATCCTCGTCGCCGATGAACCCACAGGCAGCCTCGATTCCATCACCGCCGATCACATCTTCGATGTTTTCGAACACCTCGTCGGTGAGCAAAACAAAACCATCATCATGGTCACACACGACATGGGCCTTGCGAGTCGTTTTACGCGCAGTCTCACCATTACGGATGGGGAACTGGTTGCCGGGGAACCCGAATTACAACTGGATAAAACCGTCAGGAGGCGCAGATGAATAAAACAGCGCTTCGCACCAGACCGAAAACGGGTCCCGTCCAAGTAGCAGATTTTGCGCCTGAATCCATGATCGAACTACGCGGCGTCGTCAAACGTTTCAGCAATGCGGCGGGTGAATTCACCGTCCTCAAAGGCGTGGACTTGACGATTAACCGCGGCGAATTCGTTTCCATCGTCGGTAAATCGGGCAGCGGAAAATCCACCTTGCTAAATATGATCACAGGCATCGACCATCCATCCGATGGGCTGGTGGTCGTGAACGGCACCGACATTTACACTGGCGTCTCCGAAAGTCAGCGCTCGAATTGGCGCGGCAAGAACCTGGGAATCGTCTTTCAGTTCTTCCAATTATTGCCCATGCTCACCCTGCTAGAAAACGTCATGCTCCCGATGGATTATGTGGACATGTACGATTTCGACGAACGCCCCACCCGTGCGATGGATCTGCTCAAACTCGTCGGCCTCGAAAAATTTGCAAATAAACTGCCTGTTCTGGTTTCAACAGGCCAACAGCAGCTTGCCGCCATCGCGCGTGCCATGGCCTGTGACCCGCCTTTGCTGGTGGCCGATGAACCCACAGGGAATCTCGATTCCCGTTCTGCAGATACCATCATCCAGTTATTTGAATTGTTCGTTTCGCAGGGCAAGACCATTGTGATGGTCACGCATGATCCATCGCTTACTTCGCGTACGAATCGCAACATCATCATTTCAGATGGTGAGTTGATCAACGAGACCATTTCACGCGCCCTGCCGCAATTGCGCCATCGTCACATGCTTGAATTCACCCGTATCGCCGAGACACGTCCGCTTCAACCGAATGAGATCATTATCCAGCAAGGCCAGCCTGTGGACTATTTCTACATTGTCAGCAAGGGTGAAGTGGAAATGCTGGTAAAAGACCAGGTTGTTTCTCGGTTGCGCACCAATGAGTTTTTTGGCGAGATCGAATTGCTGCAAGGCGGCAATTCTCTAACCGATGTCCGCGCAGGAAATAGCCCTGCAGAGTTGTTAACCATTTCGCGTGCCGATTTTCTGCGGGTGATCCAGGAATCCCCGATCACTGCAGAAGCTTTGTTGAAGATCGCGCAAAGAAAAATGGAAGCCCTGAAAGAAGATAAACTCGCAGCAAAACCATAGCACGTTTTAGGTTTTGAGGCTCTCACAATGACCATGTCAGACCCACGCAGAACTCCGCAGATCCTTTACATTGAAGACAGCGACGAATCCCGTTCGCTGGTTCGGCGTTTGCTTTCCAAAAAATATGTCGTCCTCGAGGCTTCCGACCCGTTGGATGGGTTTCAACTAGCCGAGGAGACACATCCCAGCCTGATCCTGTTGGATAGCAGCCTGCCGCACATGTCTGGCAGTGAAGCCGCCACTCGTTTGAGCAAAATGCTGCCCAATACGCCCATCGTCATCGTTTCGGGTGATCTTACTCCTGGTGTGCGCGAACGTTCGCTTGCGGCGGGGGCGGTGGGGTTCATCACCAAACCCATTGACGCGGATTTTGTGGAGCAGGTGGAAGCCTATCTCAACGGCAAAGTGGAAAAGCTTGAAAATGCCGAAGAGCATTTGCAGGCCTATCAACAGGAACTGGTGGAGCGCCTTGAAGATAACATCCGCCAGTTGACCAACACGGTGGAAAAGAACAAGCACCTGCTCCAGCAGAATGAGCGCATGTTCTCCATGCTTGAACGCAGACACAAATTGCTTGAAACCGCCGCCCGCGTCGGACAAATGGTCACCTCCATTTTGGATCTGGATGACCTGTTGAAGCATACGGTCAACATCATTTGCAGTGAATTCAGTTTTTATTATTCGGGTATTTTTCTAGTTTCAGATGACGGTCATTGGGCGGCCTTGCGTGCGGGCTATGCCGCAGCAGGCCGAAAGATGATGGCTGAAAACTATCGCCTGCCTGTGGACGAAAAATCCATGATCGGCAAATCCATCATTCAGCAGCAGGCGCAGATCGCTTTGGATGTCGCTGGCGAAGAATCGCGTTTCAAGAATCCGTTTTTGCCGAATACGCGTTCTGAGATGGCATTACCGCTGATCGTCAAATCCCGCTCCCTTGGCGGGTTAACGGTGCAAAGCGATGAATTGAATGCCTTCACCGAAGAGGATATTACCTCCCTGCAAACCATGGCCGACCAGGTGGCCATCGCGATCAATAATGCCCAGTTGATGTTCAAGCTGGAAGCGGCAACCTCCGAGTTGGTTCGGTCGAAGACATTTGAAGCCATTGCCACAGCCACAGGCGAAGCCATTCACTGGGTGGGCAACAAAGCCGCGCCGATCCCGGGCAGTATCAAACGTGTGCGCGAAGACATCCGCTATATTCTTGCGCTTGCGTCGGAGTTTGCGCCCAATGATCCAGATGCAAAAAATGTCTCTTTGAT
Source organism: Candidatus Villigracilis affinis (assembly GCF_016705895.1). Classification (NCBI taxonomy): domain Bacteria; kingdom Bacillati; phylum Chloroflexota; class Anaerolineae; order Anaerolineales; family Candidatus Villigracilaceae; genus Candidatus Villigracilis; species Candidatus Villigracilis affinis. The sequence goes on along the minus strand of NZ_JADJKT010000039.1, from coordinate 247,983 downwards.
GGCGGCAGTTCAAACGGTCAGAGAAGAAGCGCAGGCAATGGGCATTGACCTGATCCAGATCCTCGCCGAGATGTCTGCCATGAAGCCGAATCGTTTGCAGGCCATGGTCAGCGTCGAATCGTTGATGGAAGATCTCGATATCGCCGAAAATAGTGCAGAGACCATCCTTAGCATCAAGGAAGGATTGATCGGGCCTGCGCGGCAGAGAAATGATGCGCCCGTTGCACTTCGTGAGATGATCGCAGATACGGTGTCTAATATGGGCCTGCCCGATGGCGTGGTGGAACTGGATTGGACGGATGATGTGCCGAATGCATTTGTGGATGTGCGACAGGTGGAACAGGTTTTTAATAATTTGATCAAGAATGCGTGGGAGGCGATGGCGGAAACGTCCGAGCCGAATATCCGCGTAAAGGGACAACGCGATGCCGACTCCAATTTTGTTTTGGTGACGGTAAAAGACAATGGCCCCGGGATTCCAAAGGAAATTCAGGAAAAGATCTGGGTTTCGTTTTTCACCACCAAGGGCGGCAGCGGCGGCACGGGGCTTGGCCTTTCTGCTGTGATGCAGATCGTCAATCAGCATGGCGGCAGCATTTCCCTTGAAAGTGAAGTTGGCAAAGGTGCGACCTTTTCTGTGCGCCTGCCTGTTGAGAAGAAAACTTAACGGAGTGCAGACTTCAGTCTGCGTACCACAGGTCGCGGGCTAAAGTCCGCACTCCGTAAACAATATTTTTTGGAGGATGAATGACGACTGTTCTTTTAGTAGATGATGAGAAGTTGATCCTGCGCAGTCTTGAAAAAACGCTGCTGCGCGCGGGCTTCGATGTGATCACAGCCGCAGATTGTAAAAGCGGGAGCGAGACCTTTTCACAAAATGCAGAGGTGGTCAATATTGCAGTGCTGGATCTGAACATGCCAGGTTTTGACGGCATGCCCAAAACAGGTGCAGGCCTTGATCTGCTTGCCGATCTCAAGAAGCAGAAAGATTCCCTGCCTGTGGTCATCCTGACCGCATACGATGAAGTGACCAAAGCCAAAGATGCTGTCTCCGGCGGCGCGAGCGCCTTCTTCGTCAAGGGACGAGAGCAGGGATTGGTGGAATTGATTCAAAAGATATTACAGGTTGCAGGTTAATCGTTTAACTTTCAACTATTAAACTTTCAAACATTCAACCTATAAAAAGAGGAACTTATGACAAACGATATTCACCGACACGCAACGTTGTTGAAAGCTGCGGCGCGCGCTGCGAAAAACATCACCACCATTCTCGATCCGTATGATCTGCTTCAGCGCACCGTGGACATCATCTGCGATGAATTTGGCTTTTATTACGCAGGTGTGTTCTTTCTGGATGATGCGAAGCAGTATGCTGTCTTGAAAGCGGGACGCGGCGAAGCGGGCAGGGAGATGATCAACGCCGGGCATCGGCTTGCCGTTGGTGGGAACTCGATGATCGGTGCGAGCATTGCCAATCGTCAGGGGCGCATCGCACTGGACGTTGGGGCTGAAGCGGTTTTCTTTGAGAATCCCCACCTCCCGAAGACTCGTTCTGAGATGGCGCTGCCGCTTGTTGTGGGCGAAGATGTCATCGGGGCGCTGACCGTCCAATCCACAGAGGAAGCTGCTTTTCACGATGAAGACATTGCAGCATTGCAGACCATGGCAGATCAGCTTGCCATTGCCATTCAAAACTCCAACCTGCATCGTCAGGCCGAACGCCGCTCGCGCTTGCTGAAAGCTGCGAACCGTGTTGGCAAGGAAGTCACTTCGATTCTCGATCTGGAAAAACTGCTGCCGCAAACCGTCAACATCATTTGCGAATCCTATGGCTTGTATTATGCAGGCGTCTTCCTTGTGGATGAGGCTGGCGAATACGCCGTCCTGCGTGCTGGATACGGCAAGGCAGGCAAGGCGATGGTTGCCGATGGGCACAAGCTCAAGATCGGCACCGACTCGATGATCGGCGCCTGTATTGCAATGAGCGAAGCCCGCATTGCATTGGATGTAGGGGAGGAGCGGGTGCATTTCAAGAATCCGCATTTGCCGCATACCCGTTCTGAAATGGCCTTGCCCTTGATTTATGGCGGCAGAGTGTTGGGTGCGGTGACCATTCAAAGCTCGGAAGAGCGCGCCTTCAGCGAAGATGACATCACCACGCTGACCACCATGGCCGAGCATCTCGCGGTTGCGATCAACAATGCCCATCTGATCGAAGAACTCAAGGATGCACACGATGAGATTTTGCGCAACAAAGTCTTTGAAGCGTTGACCACGGCTTCCACCGAAGCCATTCACTGGATCGGTAACAAGACCTTGCCGATCTCCCTGACTGTTTCCCGTCTGCGCGAAGAAATTGCAGATGGTAAGGTCGATCTCGAATCGCTCAAGGAAGATCTCGATATGATCTCCGAAAGCGCGGCACAGATCATCCAGGTCAAAGAACAGTTGATCGGTGCGGTGCGCGAGCAAAGGCCGCGTCCCATTTTGTTTGCTGATGTAGTGCAAACTGCCGCTCACCAGCGCGATATTTCCAGCTCCATGCTCAAGGTGAAGATCGACCACGCTGCTGCGTATGTCATTGCAGACAGCACCCAGCTCGTGCGTGCAGTCGGAAATATTTTGCAAAACGCCGCCGAAGCAGGTGCGAAATCCATCAAGATCACGGCGCGCGAGACCGAAGAGCGCGGTATTCTTGAGATCATGGTCGATGACGACGGCTCTGGCATGGACCGCGACGTCATGGAAAAAGCCTGGTCGCCATTCTTTACCACGCGCGGCGTGGACCATCACGGCCTTGGTTTGCCCGCAGCCATGCATGTCATTTCGCAGGCTCAGGGACGCATTGCCATTGTCAGCGAAAAGGATAAGGGTTCCACCGTTGCCATTTACCTGCCGAAGGGAATTGTGAACGATGAACCCCTGAAAGCTGGCAATGTGAAGCACCTGCTGTTGATCGATGATAACGACGATTGGGCGAATCATTTTTCAGAATTGCTCAAAAACACAAATGTCAAGCTCACCCAGACTACAGATTTGAAGAAACTGCCTGCTGCCGATCTTGTTTTGGTGGATGAGAATATCACCGCCATTCCTCTCGCGGATGTGTTGACTGCGATCGCAAAGGAGGGGCTCGTCTCGAAAACAGTGATCCTCACTTCGGCCATCAACCCCGAACGTGTGACCCAATTCATGCACGATGGTATGAAAGACGTGTCAGTGAAGCCCTACTCTGCCGGGGAAGTAAGCGAACTATTGAAGTAATTTAAGAAGACCTGACAGGTTTGAAGAAGCCTGTCAGGTCTCATTTGAGGATTATGCGACCAAGATGGCGTAAGGTTTTACACGATTTATGGGATAACAAATCCCGCACACTGCTGGTGGTTCTGTCCATTGCAGTGGGCGTATTTTCCATTGGGGTCATTGCGGGCGCCTATCAGATCATTGGTAATGATATGGGCGTTTCTTACGCGGCGAACAATCCGTCAAACATCGAGCTGCGGATGGCGAATTTCGACCAGGACGTGCTGGATAACATTCGTAACATGCGTGGAATTGCGGATGCAGAAGCACGACGCGTGATCAACTTCCGGGCGCGCACCACCCATAGCGACGCCTGGATATCACTGGACGTTATTGCTTTTAAAAATTTTAAAGAGAATAAGATCAACCTGTTGAAGCCTGTGATGGGGGCATCTGAGGCAAAAAAGGATGAGATCCTGCTTGATAAGCGGGCACTCGAAAAGTTCGATTTTGAGATCGGCGAATACATTATTCTTGAATTGTCCGATGGCACCACGAAGCAATTAAAGATCGTTGGTGTCGTGCAGGATTCCAGTTCCAGTGCGGGTGATTTTCTGGCTCCGTCCCTTGGTTTTATTTCAATGAAAACCATGCCCACTCTGCACCAGCCCGAGGACTTGTTCAATCGCGCATACGTGACCCTGTCTGAAGGCGTGGATGATCTGGACTACATCCATGAAGCAGGTGCAGACATCAAGGACAAGCTGGAGAGGAATGGGACGGATGTCATCCGTACACGCTTCTCTGAAAAAAATAAATATCCGCTTGCAGATATCATCAACGCCGTCCTTGGTATTTTGATGGCGCTTGGTATTTTGATCGTCTTCCTTTCGAGTTCGTTGATCGCCAACACCCTCGATGCATTGCTTAGTCAGCACTTGCGCCATATCGGTGTGATCAAACTGGTCGGCGGCAGGGGCAGACAGGTCTTTGCCATGTACGTCACGCTCATCATGGCTTTTAGTTTCCTGGCGCTGTTGGTCGCGATTCCTGCAGGTGGGTGGGGCGCGTATCGACTTGCCGAGTTTATGGCGGAGAAACTGAGATTCAATCTGCTTGGGTACCGCATTGTGCCGCTGGCGTTTGTCATCCAGGTTGTGATCGGACTGCTTGTTCCCTTGATCGCGGGCGTTACACCGGTCATCAATGGATCGCGTATCACAGTGTTGCGTGCCTTGAGCGGAGATATCGCAGGCGACGAAAACAAACCACACAAACACGAGCAGGAGCGCATCTCATGGTTCGACTGGATGCTGGTGCGTTTGACGAATATTTTGGCCAGACGGGGGATTCACTTCCCACGCCCGTTCATCATCTCCATTCGCAATACATTCCGCCGCCGCGGACGTTTGATGTTAACGCTTTTCACTTTAACAATGGGCGGCGCGATCTTTATCGCTGTGTTCAACGTCCGCATTACTCTGCATGATTACATGAACGACATCGGGAAATATTTCCGTGCCGATGTCACGCTTGACTTTGACAAACCGTATCGCATTCGCGAGGTGGAGCAATTTGCCCTGCAGAATCCAGATGTGGTATCTGTGGAAGGCTGGCAGTTCCTTTCATTTGAGCTTCTTAACCCTGATGGTACAGTGGCTGAGAACATAAACGTTTTTGCGCCACCCTCCGACAGCAAATTGATCGAGCCGATCATGGTTGCAGGACGATGGATGCGGTCAACAGACGTCCGCAAGCTGCTCTTGAGCGAGAAAGTACTTGATACCTATCCCTCTCTCAAGCCTGGCGACCCCATCCTGCTCAAGATCAATGGCCACGAAGAGACATGGGAAGTCATCGGATTATTCAAATTTGTCGGGCAGGAAGGCGTGTTTGCGTATATACCGCTTGAATACGCCGCTCAAATCACCAACCTGCCAAATCGCTCTTCGTCCTTCCGCGTTGTAACCATGCAGCACGACCGTACGTCTCAGGATTTAATGGCGGAAAAACTGGATCGATTCTTTCGCGATGAAGGATTCAAAGTCCGCAAAGCGGAATCAGGCCTCGCGTCATTGGATAGCGCCCTCGAAAGCCTGGATATTCTCGTTGCGTTCCTGCTCATCATGGCGGTGTTGACCGCTATTGTCGGCGCGATGGGTTTGACCGGTACGATGGGTATGAATGTATTGGAGCGTACACGCGAGATCGGGATCATGCGTGCCATCGGCGCAGACGACCGCGCTGTCATGCGGACCATTATTGCAGAGGGTTTTGTGATAGGAACGCTCTCATTTATTCTGGCAATTGGCGTCTCCATTCCATTCACATATGGGCTTTCCTATATTGTCAGCCTGGCTGTGTTTGAGACTCCCATCGATGTAGTCTTTACGTTCCTGGGCTATGCCATCTGGTTTGGACTTGTACTGCTGCTTTCAGTGATCGGCTCCATTTTGCCAGCGCGCAGCGCTGCCCGCCTGACGATTCGAGAAGTACTGGCTTACGAATAAAAAAATATGTCATTGTGAGGCCGTTTGCTATTTTGCCGAGACTTCACACAGACATTCACAATCCTATAGAAGGTAAACATGAAAAAACAAATATTGAATATCGTTGCATTACTAACAATTTTCTCTCTCGCTCTTGCCGCGTGTGGAACTCAACCCACCGCCGCACCTGCTCCTGCAGAATCTGTGGTGTCATCCAATGAAGTGGTGGCGGAGGGCCGCCTTGAACCGATTCAGGGAACCAACCTGTCCTTTCAAACTCGCGGAGTCGTTGAGGCGATTCTTGTGCAGGCCGGAGACTCCGTCAAAAGAGGGGATGTCCTCGCGCGGCTGACAAATGCGGGTGTGGCCGAAGCGCAGGTCGTCATCGCACAAAATGCCTATGATACCCTTCTCCGCAATGAGAGCGGCGACCGTGCCCGACTTTGGCAGGCTTACATGGATGCACAAACCAAGCGCGGCGAAGCTGAACAGAAATGGGACGATCTGAACGTGGACAACATCGAAGATAACATTGAAGATGACAAGGCCACAGTTGAGGATCGCAGAGAAGATCTTCAGGATGCGCAGGATGACTTCGAAAAATATAAGGACCTTGACGAAGATAACTCCAACCGCAAATCTGCTGAAGATGATCTCGAGCGGGCACAGGAAGATCTCAATCAGGCCATCCGTAACCTTGAAGATAATATCCGCGAACGCGATGAAGTCCGTGCCAGATACGATGCTGCTCTGGCTGTTGAAGCCGAGGCGAAGTATCAATATGAGATCAGCCTCGACGGCCCCAATGCCGATCAGCTTACGCTTGCCAAAGCCAATTTGGATTCGTCCCAGGACACGCTTTCCAACTATGTTCTGACCGCGCCATTTGATGGGATCGTGGCAGATGTCAGTGTGAAGGCGGGTGAACAGGTCACAGTAGAAACGCGTGTGATCAGCATTGCCAATTTCGATTCGTGGGTCATTGAAACTACGGACATTACCGAACTGGAAGTGGTGAAATTAAGCGTAGGCCAGCCGGTGCTGTTTGTGCCCGATGCTCTGCCCGATGTTTCACTTAAAGGCACGATCACCGAGATCAGCCAGGCATTCACCCAGCAGGGCGGCGACATTCTGTACACGGTTCGCATCGCTGTACAGGAGGCTGATCCGCGCTTGAAGTGGGGTATGACCGTGGAAGTAACTTTTATGGAACCTATTCAACAATAAGTTCCATTTTATATAAATAGAACATCTGAGTGATTGAATTTTATTTTTGTGCGTGCAATAATTTAATTGCTCCGAGAAAAGGCAATACCGGGGAAACCCCGGTTGCGCAAAGTCATGGGCCTAAAGCTGAACTGAGTCATGGCAGCCAGACTACCGACAAAAGCAAAGCCGCCAAAAGACGGCGACGCAAAGTCAGAGCGTCTAAAATCAACATACGCATGAAAGTTGTGCAGTTGATCAAGACCGACCGACCTCCGAAAGGCAAAATCAGGGAAACCTGATGACGCAAAGCCCTGGATCTAAAATCATACGCCTTATTTTGTGGTCATGATCGCCAGGCTGCCGAAGAGCAATCTTTTCTCAGGGATGACCATTATTTGAGTCATCCCTGTTTAATTTGGATGTGGAACCGCCTCTCACTTAACCGAAAGCTGGGAGGCGGTTTATTGTTATAATCGCGCCGACGAATCGTCCTCCTCAACAAGGGCGGAAATCTTTTATGGATATAAATTCTCCCAACTTTCTTTTTCTCTTCCTGCCTTTATTCATGCTGGTGTATTTCATCGTTCCCCAGCGCGGAAAACTCATCATCGGTGTTGCAGGCAGCCTGTTGTTTTATGCGTGGGGAAATCTTCCCTATGTTGCCATGATGATGGTTCTCACTCTCTTCGCTTACTTTCTTGCGCGCGGAATTGACCGTTGGCGTGATCAGAGAACCTCCCTGTTCCTGTTGTGGCTCGGAATTCTTGTAAATGTTGCGCTTCTGGTCGTTTTCAAATTATGGACGGGTGTTAAATATCCGCTGGGGCTTTCCTACGTCACCTTTCAGGTGATCGCCTACCTGCTCGAAGTCTACAACAAGGTGTCCGCAAGTGAAAAGGACATGCTGGCTTTTTCCTTTTACCTGCTGCTCTTCCCAAAGATTCCCGTCGGCCCGATCACACGCCACCGACAACTGCGCGAACAGATCCAGAACATTCAAGTTGTGCCGACAGATGTAGCGGATGGTCTTCGTCGATACATCCGCGGATTCGCTAAAAAAGCCTTGATTGCCGATACGCTTGCACGGGTGGTCACACCGATCTTCAAACTGGCATCTCCGACCATTGATCCCTCGTTCGCGTGGCTGGTTATCATCAGCTATTCCCTGCAATTGTATTTTGACTTTTCAGGATATACCGACATGGCCATTGGTCTCGGGCGCATGATGGGATTTCGCTTTCTGGAGAACTTCAACTTCCCCTACATATCCAAAAGCATCGGTGATTTTTGGCGGCGCTGGCATATCTCACTTTCAAACTGGTTCCGCGATTTTGTGTTTTATCCGCTCGAAAGACGGCGCTTGAAATGGATCGGCCAGCCGCTCAACATTCTGATCGTCTTTGCGTTGACAGGTCTTTGGCATGGCCTGACGAGAAACTTTCTCATCTGGGGCCTGATCCACGGAATGGCCTTGATCTTCGAATCCACAGCCCTTGGAAAAAAACTGCGTACGGCCTGGGCGCCTGTTCAGCATGTGTATGCGCTGGGAGTGATTCTGGTTGGCTGGGTGTTCTTTCGCTCGCCTTCACCCGATTTTGCTTTCGATTTCCTGCGCCGCCTTGCAGGCGATACAAGCGGATTAAGTCCTCTGCCATTCGAAGTGACCAGCCCACTGCCGTTCATCGAGCCGACTTTTCTTCTTGCATTCGCTGCTGGCATTTTGCTGGCGCTTCCGTTGGGGAATTGGTTTCAGAGCAAAGCTGATGTTATTTCCAACGATAAGCCTGTTGTGAAATTCTTTTTTCAATTGGTGTACGATCTGGGACTCGTTTTTCTATTTCTAGCAGCGGTCGCCTCCACAGTGAGTGCCACCTTTCAACCAGGAATTTATGGGACATTTTAGTTTCAACATGTTTCGGCCTGAACAGAGCCGCTTGTTCTCTGCGGAGCAGTCGAGTGACCTTGTTTGCCTGCCCATGAAACTTCAGGAGACCGTGTAAATGAAAATGGGAACTTGGGATAAACTCTATCCAAAAATATTCGTCTCTGTTTTCTTTGCCATTCTGCTGGCCCAACTCCTCGGCCCGCAGTTGACAGTCAAAACGATCTCGGACCGTTTTTTTCTGAAGACGGCATTGATCCAGTCATTTAACGGCTTTCGTTATTCACTTGGCGACCAGGTTTTTAATGAAGGGATCGTGGGCAAGGATGGCTGGTTGTTCTACTCGGGCGATTTCAGCATCCACGATTATCAAAAGACATCCCCCGTCAGCAAAAAGAATTTGAAGGAAGTGGAAGCGATCTTGAATCAAATCAACGATGCCGCCATGCGTAACGGCGGGAGCATGCTGGTGGTCATCCCGCCTGATAAAAACACGATCTACCCGCAGTACATGCCCGATGAAATTCCCGTGCTCGGCGAAACCTCGCGCCTTGAACAGTTCATGCAATACATGCAGGAGCATACCAACATTCAAGTCATGGATTTGCGTCCTGTGTTGAGTGAAGCCAGTCAGACCTCACAGATTTACTTCAAGTCTGATGCGCATTGGAATTGCCTTGGGGCGTACTATGCTTCCGCGGAGATCATCTCGATGGTCAGTATCAGCCATCCCGAAGTGCGACCGCGCTCTTTATCCGATTTTGAAATTGGCACAACGATCGATTCCTCGCTCGATATTTCCAAGACGATGGGGCTTGGCTTGCAAGAAGAGACATGGACCCTGACTCCAAAATTTGAAACTAATGTTGAAGTGATGCCCGCGCCGTTCGCCGAAAATAAACAGATGCGCGTTTCGGTCAATTCAGAAACCGACCTGCCCAGTGCGGTCATTTTGCATGATTCGTTTTACAACGAATGTTTGAATCAGTTGATCGAGCCATATTTCAGCAAGACCTTTTCTCTGCATTACGGCACGTCGAAACTTCCCGATTATATAGACCTGATCGAAAAGGAAAAGCCCGACGTGGTCATTGTGGAATTCGCGGAACGGCACATCGAATATTTCTTTAAATTATTGACGGAATAACCGCTTCGCACTTAACCGAAAGCTGATTGCTGTTTATTGATAGACTCTACCCGCAGGGTATAATCTCCTTATGAGCAAATCTTCCCGACCTCTTGACCCTGAATCAAAACCCGATGACCGCGTGGATAACGCCCTGCGTCCGCAAAAATTGGATGACTTGATCGGTCAGGATCAGGTAAAGGAAAACCTATCCATTCTCATCGATGCGGCCCGTGGACGAAGCGAGGCGTTGGATCATGTTTTGTTTTACGGCCCTCCTGGCTTGGGAAAAACCACCCTCGCGCATGTGCTGGGGAACGAAATGGGCGTCAATGTAAAAGTGACGGCTGGCCCCGCCATCGAACGCGCGGGTGACCTTGCGGCCATTCTCACCAATTTACGTGCTGGGGATGTGATCTTCATTGATGAAATTCATCGCCTCGGGCGCGCGGTCGAGGAAGTTTTGTATCCAGCAATGGAAGATTTCTCGCTGGATATTGTCATCGGCAAAGGTCCGTCGGCGCGCTCGATCCGTTTGAAACTGCCGAAGTTCACGGTGGTCGGCGCAACGACGCGGCTGGCTTTGGTCACTGCTCCGCTGCGCGCGCGTTTCGGCGCTGTGTATCGTTTGGATTACTACGATCTGGAAGCCATGAAAAAGATCATCACCCGAGCTGCGGGGATGCTTAAAGTGGAAGCCGATAAGGAAGGCATTGTTGAAATGGCGCGCCGTGCGCGTGGGACTCCCCGTATTGCCCTGCGCCTGCTGCGCCGTGTGCGTGACTATGCTCAGGTCCGCGCGAATGGGATCATCACCCAGAAAGTTGCCCGCGAAGCCCTCGACCTGTTGCAGGTTGACCCTCTCGGCCTCGATGATGTTGACCGCCGTGTTCTGAAGACCATCATCGAAAAATATAGCGGTGGGCCTGTTGGCTTGAATACCATCGCAGCTTCCATCAGCGAAGAGCAGGACACGATCATGGATGTGGTCGAACCGTATTTGCTCCAACTCGGCTTTTTAGACCGCACTCCGCAAGGCCGCGTTGCCACCAAATCGGCGTATGAACATTTGGGGTACACCTACACGGAACAGGGTCAGCAGAGGTTGTTGTAAATATTGGAAGGTTTGCAAGTTGAATAGTTTGAAGGTTTATTTTTTAACTTGTAACTCTGTGAACTTTGAAACTCAATGAACATGGAATCAATAGCTCGTTACTTAATGCTCGGCGGAATCATTCTCTTTCTTGTGGGTGGAGGTGTGTACTTCGCCGCGAAATTTGGAATTCCGCTCGGGCGCCTGCCCGGTGACATCCGCATTGAAGGGGAGAATGGAAGTTTTTACTTCCCTGTCACGAGTTCGATTTTGATTTCGGTGGTTTTATCCATTCTGCTCAATATCATCTCTCGTTTTCTAAAAAAGTAAATTTTGAAGGCTTTCGTAAAGTCGTTTTTTGGAAGCCTGCATTTTCCACGCAAATTCATGAAACGATTCTTCCTCCTTTTGCCTTTTCTCTTTTTTCTTTCTTCCTGTGGGCGTTTGGATACGATCCTGTATGTCCCGCAACAAACCCCTGAAACCTGGCTTCAGATCCAGCCTTATTTGGAATTCAACAGGCTGGTTATTGTTCAGCCGAGTACATCCATCATTGTTTATTTGCTGGGTGTTTTGACCATCGCCGTTGGGTTGTATTTTCTAAAGATCCGCGATGGACAACGCTCCCGCTTCTGGTGGGGAATTGCCCTGCTTCTTTGGGGACTCGGCGCGCTTTTGGCAGGCACAAGCTATGAAGCCTTCAGTTATGCCATCAAGTGCGAAGGCCGCACCGCCTGCCTGTGGACAAGCTGGTGGGAGATCGCCTATCTCATCGTTTCTGTCTGGAGCATTGATGCAATGATGCTGGCCGTTGCTCATTCCAGCGCCGACGGCAAATTGCGGAAGTGGCTTTCCATGTATGCCCTTATCAATGCGGTTTTCTATTTTGGGTTGGTGATGGCGGGGGCATTTATCCCGGTTAAATTTTTGATTTCTTTTGAATTGCTTCTCGTTGTCGCCGCGCCGAGTGTGATCGCGTTTTTCGCCATCAACGGCTGGCGGTATGCCAAATACAAACTGGATGCTGACCTTGTGTCATTGGGTGCTTGGTTGTGGTTAGGGCTTACCATTGCCGCTTATTTTCTCTATCTCATTTCGGGTAATACAGCGGCATTGTGGGCAAATGGGATTTGGTTTTCCGAAAACGATGTCTTGCACATCGGCCTTATTGTTTGGATGATCTATCTTGCGGTTGCGCTCGCCCCGCGCATTCGCGATATGAACAAAGAGATTTTATGAATAACACAAAACGAACCTATCTGATCGCTGCCGCTGTGTTTTTGTGCCTGTGTCCACTGGTGGCGGCTGGCATTGGCTATCTGTATTTTTCCGATATGCCGCCTGGCTCCCTGAGCGATAGCGGATATTATGTCCGCCGCACAAAGGTTTATTTTCACCCCGGCTTTGGGCTTGCGTCGCCATTTGAGATCACAGGTGCAGACCATGACTCGTTTGTGATCCTCGACCAATCCTATGCACTTGATGCCTCGCATGTTTACATTGATGGAAGCCAGATCCCAGATGCTGACCCATCTACTTTTGAATTATTGCAGCATCCCTTTGCCCGCGATTCCAGGCATGTCTATGCCAGTGGTCATGCTTTCAGTGATGACCCTGCCAATTTTGAGTCTCTCGCTGAAAATATCTCCCGCGATGGCAAACATATTTATTGGAATGCTGGGATCATTTCTGATGATCCATCTCATCTTGTTATTATTGGAAGTTGGAATTACCACACCTATCTCAAAGATTCAAAGACTGTCTTCGTGAATGGCAATCCAATTCAAGGCGCGGATGCCAATTCCTTTGAAGTCATTGCAGATGCTTACTCGCGCGATGAGCGGCACGTCTTTTACTTTTATGAAATAATTCCAAATGCAGATGGCGCCACATTTGAAATGCTTGAAAGCCCCTATGCGCGTGATGGCAATGCAGTATATTGGATGGGTCAAGCCATCCCGAACGCCGACCCGAAAACATTCAAAGTGCTGAACGCTAATTTCGAATGTTCCGCCGACGCTGACCATGCTTATTATCAGGATCAGGTCATCGCGAATGTTGATCCGTCGGCTCTTCCATCCAATATACAGGTCACAGGTTGTTCCGAAACCGAGATTTACACCAATCCATGAAAACATCCGACTTCGATTACGTATTGCCCGAATCTTCCATCGCGCAGACTCCTGCTGAGCCGCGTGATTCTTCGCGACTGCTGGTATTGCATCGTGATTCTGGGGAGGTGGAACATCGCATCTTTCGGGACCTCGGCCTGTTTCTGCAACCGAACGATCTTCTCATCCTAAACAGGACTCGGGTCATCCCTGCGAGAATTTTCGCCAAAAAAGAAACAGGCGGCAAAGTGGAGTTGCTCCTGCTGCGCCGCCGCGATGTGTTGACATGGGAATCCTTGGTGGGTGGTAAGGGTTTGCGTGTAGGCAAGAAGGTTGTGGTAGAAGTTGGTGGGGATGGACATGGTGAATTTTTTTTACAAGCCGAGATCATTGAGATACTCGAAGGCTCGGAGCGGCTGATTCGTTTTTCGGAACCTGTTGAGCCGTATTTTCCAAAAGTGGGGAACATCCCTCTGCCGCCGTATATTCACGAAAAATTGACCGACCCCGAGCGCTATCAGACGGTCTTTGCCAAAGAAGCTGGTTCTGCCGCCGCGCCGACTGCGGGCTTGCATTTCACGCCGCAACTGCTTGATGCTTTGCAAGCCAAAGGCGTGAAGGTGGGCTATGTCACCCTGCATGTTGGCCTGGATACGTTTGCCCCCGTCACTGAAGAGTCTCCCGAAGAGCATAAGATCCATACTGAGTGGTGCGAGCTTTCGCAAGAAACCGCGGACCTCATCAACCAAACCAGACAAAACGGTGGGCGGGTGGTTGCTGTCGGCACCACCTCCGTGCGGACTCTTGAAAGCGCCGCGCAATCTTCAATGGCCGATCCTCAATCACCAATCTCTTCTTTCATCGGCCCCACTTCGATCTACATTCTCCCTGGCTATCAATTCAAGGTTGTGAATGCGATGGTCACGAATTTTCATTTGCCCAAGTCCACGCTGATTATGCTGGTCAGCGCCTTTGCGGGGCGGGAGAGAATTTTGGAAACCTACAATCTCGCTGTCAGGGAAGGTTATCGTTTTTATTCCTTCGGTGATGCGATGTTCATTGAATAAGAGTTCGAAAGTTGGTAGGTTGAAGAGTTGGAATGTTCAACCCAAAACCTGTCAACTTGTAAACTTGAAACCTGTAAACCTGAAAACTCATGAAGACTAAACTTGAATCACTAAACGAAGAAATTATTTCCTGTCGCAAATGTCCGCGTTTGGTGGAATGGCGCGAGGAGGTGGCACGGGTCAAGCGCAAGGCCTACAAAGATGACGAATATTGGGGCAAACCTGTGCCAGGTTTCGGTGACCCAAAGGCGCGCGTGCTGGTGGTGGGGCTTGCTCCCGGCGCACACGGCTCGAATCGGACGGGACGTCAATTCACGGGGGATGCTTCGGGCGGATTCCTTTTCCCAGCGTTGCACCGGGCTGGGTTCGCGAATCAGGCCCGGGCGGAGTCCAGAAGCGATGGTCTGCTTTTGAAGGATTTGTATATCACCGCGTCAGGTCGTTGCGCCCCGCCCGATAATAAGCCAAGTCCAGAAGAATTGAATACCTGCCAGCCGTTTCTCGAAAGGGAAATTCAAATCATTCAGCCTAAAGTAATCATATGTCTGGGTAAGATTGCTTTTGATCGAATACTCAAAATAACGGCAATTCGAGGTTTGAAGTTTTCACACGGAGCAGTTTATGCTCTTTTACCTTCATCATTCATAAATCATCCTTCATCCTTGATTTGCTCCTACCATCCCAGCCAGCAAAATACATTGACAGGAAAACTGACCGTGAAAATGTTCGACGAAATTTGGAAAAAGGCGAAGTTGCTTCTCAATGAAAATCATTAAGCGTATTCTATTTGGACTCGTACTCGTCGTTGTGTTGGCTGTGTTGGGATTTGTGATCTGGGCCGAAACGCCCCTTGGCCCCGCGCCAGAGGCATTGGCGGCCCTCGAAAGTGATTCGAATGTCACGGTCACTACGGGTGACTTTATCATCTTCGAACCTGCAAACCTTAAACCTGTAACTGGTTTTATTTTCTACCCCGGTGGTCGCGTGGATTATCGTTCCTATGCCGCGCCGCTGCGTGAAATCGCTGCGCAGGGATATTTGGTGATATTGCTGCCTGTGAATTTGAACCTGGCCTTTTTTGATGTCAATGCAGGCGATCCTGTGTTTGCCGCCCATCCTGAGATTCAACAATGGGCCGTGGGCGGACACTCCCTTGGCGGTGTGGCTTCGGCTTTGTTCGCGAAAGACCATTTGAGTTTGGTTGATGGAATTATCTTCTGGGCCTCGTACCCTGCGGATGATTCGTTGAAGAATAGTTCTTTGAGCGTATTATCCATTTACGGCACGAACGACATGGCAGGGATGGAAAAGTTTAGTGAGACCAGCACGTTGCTGCCTGCAAGCACTGAGTATGTTGTGCTCGATGGTGGCAATCATGCCCAGTTTGGCGACTACGGCCTCCAGCCCGGCGACAAGCAGGCAACCATTTCTCGCGCAGAACAACAGACACAGGTGGTCAATGCTGTTGTGAAATTCCTTGAAGAGTTGGAAAAATAAACGATTTTTTATTGGTATCAAGCCCGTCGAATACTTTATGAAACGTTGGAAACAGATTCTCTTTAGAGCGTTTATATTTGCCTGCCTTGCTGTGCTGTTCGGGCCTTTTCTCGTGCCTGTGCCAGAGTTGGGCGATTTGGTAACTGAAAAAGAATTCGCCGACCCTGACAGCAAATTCATTGAAGTGAACGATGTCACGGTACATTACAAAGAAATGGGTGAGGGCGAAACCACCTTCATCCTTTTGCATGGATTTGGGTCAAGCGTGTTTTCGTGGCGCGAGGTGATGGATGATTTCTCGAAGCATGGTCGCGTCATCGCGTATGACCGCCCCGCCTTCGGATTGACCGAACGCCCGATGCCTGAAACGTGGAAGGAAAATCCGTACGGTATGGGTGCCAATGTGGAATTGCTGCGCGGTTTAATGGATGCGTTGAAAATTGAAAAAGCCGTGTTGGTCGGCAATTCGGCAGGCGGCGGGGTCTCGGTGGCATTTGCGCTGACCTACCCCGAGCGCGTGAAAAAACTTATTTTGGTGGACCCTGGCGTGGGCGGCGGGTATGGTCCGCAGTTTCCTGCGTGGGCTCTGCCCATCATGTGGACTCCGCAAATGCGTCATCTCGGTCCGTTGATGATGCGCGATTATCAAGAAACGCTTCCGAACACGATCGCGCGTGAATGGGCCAATGAAGCCAATCTCAGCGCAGAGGTCAAGCAGGAATATTTGAGCGCGCTTCAAATAAAGAACTGGGATCGTGCGTTTTACGAATTGACCTTCGCTCCTGCCTACCCGGAACTGCGGCCTTTGCTGCCGAATTTGACCGTGGATACCTTTATCATCGCTGGCGCAGATGACCGCCTGATCCGCTCGTGGTATTTTGAAGCGATCTCGCAGGAGACCCCCGCGCCGCTCGTGTTATTATCCCAATGTGGGCATGTTCCGCACGAGGAATGCCCCGAGCGATTTATGCAGGAAGTTATAAATTTTTTGGAGCTTTAACTACTTTGCGAATGATGCAAAGTGATTCTGTACGGAAAGTGTGAAAGAACAATGTTGCTCAACATCATTACCCCAGGCGAATTTGCGCCTGATTTTGAACTCGAAGATATTCACGGGACTTCGGTCCGCCTCTCCAGCTTTCGCGGTAACAAACCTGTTGTACTTGCATTTTTGCGCGGCTTTATGTGACCGTATTGCCGCGCGCAGTTGGCGCGTATGCGTGATCATTATTCCGATTTCGTAAAGCGTGGTGTGGCGGTCGTTGCCATTGGCCCCGATGGGTTGGATTCCTTTCAACGCTATTGGCAGAATGAAAGCCTTCCTTATATCGGCCTGCCCGACCCCGATCATCGGGTGGCGAAGATGTATCGTCAGGAAGTGAATCTTTTCAAACTGGGTCGCATGCCTTTGAATTGCGTGGTCGATCTCGATGGGCGTATTCGCTATGTTCATTACAGTTCCAACATGGCCGACATTCCCGATAACGAAACTTTCCTCAACGTAATAGATAAACTAAACGAATCATCCAGGTAGTATGACTCTTGGACGAATTGCCTTCCTTGGCTCAGGTGAGACTTCCCTTGCGGGTGGCCGCATCTTTGAGACACTTGCCCGCCTCATCCCCGACCCGTTGCGGGTTGCCATTCTGGAAACGCCAGCTGGCTTTGAGTTAAATGCCTCCCTCGTTGCCAATCGCGTGGCGGATTTCCTGAAGACCCGTCTGCAAAATTACAAACCTGTTGTTGACCTGATTCCCGCTCGCAAGCAAGGTACCGAATTCAGCCCTGATAATCCAGAGATCCTGAAGCCACTGCTACAAGCCAATCTCATTTTTATGGGACCTGGCTCGCCCACGTACACGGTTCGTCAATTGCAGGGTACGCTCGCATGGGATATCATCCGCACGCGGCATAGATTGGGAGCAACGTTAGTCTTTGCCTCCGCTGCGACCATTTCTGTTGGCGCGTGGGCCTTACCTGTCTATGAAATTTACAAAGTAGGCGAGGATGTCCACGCGAAAGAAGGCTTGAATCTATTCTCCGACTTTGGCATGAACGTTTCCTTCGTTCCGCATTGGAATAACGCCGAAGGCGGCATTGATCTTGATACCAGTCGTTGTTTTATGGGGCTGGAGCGTTTCGAACAATGGCATAAACTGCTCCCTCATGAAAATATTATCATTGGTTTGGATGAACACTCAGGCGTCATCATGGATTGCGCGCAAGGTACATGCGACGTGCATGGTGTCAGTTCTGTGACGGTGATGAAAAACAAAAGCATGGAAATATACCCTACGGGCGCAAGTTTTTCATTGAATGAATTAGGTACCTGTACTATACCTGATCCTCTTGAAAAAGGCATCCGCCCTGAAGTGTGGGAGATGGTGAACAATGCCTCAGCAGAAGATGGCCCCTCGGAAGAAGTTCTGGCCTTGCTCGAACTTCGCAAGCAGGCCCGCGCCGAAAAGAATTTCGCCGAGTCTGATCGCCTGCGCGACCAGATCTCATCACAAGGCTGGGTGGTGCAAGACAGCAAAGAGGGACAAAAGCTGGTAAAAGGATAAATCCTTCTTCTGATTTTATAGAAAAGAGTTGCCATCATTTGATGGCAACTCTTTTCTATTTTTGTTGTTTGTAGAAGTGCGATGTGTTCTTAATGGTTTCTGCCGTATCCGTTGCCTCTACCGCCTTGACTTTGTCCATTCCCACCCTGTTGGGTGCTGTTGAAAGCGTTGAGGTGATTGTACGAAGCGCTCATCAGGTTGTTGTAAACTAGTTGAATATCAGCGTTATCGGTTTTTGCAAGGCGGGTTTGCAGGTCGGCGATGTCTACCTGCTCGATGGTCGCGCCGACTTTGAGCGCATCCGCCAGTGAAACTGAACCCTGCGCGATCAGTTGGTTGTACAAAGCCTGCAGGTTGGGATCTGTAAATTGACCGGGAGCCAGCGCAGGGTCAGTCAGACCGTAGCGATCCAACAGAAGTTTGATCTGATCCATGTGAGTCTGTTCGCTGGCCGCGATATTCTGAAAGACGGGTTGTCCCCACAGCGCGAACATCTGGTTGTATACATCGCGCGCAAGTTTTTCCTCTTCGCGCATGAACAACAGCGCTGCGGCTTCTTCTGCGCTCAGATCTGAGGCTGGGATCGCGGTGATCTGCACGCCGCCTCCATTGCCTCCGTTTCCACCATTGCCATTGCCGCCATACAAAGCGGATGATGTGGAAGTTGCTGCGGCTGGTAATGCGAATGCGCTATAAGCACCTGCGCCGATGGCGATGACGAGAAACGCTGCGAGGACGCCGATCAAAATGTTTTTGAGATTGTTGAACATGATTGTCTCCTTATGTTTTCATGTGAGTCACACGTTTTGTGTGGCGTTTTATTTTTTACGACACCCACATGATAGGTCTTCAATATAAAGAGACTGTAAAAGATATTTCAAGATTCCAACAAGGAAAACGATGTAAACAAAAAAAGGCACAGGAGGTTTTCCTGTGCCTTTTGGATCAGTTTTTTTATCTTTCCACTTCGAGCCCGGTGCGCATCCATGCGCCTGTGCCGCCGAGGACGTTGTAAACAGTCTTGAATCCTTTTTGACCAAGCAGGGCCGCCGCCGATTGACTCCGATTCCCGCTCGCACAGATAACAGCCACAGGCTGCTCGGGATCAAGCTCGGTCAGACGCGCTGAGAGCTGGCCCAGCGGAATCAGCATTGCGCCAGGGACGTGACCCTGTTTGAATTCCCACGGCTCGCGCACATCCACAACCTTGGGACAATCTCCATTTGAGCATGTCTGAAGCAGTTGATGTAGTTCTGTTGGCTCAATGTCTTTGATATCTCCAGCAGCGATGGGAAGCCCCATTTCCTCCCAAACATCCAAACCTTCTGCGAGATAGCCAACCACGTTCTCATACCCAACGCGCGCGAGGCTGTAAACAACCTGTTCGTATTGGCTGGCGTCTTCCAATAAAAGGATCATCGGAACATCGGGCGGGAAAACGAACCCGATGCGATTGCTCAATTGTGCATCCGCTTCCATGTGAACGGAGCCGGGGACATGCGCTTTGACATAATCTGCCTTGGGGCGGGTATCCAGCAGTCCTGCGCCGCGCTGAAAATGGGGAATGGCTTCACGGATGCTTAATGGATGGTTTTCAACTGTCCCTAATGGTTTTGCGCCTTTGCGATTCATCGCCTTGATCCTTGTGTGGTTGCCGGGTTGTTCGGGCAGGTCACTGGTTGCGAATTCGATAAATTCAGATTTGTCACGAGGAGCAAGTGCGGGATTGTATTTTCTTTCAAAGCCGAGCGTTGTGGAGCGCATTGCGCCGATGGATTTTCCGCACAGTGAACCCGCGCCATGCCCGGGGTAGATCAACAGACTGTCATTTAAAGGCAAAATTTTATGGTTAATGCTTTCGTGCATGTCGCCCGCGAGCCCACGTGCGGCTTCCATGCCAACCAGATCGGGGCGCCCGATATCGCCAACGAACAGCGTATCTCCGGTCAACGCCAGCCAGGGTTCCTCTGCACGAGTAGTGTCAGCGACAAGCAGAGTGATGCTTTCGGGAGTGTGACCCGGGGTGTGTAAAACATGCAATCGAATATTTCCCAACTCGATCACATCGTTATGTTTTAATACCTTATGTGAGAATTCTGCGCCGCTGTTTTCGTGCAGATAAATTTCCGCGCCGGTATGTGCGGCAAGTTCGGAATTCCCCGAAACGTGGTCGGCATGCAAGTGTGTCTCGATGATATGGGTGATCTTTAGCCCGCGGCCCTGCGCAGTTTCAAGGTATTTCTGCACATCGCGATCTGGGTCAATGACTGCTGCGATGCCTTTTGCTTCGCAGCCCACCAAATAGGATGCGCATCCCAAGCCTTCTACAAAAAATTGCTGTGTGAACATGATAATCTCTCCTACATCTAATAGTCTCAATGGGAAATTTCTAATGAAGTTATCTGCATTGTACAACGTTTTGATGCAAGTACCATGAAAAAGTTGCAAAAATGACATTGGTTGTTTGGAGTTTTGGAAATGTGCGTTTCAGTCATGGATTCAGGCGTTTCGCGTCTGATGCATGCCCATTTCATTTCTGCGATAAAATACTCCAGTAGGAAATCATAAGGAGTTTGGAATCATGCGCGCCGTAGACATTATCATCAAAAAACGTGACAAACAGGAATTGACCTCGCAGGAGATCGATTTTTTCATTCAGGGATTTGTCAGTGGGGATATTCCCGATTATCAGGCTTCCTCCTTTGCAATGGCCATTTTATTGAACGGGATGACGCCCTTCGAAACCGCCGACCTTACGCTGGCAATGGCGAGATCGGGGCAGGTGCTCGACCTTTCCAAGGTGGTGGATATTGCCGTGGACAAACATTCCTCGGGCGGGGTGGGCGATAAGACCAGCATTTCGGTCATGCCGATGGTAGCCGCATGCGGATTGCCCGTTGGCAAAATGTCTGGCCGCGGACTTGGATTCAGCGGCGGTACGCTAGACAAGCTCGAAGCCATCCCTGGTTATCGTGTCAACCTGACAACCGATGAATTCAAGCAGCAATTAAAAGAAAAGGGAATCGTGCTTACGGGTCAATCCCTCGACCTTGCACCTGCGGATGGGAAAATGTACGCCCTGCGCGATGTGACCGGCACGGTCCCTTCCATGCCGTTGATCGCGTCATCGATCATGAGCAAAAAGATCGCAGCAGGTGCACAGGCGATCGTTTTGGATGTGAAAACAGGCCTTGGCGCGTTCATGCAAACCCTCGAAGATGCGCACACTCTCGCCGAATTGATGGTGGATATTGGCCGCCTTGCGGGTCGTAAAACGGTTGCGCTGATCTCAGACATGAATCAACCGCTGGGCTCTGCGGTGGGTAATGCGCTCGAAACGATCGAAGCCATTGAGCTACTCCGCGGGCGTGCCCCGCATGATTATTATGAACACTGTCTGCATGTTACTGCGCATGTGCTGGTTTTAGGTCAGCGCGCAAAGGATTTGGACGAAGGCCGCGCGATGGCCGAGAAATCCATCACAGATGGTAGTGCATTGGAGAAATTCCGCGTGCTGGTTCAGGCACAGGGCGGTGATGTTTCGTATGTGGACGACATTTCCAAATTCGAGCAGGCAAAATACGTCGAGGTGGTGAATGCCCCTCGAAGCGGATTCATTTCACAGGTCCACGCCAGACTCGTAGGCGAGGCCTCAGTACTGCTTGGGGCGGGACGATCCAAAAAGACCGATCCCATCGACCATGCGGTCGGCTTCCTTATCCACAAAAAAGTGGGGGATCGCGTGGAGGCAGGCGAGCCTTTATTTGAGATCCATGCGAATGATGAGGCAAAATTGGCCGAAGCACGCAAGGCCGTGCTTGCGGCGCATGCGTTTAGTGATGAATTTGTATCGCCATTGCCGCTGTTTTACGGGTAAAATAGCGTATAGCCTTGCGAATTATCTGCGAATCAGGCATACTTAAACTGTAATGCTATCTGGCAGTTTACCCAAAAACTTTGAATATCATAAAAACAGGCAATAAACTAGGAAAACGGTAATGGCAAAAGTTTCTTTGAGAATCTACAACCGCGAAATCGAAGGGCTCATTGATCAAGCTCACATCAATGAAGCCATAGCACATTGCCACCATATCTTAAAAACCTTCCCCAAACATCTTGCAACCTATCGTCTGCTTGGCAAGGCCTATCTTGAATTAAAACGCTATAACGATGCGATTGATATTTTCAGCCGCATTTTGATGTCGGTTCCCGATGATTTTGTTGCGCATGTAGGCATGAGCATCATCCGTGATGAAGAAAACAAACTCGATGACGCCATCTGGCACATGCAGCGCGCTTTCGAAGCGCAGCCTTCCAATTCAGCCATTCAAGGCGAGTTGCAAAGACTTTATGGCCGCCGTGACGGCATGGAGCCGCCCAAGATCCGTATGACGCGCGGCGCACTTGCCCACATGTACGTGCAGGGCGAGTTATATCCACAGGCGATTGCCGAAATTCGCGCTGTACTTGCGCAGGAACCTGACCGTAC
Source organism: Candidatus Villigracilis affinis (assembly GCF_016705895.1). NCBI lineage: Bacteria > Bacillati > Chloroflexota > Anaerolineae > Anaerolineales > Candidatus Villigracilaceae > Candidatus Villigracilis > Candidatus Villigracilis affinis. The sequence goes on along the minus strand of NZ_JADJKT010000039.1, from coordinate 225,213 downwards.
CGATATGCAGGTATTGCTGGCGCGCGCTTATTTTCATGGCGGTCAAAAGGCAGATGCCTCCGATATGTGCATGCAGTTGCTGAAGCGTTATTTATATTGCTTCGATGCGAATTGCATCATGGTGGATTTGCTGCCTGCCACGGCCGGTGCGGTGGAAAGCACACAGGTGTATCGTATGCGTGTGGGGGAGTTGGATCCGTATACGGCTTTTGCCAAAGGCTCTGTTTTTCAAGCGAACGAAGTTCCCGATGCCTCCATTAACCTGGAGCGATTGGATTATAAAGACGAAGAACCGCCAGCCACTCAAAGTTGGGGATCATCTTCCCTGGGTCTCAGCTCTGGCGCTTCATCGGCCCCGATGCTTTCTTCATCCAACAGCGAGCCTGATTGGCTGAAACAGGGTTCGACGCAATCGTCAGATCAAGGCGCTTCCAGCGAAGGTATTCCAGATTTTCTCCGCGCCGCTGGCTGGGGAGAATCCACGAATCCCGAACAACCCTCCTCTTTTTTTGATGAAGAACCTGCCGGCGGTGACTTGACCCCTGCCGATATTCCTGACTGGTTGAAAGGTCAGGTGCCGACGAACGTTTCGCAGCCTACCGCGCCTCAGCCTGCTTCAGCGCAATCGATAGAAACTCCCGATTGGTTGAGTGGACTCGATTCTGGCTCTGGAGCCTCTTCTAAACCCGCGGACATCCCTGATTGGTTAAGCGGACTTGGTACTGCAGGAGCTGTTGCTGCCGCCGCTTCAACACAACCCGAACCCACTCCTGCACAGCCGGGCAATGTCCCTGATTGGCTGAGCGGACTTGGAGATGCCGAGACAACCCCTGAACCTGTCAGTTCCATTCCACCTGCACAACCGGGCAACGTCCCTGATTGGCTAAGTGGACTTGGCGATGTGGAAACAACCCCTGAACCTGTCAGTTCCATTCCACCCGCACAACCGGGCAATGTCCCCGATTGGTTGAGTGGACTTGGCGATTCTGATTCATCCACCTCTGCCAAGCCTGCACAAACCGATGATGTCTCAGATTGGTTAAGCGGACTCGATGCTCCCAGCACCCCTGCCGCTTCTGCTCCCGCTTCACCCGCACAACCTTCTTCCGATGTCCCTGAATGGCTAAGCGGGCTTGGCGATGCAGAAACCGCAGACTCCATACAATCGGATGATGTCTCCGATTGGTTGAGTGGACTCGATGCTCCCAAAGCCGCTACACCCGCGCCTGCCCCGTCAGGTGATGTTCCTGATTGGCTGCGCGATATTGACGATTCTCAAACTCCAAGCGGCAATGGCCCTGATTCGTTATTTGCAAGTTCCCAGCCGATCGAATCTACACAATCGGATGTCCCTGAGTGGATGAGTGGATTAGGCGAGGCAGGACAGCCCGCTACTTCACAATCCAGTGATTTGCCTGCGTGGATGTCCGGTGTTCCTGATGCCCCGTCTGATGAAACTGCTCAAACGGGCGAAACCTCCGAATGGGTGCACAGTGTGGATGCGCCATCCTCCGCTCCTTCTATTGAAAGCCTCGGCTCGACCGCGCAAGAGCAGGATGATGCCGTGGCATGGCTTGAGTCCCTCGCGGCCAAGCACGGAGCCAAACCCGAAGAATTGGTCACCGACCCGAACAAGCGCAGCGAAACCCCGCCCGAATGGGTCTCGCAGGCTCAGAATATCGAACAGCAAGTTCCCGTCGCTCAAACTCCTGCTCCTGTTGAAAGCCTCGGCTCGACCGCCCAAGAGCAGGACGATGCCGTAGCATGGCTTGAGTCCCTCGCGGCCAAGCACGGAGCCAAGCCCGAAGAATTGGTCACCGACCCGAATAAGCGCAGTGAGATCCCGCCCGAATGGGTCTCGCAGGCTCAAAATATCGAACAGCAAGTTCCCATCGCTCAGACTCCAGCTCCTTCTGTGGAAAGCCTCGGCTCGACCGCCCAAGAGCAGGATGATGCCGTGGCATGGCTCGAGTCCCTTGCAGCCAAGCACGGAGCCAAACCCGAAGAATTGGTCACGGACCCGAATAAGCGCAGCGAAACCCCACCCGAATGGGTCTCACAGGCGACGAATATCGAACAACAAACTCCCGTCGCTCAGACTCCAGCTCCTTCTATTGAAAGCCTCGGCTCGACCGCCCAAGAGCAGGACGATGCCGTAGCATGGCTTGAGTCCCTCGCGGCCAAACACGGGGCCAAACCCGAAGAATTGGTCACCGACCCGAACAAACGCGGTGAAACCCCGCCCGATTGGGTCTCGCAAGCGCAATCCATTGGTGAAGCGCAGGCTTCGCAAAAGGCTGAAGAAGAAAAGCCTGTTCAATCGGAGGCTGTTGAAAACGCACTCAATATCGGCGAACAGCTTTTCGCTGAATTTGAAAATGCTTCCAAGGGTATTCCCTCGTCCGCAGGCGCTGGTGAGGAAACCGAGGCGTGGCTTCGTAAATTCGAGGAGCAGGAAAATCAAGCCGAGTTTCCCCCACAGCCTGAGGCATTCGAGAAACAGGGCCAGCATCGCAATGACATTCCCGATTGGTTGAACGATACCCCGCAGTCTGGTACCGACAATCAATTCGATTTCTCCGATCAAAGTTCTGATGCGCAAAAATCAGAACTGCCCAGTTGGCTCAGCGGTGTTGAGGATGATTCCTTTACGCAAGGTGTCGCTGCCGAACAGAGTAAGCCTCAAAACGATCTTTCGAACTGGTTGAACAGCTTGGATAACGAGCCGGGTCTTCCGTTCGATGAAATGCCCACGCCAGATTCCATTTTGAATGCTTCCAAAGCCTCCTCAAGAAGGAAGCCTATGGATGATGAACCCGTGATGAAGAAGCCAGACCTGCCCGATTGGTTAAACAATGCGGATTCACAGGACGACGCAGTGCTCGAAGACGACTGGCAGAAGCCCATCGAAACTTCCGCTTCACGACCGACCGAGGAGCCTGTCACTGCCAACGAGACAGAGAATCTACCCGACTGGCTGCAGAGCATCGAAGACGAAGAATCTGCGATCGTGGATGAAGACTCGCCACGTTTGGCGGATCGTCCAGCTTCGCCCGCCGATTGGAAGCATGTCGAGGCGCAACAAACACCAGAACCGAAAAAGGAAGTACCTCCAGTGGAGACGCGTAAACCCTTTGTACCGCCCCCGGCTGAACCTCGCGTAGAGGCCCAGCCTCAAATGGAAAGACCCGTCGTTGAAGAACGACGCGCGCCGGAGAAACCGTCTGCGCCTTCCCGGAAGAAAGCCGGGTTGCCTGCGAAACAGCGCCAGGCTGAGGGGCAGGGAACTTCCGCTTCGCTTGGTCAGGCCAAGGCTGAGTTGGACCGGGGCGACATCCCCGCCGCGCTCGATCATTACCGCAAGCTTATCAAGAAGGGCAAGCATCTGGATGAGACGATCCGTGACCTGACCGAATCGATCTATCGTTATCCTGTTGAGGTTGGCATCTGGCAGACTCTGGGTGACGCCTATATGCGTGCCAATCGTTTGAAGGAAGCACTCGAAGCCTACAACAAGGCTGAAGAATTAATTCGCTGATCTGCTGAATCATTGATTCGCTGAATCGTTATACATTCTATTTGGAGGATTTTCTGTGGAAAGAACGCTCGTACTTGTTAAACCCGATGGTGTGCAACGCGGACTCATCGGCGAAGTGATTGCCCGTTTTGAACGTCGTGGGCTTCGGCTCGTTGCGGCAAAGTTCATTCAAGTCAGTACCTCGCTGGCTGAATCGCATTATGCCGAACATAAGGGCAAGCCTTTTTATGATGGTTTGATCCAATACATTACATCCGCGCCTGTCATGGCGATGGTTTGGGAAGGTTCGAATGCTGTGGCCGCTGTGCGCCAGACCGTCGGCTCGACCAAGCCCGCCGAATCTGCGCCAGGCACCATCCGCCACGATTATGCGCTCGAAGTTGGCCGCAATTTGATCCACGCTTCTGATAAGCCCGAAACCGGCGAACGCGAAGTTGCGCTCTGGTTCAAGAAGGAAGAGCTTGTGGATTGGAAACGTGCCGTCGATCAATGGATCTTTGAAAAATAAGCGATCGTAGCTGAAATAGAAAAATCCCGTTCAATTTTTGGTTGAACGGGATTTTTGTTATTGCAAGAGAATCTTCTATTTTATTGCAGGCGCAATAATACCTTTCCATCTTTCCACAATTCTTCAAGGTCATAAAATTCGCGCTGATCGGGGGAGAATAGGTGCACGACTACGTCACCGTAATCGATGACCACCCAGCCGTCGCTGGAGATGCCCTGTCTCTTCCCTTTCTTTTTATGGTCGGAATTAATGCTTTCGATGGTGGAATTGGCCAGCGCATCAAGCATGCGGTCACTGGTGCCGGTACACAGGACGAAATAGTCGGTAAAGGATACGATGTCTTTTAAGTCTATCAGGACGATGTCCTCTCCCTTTTTGTCTTCAAGGGAATTTACGATTTCACGAGCAAGTTCAAGTGCGTTCAGGGTTCACCTCATGGTTTGGATAATTGGACGGAAAATAATTTTGTGTAGACCGACCCACCGGGCTGCAGGTCGCTTTTGAAAAGATGGACGGTATCCATTCTGGCTGTGCCGATATTGCCAAGCTGGGTCGAATCCATTGCGGTTCGGATTTTTTGCAGTTCGGTCAGGCCAATGTTCTGTTTGGCGCGGCCGATGGTAAGATGCGGGGAGAAGGCTCGTTCCTCTTGCTGGTAACCCAGACGTGAGGCTCCCGTTTCAATGCTTTTTTGCAGGGAGGCCAGCTCTGCCGGGGCGTGGATCCCGATCCATAAAATGCGCGGCCGTCTTGAGGTCGGGAATGAGCCGAGTCCGCCAAGTTGCAGGTCAAACTGTTTGTGAGATTCCGCTTCACGAGTCAGCAGCTGCTTGAGAAAGTCAATATGTGAGACGGCGATGTCTCCAATGAACTTCAAGGTCAGATGCATATTTTGGGTGGGAACCCAGCGGACGATGTCATTCCCCAATGTTTGGCGCAGTCGGGCGGTTTGTCTTTCAATGGCGTCCAGTGTACTTGCAGGAAACTCAATGGCAATGAAGGCGCGCAAAAGACTCATGCGATGATTTTATGCCTTCTGTAATACCTGTTCGACGGCCTGCTTGAGCTCGAGGAACCCAACAGGCTTGGTGAGGTACAAGGATGCGCCCGCTTCAAGGCCGGTCTTGATGTCACTGGGCATGCTTTTGGCGGAAATGACAATTACCGGGATGGAGACCAGGTCGGGTTCACGGCGCATGTAGCGCAGGACTTCGAGGCCGGAGATATCGGGCATCATGATATCCAGGATGATGACATCGGGTTTTTCCTGTATGATCATTGGGATGGCGGGCGCGCTGGAGAACATTTTCATTACGCGGAAGCCGTTTACACGCATCATTTCACCAAATAATTCGGCGGCTTCGGGTTCATCTTCGATGATCATAACTGTTTTCTGCAGAGTGGTCATTTTGTACCTCATTACTAAAATAGCATAAACTGCATGAATTGGCAAGGGCGACCCCGGCGTTGGAAATGCTTTCGTAAGAATCCAACCCACATGCCAGTCTATTGAGCATAATATTACTGGAGGAACAAAATGACAGAGTTGGAAGCATTTCGCGCGGAGAAGGATGATTTTTTTGGCAGCCATCCGCAAAGCCCGCTGACACGCGAGCAGAAGAAGGATTTTAATGGATTGAACTATTTCCCTGAGAATGAGTCCCTGCGCCTTGAGGTAAAGGTGGATGAATTCCCCGTGAAGACGAGTTTTGAGATGCAAACCTCGACGGGCGGCGTTCAAACCTATGAGCGGTTTGGCAAGTTCAGTTTTGTAGTGGATGGCGTGCAGGCGGAATTGACGATTTACCAGAGCCAGCATGGATTCTTCCTGCCCTTTGTGGATTCGCTGGCGGGCACTGAAACCTACCCTGCGGGGCGTTATCTTGAGCCTGAGGCCCTGCCTGGCGGGCGCTTTATCGTGGACTTTAATGTGGCGTACAATCCTTATTGTGCCTACAACGAGATGTGGTCCTGCCCGATCACGCCTGCCGAGAATCGATTAAAGGTGGCTGTTCGTGCGGGTGAGAAATTATTCCACGAATAAGCTGACTGGACAATAAAAAGCGACGGGAAATCAAATTTCCCGTCGCTTTTTATTTTGTGTTTTCTAGAATGGCCAGCAGTGCTTCGTATTCTTCGTTGCAGTCCGGGCACATGTCGAGGTGTTCGCGAATGAGTGGGGTGATCTTGTCTGCGTCTTTCGACTGCACTTCCGTTTCAACGAACTCGTCGAGACGGGCATACGTTTCACTACAGGTCAATTCCTCAGCGCGGATGTTTTCCAGAACCTGCAGGAATTTGATGACAACCTCATCCTGTAGTTGTTCCCTTGGTTTGAAGATGCTTTGAATGATATGTTTGATATTCATGCTTCCAGTTTGACGATTAATCTAATCTTAATCTTACTTTTGTTCAAAGGCTGTTAGCAGATCCTGGGGAGTGATATCTTCGAGGGCGAGACGTTTTTTCAGGCGCAGGCGGGCATCGTGCAGGAGCTTGTACAGCGCGTTGCGGTTGGTCTTCATCCGCTTTGCGGCATCTTCCATGGGCATATCCTGCAAGCCAAGCAATACCAGCGCTTCACGCTGCTTGGGTGTAAGTTCCTCTTCCAGAATGCGGCGGACACGTACGAGCATGTCTGATCGCTCTGACGAGGTTTCGGGAGATGCCTGGGGATCAGCGAGCAGGCCAGGGGGCGGGGGAGCGTCTTCGTTTTCAGTCAACTCATCGAGGGAGGCATCGCGCCAACGCTTTCGGCGCAATTCGGTCAACGCAATGCGGATGGCGATTTTGTGAACCCAGGTGGTGAAAAGGCTGCGGCCTTCGAAGGTGTCCAGTTGGTCGAGCACGCGCAGGAGGGTTTCCTGCGTCACTTCTTCCACAAGCGGTTGGAAAAGGGGATTGTCCGAGGAAAGCCAGCGGGAGAGGGCATACGGCAGGCCTTTTTGAATGACATCGCGCAGGTCATTCAATGCCTCCGCGTGTGCCAGCCCGGTAGTCCGTAGATCTGCAAGCCAGATTTCATTGGTACGTGTGGTCATGATGTTTGATTATAAGAGAAAACTGACTTGTAAACGGGGATTCTTATAAAAGTTTGAGACTTTTTGATAGTTGCCCAAAAAACGAACTCACCCGATATTTCGCAGGTGAGTTCGTTTTTAACCATTTTGTGGGAATTTACTTGATTCCTGCGACCTTCAATCCGTCTTGCAAGATGCCCTGCACCTTGTCTTTGTGTCTGGTTTCGCAGTATACGCGCAGGATGGGTTCGGTTCCGCTGAAGCGGATCAACATCCAGCCGCCGTCTTCGAGCTTGAATTGGAAGCCATCTACGGTGACGAGTTCGGTGACTTTCAAACCGCCGAGAGTCTTGGGGTTGTTATCCATGATGATCTTCTTGCGCGCATCGGGATCGCCGCTGAAGGGACTATCCACACGGTCGTAGAAATATTCGCCGCCGACTTTCGCGAACAGGTCTTTCAGGAGTTCGGTCGGCTTCTTGCCGGTCTTGACCATGAAATCGAGCATGTACAACCCAGCCAGGATGCCATCACGCTCGGGCACGTTTCCGCGGAAGGCGTAGCCGCCGCTCTCTTCGCCGCCGATCAGGGCATTGGTCTCGGTCATCTTCGGCGCGACGAATTTGAAACCCACTCCCGTTTCGTGGACGGGAACGCCGTACAGTTCGCCCAGCTTATTCAACATGCCCGTTGTGGACAGGGTCTTGACGATGTCACCGCGTTCGCCGCGGACTTCGAGCAAGTAGTAGGCGAGCAGGGCATAGACGCGCAATTGGTTGATGAATTCGCCGTTCTCGTCGCCAATGCCGCAGCGGTCAGCATCACCATCTGTGATGAGCAGTACATCGGCTTTGTTATCAACAGTGGCTTTCAGGCCCACGTCAATGTTTGGCTGAATAGGTTCGGGGCGCTTCATCTCTGGGAAGGAGGGATTGCGTTCGTTGTGAATTTCGATGACCTTGGTCTTTCCACCCGCCAGCAGGCGTGGGAACCAGCCAGCGCCGTTGCCCCACATGGTGTCGACCATCACGGTCAGACCCGCGTCTTTGATTGGCTGCAGATCGATTAAACCGTCACGGGTAAGGTGTTCAATGTACGGAGTGGCCGCATCGAATTTGACGATCTCGCCAGCGGCAACGGCTTCCTTATAATCCTTGCGTTTGACATCTTTCAAGTCATCGGGGATGGAGGCTTCGATAAGTTTCAATCCTTCGGGGTCGATCGCGCCGCCCGTATCATTGCGGACCTTGAATCCGTTATCTGTCGGCGGGTTGTGGCTGGCGGTAATGTTGACCGCACCAGCGGCCTTTTTATCGAGTACAGCATAAGCAATGACCGGGGTGGGTGTGGCTTCCTCAGTCAGGTAAACCTTCAATTCGTTCCCTGCCAATACCTCTGCGACTGCCGCCGCAAAATGCTCACTGCTGAATCTCTTGTCGTGGCCCACAATGACCCACTGTCCCTTTTTACCGACCGAGAGCATGTACGTTGCAAATCCCTGCGCACAGCGGCGCACGTTGTCGAAGGTGTAATCCTCTGCGATCACCCCGCGCCAACCATCGGTACCGAATTTTATTTTGAACATTGGACTACTCCTTTGATTGAAATAAATTATGTTGTGACTTCGATAAACTTTATCGGCTGCCTAAAAACTCAAAGATCCCGAGCACTTCTCTGATCCTGACTGTGGGAAGGGCGATCAATATGCTTGCCAAAACAGAGAAAATAAATAATACAACAGCCAAAATTAAATATCCTCGGCTTGATTTCGTCAGCAGGGAACCCTGCACGAATTGCATCGCGGCAAGCAGGAGCAGCCCGGGCATGAAATCGAAACTGAAACGCATGGCTGTGAAGTAATACAGGAGAATTATAACCAATGAAATGAGAGATGCCCCGCCCAAAGCGATGACCAGCCATTTTTCGCGCGGATTTTCGTTTTGCGCGCGCAGACGGAAAAGACGGGCCAGCGGTATCAACAGGAACAAAAGATAGGGAGAAGTATAGGGCAGGCCCGCGAGCCTGTCATTCGAGACGATATTTTCCACGGTGCTGATATACGGAAATTCTGCCTGAATTTGATACGGGCGTAGGAAATAATTCAATAGGTTTTCCCATAAATAGCGGATGGAGAACAGATCGTCGAATTCGTTATAGTTCACACTGGCTAGTTGATATTTCAACCCGAATTCGAAAATGGAATCAAACCTGGCCCAGTTGTACCAGCACAGGCAAAGTGCCGCGATAAAAAGCGGAGTTCCCATGGCCCACAAAGCGGCCGTGACCTTTTTGTTTTGCAGCCAAATATAAACTAGAATCGTCGCCCCAAAAAAGATGACCGCAGGCAGGATAATGGTTCTCGTCCCCACCGCAAGCGCCCAATGCAGACTGGCAATGGCAAGTTTCCAGGAATCAAGCTGACCATCCCTGCTGATTGCGCTATATGCCCAATAACAACCGCCGATAAAAAAGAACTGACTGCCGACAATCGCCGCTTCATAAATTTTAGGATGACCGAGCATCAGAGTGGCTGGGCTGGCGAGTCCGATCGCCAGCAGGGCAAGTCCAATGGTCCACGTTGGTAGGTTGTGTGGGAATTTGCGCCAGAAACTCACAAAAATCAGCATCGAATAAATAAATAACCCAAACATGAACGGGAAAACAAGATGCTGGTCGCCGAGCCTGTTGAGCAGCCCAACGGGGAGTATGGTCAACAACACCGCTGGGACTGGCCCCCAATAAATATAGAATCTGCCATTGTAAAGAGAAACATCCCATGGAAAATCCTCCACGCCGCTCTCTTTTCGAAGCACATAATTGTATGGGTCGCTGAGCGAAAGCAATGCGGAAGATGGCTGTTCAAGCAAATGGAGCTGGCCCCGCTTAAACCCAAGCGCAAGCTGGGGATAATAGTTGGTTCCCGATCTTTCGAGGCTGGGGAAATTCAACCAGCCATAAACGAAAGCCACCATGACCGCTGCAAGCAATGCAAAAAGATACACTTGCATGGAGGATGTCAACTTGGTGGGTTTGTTCATTTAGGGTTGATGTGATTTTGCTCGTGGATTTGCGCTTCAATTCGAAACGCGAGCGGATTATAACATTTGAAAAAGAACCCCGAGAAAATGCTCGGGGTTCCGAATTTATGGAATTGCTGTTGGGGTGGGAGTGATTTCCAGTACGGGTGCTGGCGTGGGCGTAAAGGTGGCGGATGGTTCGAGCACAGTCGTGGGCGTGAATGTTGGCGGCGGCAGGGGCGTGGATGTCGGCACGATCTCGGCTTCGCTTTCAGGCAGGCCCATCATCATCAATTGCCAGGCAATGTCCACGTCATCTGCCGCGATGACGGGGAAGGCGGGCAGGTTGCCCAGTGCCAGGTCAAGGCGCATAAGGATCTGATTGAACGCATCTACTTGATAGGTTGGGGCATCCATCAACAATTCGGCCAGGAGATCGCGTGCCGATTGCACATCTGTTTTTGCCAGCCCGAAATTACTTTGCGAAAGATACAATCGCGCCCGCGAAATGGTCTCAATCGCGCGCGTGTACATCACCTCGCGTTTCAACGCAACCATCACGCTGTTATTTTGCGTTGTTATTTCCTCTTCGAGGGTCTTTTGCATTTCCTCCAGCCTTGCAATGCTGGCCGACTGGGTCTCGATCGTTTTCTCAACCGCATCCACGCGTGCATTCATTTCATTCAGTTCCGTCTGCAAAATTTCAATCTCGTCGCGAAGTTCGCGAATGCCCGTTGTATTTTGTTCGATGGGTACGATCACATTCTGATTGATGAACGGCAATCCGTAGTAAAATGCCGCCCCAATCCCTGCAATGATGATGGCCAGAGCGATCAATTGCATCAGCGCACGGAAAAAAACGAGGAGGGCCCGCCCCAATCTCGTCAAGAAGGATGGTTCCTCCTCACGGGCTGATTCTTGTGCAGGCTGATGCCTCTCAATGGGCGCGGGCTTCGGTTCTTCCTCCACTGTGACCATGGCTCTGCTTTCTGAAACATTTTCTTCCCCTTCAAAAGTGGACTGTAACCGTGTAAGCAGGTTTTTCCCCATGCCGCGCACTTTCAGGCAGTCATCAACCGAATCGAACGGCCGCCCTGCGATAATCCCTCCCGCAATCGGACGTGTAATGCCAGGAGTCTTTGTCAGTGTATCAAGGTCGGCCGTATTAAGATAATTGAGGAAGTCGCTCATTCTGCACCTGATTTCGATTGATTGTATTTTCTTATCTATTTTATCACCCCGACAAAATTGTTTGCTATAATCCCTTTCATGATTTATCTCGATTATGCCGCCACAACCCCCGTTGACTCGCGTGTCTTGGATGCGATGCTGCCGTTTTTCCGCGAAACCTATGGAAATCCGTCTTCCGTCCATCGCTTTGGGCAAAAAGCTGAGACCGCCATCGAAGAAGCCCGCGAAAAGGTGGCGTCTGTTTTGCACTGCCGCGCCGATGAGATCATCTTCACCTCCTGCGGCTCCGAATCTGATAACCTTGCGCTTCGCGGCGCCGCCATGGCAAGGCGTAGCACCTCAGGCCAGAAATGGATTTTGACCTCCAAAACCGAGCACCATGCCGTCAGTAAAACTGCCGAACAACTTGAAAAGGAATATGGATTTCTGCTCGAATGGCTCGAAGTGAACGAATTCGGCGGCGTTTCGTCAGAGGCACTTTCCAAGGCAGTTTGCAACGATACGGCACTGGCTTCAGTGATGTACGCGAACAACGAGATTGGCACGATCAACCCCATCGCTGAATTGGCGGGCATTGCCAGATCAAATAATATCCTCTTTCACACGGATGCCGTGCAGGCCGCGGCGTATTTGGATGTCAACACCCAGACCCTCGGCGTGGATTTGATGTCGCTTGGCGGACATAAATTCTACGGGCCGAAAGGCGTCGGCGCGCTTTACGTCCGCAAGGGGACGAAACTTCTCCCGCACATGACGGGCGGGGGGCAGGAATACAGCCTGCGCGCAGGAACTCAGAACGTGCCCTACATTGTCGGCTTTGCCGAAGCGCTCAGCCTCGCTGCCGAAGAACGCGAATCGCGTACGGCTCACGTCAAACCCTTGCGTGACCATATCATTGGCACAGTCCTTGAAGTAATTCCCGAATCGCAATTAACAGGTCATCCAACCAACCGCCTGCCCAATCACGCCTCCTTCGTCTTCAAAGATGTGGATGGTAATCTGCTTTTGCAAATGCTCGACTCAGCGGGGTTTGCCTGCTCCTCAGGCTCTGCCTGCAAAACAGGCAACCCCGAACCCAGCGAAGTCATCACTGCCCTCGGCCACTCACGAGACTGGGCACTCGGCTCCCTGCGCATCACATTAGGAGTCGATTCCACATCTGAACAGGTTGATTCTTTTGTGAAAGAATTGCCTGGGTTGGTTGAAAAAGCCAGAAAGTTAAACCAGAGATAAACGGGGATGAACAAAGATGGACCTACTGTGAAAACACAACTTCGCCGTCTTTCCAATCTCTGTCCTCGAACCCCTAAAATATCCCTGTTTATCTCCGTTCATCAAGGTTATTTTTGAAAACCCAAATCATCACCCTCGAATCACACGATGACCTCATCTCCGTCCGCGATAAATTATCGTGGGCGAAAACGCCGCGCATTTTGCTGGTCTGGCCGAAATACGCGAAGGTCACGCTGCGTATTCTCGATCTCAAAGTTTTGCAACGCCACGCCGATTCACTCGGCGCGCAATTGGGATTGGTTACACGGCGGGCCAAAGTGCGGCGCGATGCCGAATCGCTGGGGATTCCCGTCTTTGCCTCGACGACGACCGCTCAACGCGAACTGTGGCCTGATCCTGTTCCGAGGAGCATGCGCACCCCGAAACCTCCGCGCCGCGACCTGAGAAGAATCCGCGATGAGGTGTATGCAAAAGAACCTGCCTGGCGAACATCCCTGCTCGGGCGCGTGCTCACTTTCACAGTGGGAGTCATAGCCTTCGTAACCGTAGCAGGCCTCTTCGTCCCGCGAGCCGCGTTGACTTTATATCCCGAGACCCAGGTTCAATCCATCATTATTCCTGTTGCGGCAAGTGAATCAGCCGATTCCATTTCGCTTGCTGGCGCAGTCCCCGCGTTGATTGTATCCGTGACTGAACAGGCGGAGCAATCGCTTGCCATTGCCAGTGAAATTTCCGTGCCGAAAGCGAAGGCGAAAGGCGTTGTGCAGATCACGAATTTGAGTCAGAACGAGTTGAGCATCCCTGCAGGGACAGTGGTTACGACCGCTTCTGAAGTGCCTGTAAAATTTGTGACCCTCGAAGACGCCACCCTCACGGCAGGCATTGATGAAGTTGTGGAGATTCCCATCGAGGCACAGCAGGCAGGTACAGATGGCAATGTGCCGAACGATGCAGTGATCGTGGTGGAAGGCCCGCTTGGCCTGACCGTTTCGGTAACCAACCCCGAAGCCATCACGGGCGGCGTGATCTCGCAGGTGACGGGCGCTAACGACGATGACCGTGCGAGATTACGTGAGGTGGTGCTAGAAAATCTGCGCCGCATGGCTGAGGCCGAGTTGCGTTCACAGATCGGCCCTGCTGATGTCTTGTTGGTCGATACGCTTGAGGTCAAACAGATTTTGAACGAGACCTTCGACCCGCCCGCAGGCCAGCCAGGAAAAACGCTGGTCCTGAACATGCAGGTTGAATTTTCTGCGCGCTACGTTTCAGATGATGCCATGAAGGAACTTTCACTAGCCACGCTCAATGCGGCAGGGCAGGATGGATTTGTTTCCACATCAACACCTGATTACAAAGTGATCACCGATCCCTCCACCGATAATTCGGGCATCAGCCATTTCGAGTTGATGGTCACACGCACGCTGTTGCGCGAAGTGGATGAGATGCGTGTCTTCTCCATCGTGCGTGGAGGCAAACCAGACCTGATGAAAGCCGAACTGGCTTCGACCTTGTCCTTGCGCCAATCGCCCGATATTTTGCTTACTCCCTCCTGGTGGCCGTGGATGCCGCTGATTCCGTTCAATATTTCGGTGGAGATGAAATGATCACGAAACAGTGCATCGCGACTAGCCCTCAACGCCTATGAGAATCCTCGCAGTTGACCACGGTGAAAAACGGATCGGCCTCGCCCTGAGCGACCCGACCGCAACCATTGCCAGCCCTTTGAAAGTCGTTGCACATGTTTCGCGCATGATCGATGCCGCACAGGTTGCGGAGATCGCCGCGCAAAACGAAGTCAGGCTGATCGTCATCGGCCAGTCTTATGATGAGGACGGCAATCCCAACCCGGCAGGACGCCGTGCTGGCCGTTTCGCCGATGAACTCAGAAAACAAACTGAACTCCCCATCGAAATGTGGGACGAATCTTTTAGCACTCAGGATGCCCGCGCCGCCCGCATCGAACTTGGCCTATCCCGAAAAAGACGCGGCGGCCATCAGGATGAATTTGCGGCAGTGGCCATCCTGCAATCCTATCTTGAAGCCAAACGGGGAAATGGAAATCCGTAATGAGTGACAGTCAAATCGTAAATCGAAGATCGAGAAACTCAAATCTTCTACGCCGTTATCAACTTCATATCATCCTTGCGGTTGTCGTTTTTTGTTCGCTGACCTGTCTCTACTTTGCGCTAGGCTACGCCCCCGCGCGCGCCTCGCTGTTGTACGGTCCGCCTGCCAACGCGCTTTCCATTTCAGACCGCATCGAATATTCCGCGCGCCTGCTTGCGTATGGAGATACGCTCAAGTCACCGTACGACCCGAACGGTTTCGAGCAATCCTTTTTCGTTGAGCAGGGCGAACTCGTTATTTCGATCGCCAACAGGCTTGAGGAGGCGGGCCTCATTTCAAATGCGCAGGCTTTTTATGATTACGCTGTATATGCAGGCATTGACCTGACAATTCAATCGGGCGAATACACCCTCAGCCCCGCGCTCTCCATCATCGACATCGCCCGCGCCCTGCAGAAATTTTCTCCTTCTGATGCGACCCTCGTGATTCTCCCTGGCTGGCGGATGGAAGAAATTGCCGCATCCATCCCGACCTCAGGCCTGGAATTTTCATCCGAAGCATTTCTCGCCCTTGCGCAGACTCCACCCCCCGCGCTTGAATTTGTTCCCTCATCCTCCAGCATGGAAGGATTCTTCTTCCCCGATTTATATACCCTGCCGCGCTCTACAACTCCCGAGCAATTGTTGGATATCATCGCGCGGAATTTCGCCCAGCACCTCACCGAAGAATTGCGGACAGGTTTTGCCAATCAGGGGCTCGATATCCATCAGGCCGTGACTCTCGCCTCCATCGTCGAACGTGAAGCCATTCATCACGAAGAAGCCCCGCTGATCGCTTCGGTGTACCTGAACCGCCTCGCCATTGGCATGAAACTCGATGCCGACCCAACCGTCCAATACGCGGTGGGGTACAACTCTTTTCAAGGAACCTGGTGGACGAATCCCATCAGCGCCGCCGACCTCGAATTTGACTCGCCCTTCAACACCTACATTTACACAGGTCTGCCGCCCACGCCGATCTCTAACCCCAGCCTTGAAGCATTGTATGCGGTGGCTTACCCGCAGGCATCCACGTATTTTTACTTCCGCGCCGCCTGCGATAACTCAGGCTATCACGTCTTCGCCTCCACGCTGGAAGAGCAGATTGCGAATGGGTGTCCATAAAAAAGCCGCGAATTTCGCGTTCATTCGTGAAATTCGCGGCAAAAATTTTACTTTTTGAAAGGCAGTTTCAAATAGGCATCCCAGTGGGAGAGAGCAAGTTTGTCACAACCGTCACTGCGCTGCAACCCTGTGTAAACCCAAATGGTCGCCAGTTCGCGCACATCCGCAGGCATTTCAGCGATCAGCTTGTCATAGTCAATACCTGTAAAAGCGACAGTGAATTCGAACTGATTTTCAATTGCGTTCTGCATCAGAAAATCAACCCAGCGCGCCTGATACTCTTCGCTGAACTTGTAGTCCTTGCCATAGGCCGAAAAATCATAAGAGGGAGCGCCCGATTCGGTAATGCCGATCGGTTTTCCGAAGGCCAGTGCAGGCGCAAAGAAATCGTCGGGGATCGGGTCAACTTTGCCGCTTTCATACATCCAGCCGTAGGGATAGGCGCTTAATCCGAGCATGTCCAAATAAGGCAGCAGCGTTTCGATCTCGCTTTTTTGTGTGGCCTGATCGCCGCCATCCAATCCGCTCATGTGGCTGATCGTGAATGTGGCGAAGATAGGCAGGTCGGGGTATTCCGCTTTCAAATTCTCGTAAACAAACTTGTGCAATTGCTTGTAAGCCTCCCAACTCTCAGGCGCGTTGACCTGTGCCACGTTCGCTTCGATGCCAATCGCCAGATAATCAGGATGAAAATATTCCACCACGCGGCGCGCGTAATTCAAGTAAGCCGTTTTCACATCCGCATGGTCGAGCGAATAACCATCCCAAGGTTTTGGCAGCGGCTGGTTATCTGACTCTCCCCAATACGACGCCAATTTGGAACGGGTCATATCAAGCGGCGTGATCGAAACCAACAGAGTGTGCTCCGCGGGAATCGCATCTCGCGTTGATCCCCAACTATTCATCAATCCATCGGGTAGGGGAGAATCGGTCAGCGCTTCGGGCCACGGAACACCGCCATCAAAATGCAGGGCGGTCATATCGCCGTAGGTGTTCACGAAGTTGTTCATGCGGGTGATGCCTTCCAGAGTCGCTTCGGGAGGCCAGCGTGTGAAGCCCATGTGAAATGGACGAGATTCCGCTTCCAACGTAACGGTGGAGCTGGTCGCTGCACAAGCGGGTGTCGGCACCGCTGATGCAGTGGATTCTCCGCAGGCTAGCGTTGATATTAACAGCAGAATCAATGCAAGAAAGCTTTTTATTTTCATGTTATTTATTCTTCCGAAATGAATCCCACACCTCAAGCGCAGATTTGGCTGTGCCGTTATATTCACGCAGGCCGACAGAGCCGAACATGCCAAGGGTAGTGATATCATCATCACCGAGTCCCTGCTGTTTCATCATTTTGGCGTAGGAATCAAGGTTGAAATCGTTGAAGAGAAGATAGATCCAAAAGCTCAAACGGCTCCCGATCTGGGTGTGGATGGCATTTAGATAATCCACCTGGCTTTGTTGGTCGCCGTGAAACGGACCTGTGTCAGTGCTGATAAAGCCTCCTTCGGCAACAGCGAGCGGCTTATCGGTCCGCGTGAGAAGCGGGGTGTAATAGTCCGCTGGAATTTGAGAACCATCCTCAAAGGCAATAAACGGATACGACGAGATGACCCACAAATCCAGTCTCGGTTCGAAGATTTCAACCTGATCCCAATTGGTGACGAATTTCTGGCGGCCGATCTCTTCGGGTTGTGGAAATACGTTATTCAAGTCTTCCCATTGAAATGTGACGAAAATTTGCATCTCAGGCGCTTCGGCTTTGACCGCGTCATAAACCTCGTTGTAAAGGCTGACGAAGTTCAGCGCATCTTCGGGGTGGGCATCCATGTAGGTGTTGATCTCGGAGGCCAGCCCAAGGTAGCGCGGATGGAACTCGCGTACGACGCGCAGGGTGTAATTCTTGAATGCAGTGCGGACATCGGGGTTGGCAAAGTTTGCCTCCCAGCCATTGGGCAGGCCCATGAATTCGCGGCGGTTCAGTCCATTGAGCGGGTCAACGACATAAATGATCTCAAGGTTGTTTTGCGAAGCAATGATGTATTGATTGGTGATATCGGTAATGTGCTGTGATTCAACATCAGCGCCCTGCAAAAATTCCTCCCACGGAATTCCTTCCTGAAGCAAAACGACATCCGCATGTGCGCCAAGGTCTTTGTACAATTGAAAGACACTTTCTAGTGACGCTTCGGGCGGGGTCGGGAAGAAGCCGTAGGCAGTTTCGGTCGTATCGAAAACAGATTCTTGCGGCGTGGGCGGGACGGTGGGTGTAGCGCCGCCGTTGCAAGCGAGAATGGCAAGCGCGAGCGCAATTGCCGCGATGATGGTTCGTTTCATTGTGACTCCGAAATTAATTTTGAATGGGTGGAAAGTGAATTGAAGGATGGCTTGGGAAGAGCAGGTTGATCAAAATGGCCCACAGAAAGCCAGATAGAAGCGGAAGAAAAAATGCCAGTATGGCATGCAGGAGATTCGGTTTCCGCGCGCCGCGCTCGGCGGGAATTGTGTAAGCGGGCAGGTAGATCATCAACCCGTAGACAAAGATCCACATGGCGAATTGACTCAAGTTCTGCGCGCCGAATGCAATGGATTCGCCGATGAGTCCCTGTAAACCTAAAAATAGAAAGACCCAGAACGGACTGAAATCGTAACGCTTCAAAATCCATGCCCATGCGAAGAACCACGGGACGAAAACGATGACGCTGTGATGTAGGATGACATCGAAGTAACTGGCCGAGGCGGTGATGTAGGCTTCTCCAACCGCCACGCCAAAGAGCGGCGCGAGATTGGTCATTGTGGTTGTGATGACTTCCTCAATCATGGCCAGCGAAATGCCAAAGAGAATGAACTTGACCTGCCAATTCAACGGAATGCTTTGAACGCAGGTTTTTATTCTGTCGCGGAACAGAACCATGCATGAGCCGCCCAAGGCCACCCAAAGCAGAAGCAGCCCCGAGCCCATCGAGATGATGGCGTGGGACACACGGTCTTCACGTGTGGCAAAATAAACCAGGAGCCAGGTGAGGGAGAGGTATAACCCAAGTAGAACGATGAAACCAGTTTTCAGGCGTTGTGAAATGGACATATCTATAACTGATACAGGCCAATCCCCGAATTTGTTGCAGGAATCAAAAACGGGACTCGTTTTGATTCGAATCCCGTTTTTGGTTTTGGAATGCGGACTTCAGTCTGCAAACGCAAGAGATAACATGGGCTGAAGTCCGCGCTCCTTTAGCGCGTTTGACTTGCTTTTACGAAATACCCGATCAACAGCATCATCAACCCGATCACGGCCATGATCAGTCCCTGCCATAGCACGGGGGTGATCAATGCTTGCAGCATGGTGGCGGCCAGGTCACTGGCGTAGTTTAGAAAAATGGACGGAAGATAATCGGGCAATCTGGAAGTCAATAATCCCTGAAAAATGGCGCTGAAAATAGGCGCGCCCGTGAGACCCATCAAACTTGCGAGTGTTCCTGTCGCCAAAAAAGACGCGCCCCACCAAGTTAACCAACTGGTGAAAGTGTTGACCGCGAAGATGGTCATCAACAGCAGGAAGACAAGCGGCAGAATCGGGCTGAGGCGCATGAATAATCTTGCAATCTGTAATTTTTGGCGCGGGTCATTTTGCAGCGGCGCTTCGTACACGGTGATCTGGTCTGGGATAAGCGTGACCGCTACTTGTAGTTGTGCCTGAATGGCTGGCGTCATTACGGGTTCCAACTCAGCAGGCGGATTGCAGAATTGGATGCTCCCGCCCGAGATCAGGTCAAAGCCCATTTGAGCGAGCTGCATCAGGGTGCAATCGGGCTGTGCTCCCAATATTCCGTAAATGGCTTGCACACCCGAAGGGCCGACCATGCTCGTCTTGAGCGGAACAAGCGAAAGCTGGACGATATCTGCTTGTTGATTGAGGTAGGCAAAGGTCGAGTTTAACAGTCCATCGCCCATGGTCGTAAGCGCATCGGGCGCAAGGATGGTGCGAAAAAACGAATCCCAGGCTTGCACATCCATTCCACTCATTGCAATGGGAAGCTGGCTTTGGTCGGTGGTGATCATCGCTTCGGCCAACACAGTGGGGAGCCTGTTGTAGAAATCGTCCTTTGCGAAGGCCTTATGATAGGTTTCTGCCGAGAAGCCGCGGCGATCAAAATTGAAGAGCAACAAGGCAAAAACCGCGCTCATTACAAAGAGCGCTGCAAAAAGGCCTGCAAGGGATTTTTTGAAAGATTCCATTTTTGTTTTCCAAGGCTGTTTATATAAAACGGCAAGGTTGCGAAACCTTGCCGCTTGAGTGAAATATTATGTGCATCGACTTCGCTTAGCACGAATTTTAGCTGGCTGTCAAAATTTCGATGTAATCCTGGGTTACCACTTCTGCGTTGCCTGCGCCGAGCAGGTCGAGCAGTTCGCTGACCAGTTCGGCTTTGAGGTCGGCATCTTTGCGGCTCCAGGTGCGGCTCTTGATCTCAAGGAAGTGTCCCATGGGCGGTTCTTTGATCTCATCGAGGTTGACGAACAACTCGGTATTCTTATAGCGGATGTGCCAGCGCAAACGATCTTTCGTGATCGAGATCTCTTTCGCAGGTTTGAAATACTCACGATAAAAACGCGCCGTGTGAATGGCAGGCGCAATGAATCGGCTTCGCGAAAGCAGCACATCGTGGCCGATCTCGCCTTCGCGTTTTTGTCCGAGCAAGGTCAGGCGCGAGCGGACATTTTGCGAATTGCCTTTTTCATCGATGAGATTATCTTCACGGAAACGTAGACGTCCTTGGGATGGGTCGTCGAAGAGGAAGTAATCGTCGAATTGCTGGTAATGCTTTTGGGCAGTGACCTCGATCTCGGGGCGCTTCATCGCCTGGACCAATTTGTCTGGTTCTACGATCTTGACCTTGACCTGCACTTCGAAAGATTCCTCCTGCGTCGATCCGCCGAGCGCGATCAGTTTCGAAAGCACGGATTTCTCGCGTTCGATCAGGAAGGTATCGATCTTTCTGGCTACGCCCTGAGCTTCTTTGATCAAGTCCGCTTCGTTGAGGGTGAGCAGGTTGTGGTCACGCATCAGCCACTTGCCGTTGACCATCACATCGGTCACGTCGGTGGATTTGGATGCGAAGACCAATTGTGCATAGGCATTGTTCGGGTCACGGCGGAAACGCGGGGAATTATGGGCAGGGGATGTGTCGACAATGATCAAGTCAGCGCGTTTGCCTGGTTCCAGCGACCCTGTCAAATGTCCGATGTGAAGCGCTTGTGCCCCAAGGCGTGTACCCATTAATAACGCTGTCGCTGCCGGGAGGACGGTTGGGTCATTCGAAGAGGCCTTCGCCACAAAAGAGGCAAGTCGGATTTCTTCGAACATATCGAGGTCGTTGTTGGAGGCGGGGCCGTCAGTGCCGATGCCCACATTCAGGCCGACATCGAGCATTTTTTGCACGGGTGCAAACCCCGAGGCGAGTTTGAGATTCGATGATGGGTTGTGCGAAATGCCCGCGTTTACATGCTGGAGCGTTTTCATTTCACCGACATCAATGTGGACGCAATGCGCGGCAATGACCTTTGCTTCGAGCAGTCCCTGCTTTTTGACGTAAGGCACGACGGGCATGCCCTGTTCGTTGCGCATGTTTTCCACTTCGAAAGCGGTCTCGGAAATATGGATGTGCAGCGGAACATCATATTCTTTTGCAATGTCGGCGCAGGTACGCAGGATCTCGGGTGTGGTTGAATAGGGTGCATGCGGCGCAATGGCTGGGACGATGAGCGGATGTCCCTTCCATGTTTTGATGAATTCACGCGCGTATGCGATGGAATCTTCGAAGGCGGGCGCATCGGGTGCAGGATATTTCATCACCGATTGGCCGCAGACTGCGCGCATGCCCGCTTCGGCTGTGGCTTTTGCAATATCTGATTCGAAGAAATACATATCGTTGAAGGTGGTCACGCCGCTGCGGATCTGTTCGGCGCAGGCGAGTTGGGTGCCGAGGCGCACGAATTCAGGCGAAACGAATTCACGCTCCACGGGCAGCATGTAACCCATCAGCCAGACATCAAGGCGCAGGTCGTCGGCGAGGCCGCGCATGAGGGTCATGGGTACATGCGTGTGCGCGTTGATGAGACCAGGCATGAGCACCCTGCCCTTGCAGTCAATAATCTCATTGGCCGAATATTCGTTTTTGATCTCGGCTTCTTTTCCAACCGCGACAATCGAATCGCCTTTGACGGCGACCGCGCCAGGGTCATATTGGTTCAGGTTGCGATCCATCGTGAGGACGATGGCGTTGATGAATAGTGTATCTACGGTTTGTGTCATTCAGGCTCCTTTTGCAAGTAATTTGTTTTTGGAGTGCGGGCTTTTGTCCGCAATTGTAAAGCCAGGCGCGGATTGAAATCCGCGATCCCGTTTCTGATTGTTTTTATCTGCCCCAATTCAAAAGAATCCCCAATGCGTCTAGGTTTCTTTCGAAATCTGTTTTGGTGTGTGTGGAGAGTTCCATGTCCACTGCAACCGCGCCGCGCTCCACAGCGTAATCGGCGAGAGTGCCTGTGAAGATGCAGCCCGTATCCAGCGGCGGGAATGAGTAATCGGTCACTTCGGCAAGCGCTCTGGCAAAGTCAGTGGATTCTTCATCCCAGGGTTCACCGCCGGGGAAAACACCCAGCGCGGCGCTGTGATAGCTGATGAGCGCCTTGATTCTATGCGATTGCAGGAAGCCCACCAAGGCGCGCGTCTCAGGTTCGGAGCCTGGACCTGTACCACCGGTGGTAGGACCGTAATTCCAACAACCATCGCGATCCCATTCTGCCGCCCAGTTGGTGGGGAAGTTGCGATTCAAATCCACGCCGTGATCGTTGACGCGGCCATCATAGCCATGATCGCGCGCATCGCCATCTGGATTCAAATTGCGCAGGATGTACAGCGTCACATCACTGGGGATGATCTCTGGATTCTCGTAAATGTGGGTGATGAGTTCATCCGCCAACGCGATGGTGTTCCATTCGTAGCCGCCGTGGATGCCAGCCACGATCATGCGCTGACTTTCACCGTTTCCAAAAATATAAACTTCTATGGGGCGTCCCGAAACCGAGTACCCAATGACTTGCGGACGCTTCCCGCCTGAAAGGATAAAGGGTGTGGGTGTTTGCACCACGATCATGGTCGATTTCGGGTTGGGGGTGACCGTCGGCAGATACAGGGCATTCGGGTCTGGTGTAAAAGTGTTTGGCAGGCCTATCGTGGGAATAGGCTGCGCCTCCTGTGCTGAGGCAAAAAAGGTGGGGTGTGTTATCACATAAGCGATTCCCACAAAGGCAATGCCGCCAAGTCCCAGTAGATTCAACGTCCAGGCAAGTGTGACCCAGATCGATTCTTTGCGTTGACGAGGCGCAGGCATTAGTCAAGCTCCTCGATGGTCATTCTCAGCCAGTTCAAAGCCAGGTTCATTGCCCATTTTGGCAAACTGCGCGGTGGACCGCCGTAGGTGATGCGGTGCGTTTTCTCGCCGCGCGGTGTGATCATAGACATTTCAGCAGAGCGGTCTTCAGCGTAAACAGAGACTCCCAGTGCGATGTCTGCTTTTGAGTCGGTTCGGGCGGTGCGTAATGCTTCGAGGAGCTGATCAGGATCGAGATTGGGTAAAGACGCGGTATGTGGAATTTTCCGCGCGAGAATCCCGTCGAGTCCCGATTCGATGGCGGTGAGGGTCCAGCCGCGCTTTGCGATCAAATCCAGTGTAACTTCTTCAAGTTTGTCTTCATCCACACCGAAGACAATTTTTCCGAGTCTTTCGCGAACCTGTGCTTCGATGACTGCGATCATTGCATTTGCTTCATTTTCGTTTTTTGCCTTCGCGGCAATGCGCACATCTACAACGCCTGTGTGCGCAGCGAGTCCAACCGTGGGGTTGCTAAGTTTTTCGAGGTCGGCGATCTTTTCATCGATCATACCTTCACCGAGTCCCGCGCAATGCAATACGCGCACCTTGATGATCTCGTTCAGATTAAATCTTTTTTGCAAATAGGGAATCATGGATTCGTGCAATACATGTTCCATTTCACTTGGGACACCTGGCAGCGAGATGACCGCGTTGCGATTTGTTTCAACAATAAAGCATGGCGCAGTGCCAACGGGATTTTTGATACCGATCGCCCCTTTGGGTACGTACGCCTGCCGTTTTTGATTCTCAGACGGCGTGCGTCCATAGCGCCCAATGGTTTCAACCACCTGCTGCCACAAGTCTTCGCGAAATTCTGTTTCCACGCCCACGGCTTGCGCAACCGCTTCACGGGTCGGGTCATCGACGGTCGGCCCAAGTCCGCCTGTGGTGATGACAATATCCGCGCGTTCCATCGAATTATGGATCGCACTCGCGATACGGTCGGTGTTATCTCCGATGGTGATGGTGCGATACAGATCCACGCCCATGCTTCGCAGTGTGCGCGCGATGTAGCGCGTGTTGGTATCCACGATCTCGCCGAGTAATATTTCCGTGCCGATGGTAATGATTTCTGCTGATGTCATATGCTCTCTTTTTGACCACTGATGAACACAAATAAATCACGTTCATTCACGATTGATTTACACTACATTGTACTCTTGAATTAATCTGCCTTCTTCGAAGCGTTTCAGGTCCAGCATCGAAACATCCACGCTTGAAAATTTTCCATCCAAAATAAACTCGCTCATCAACTTGCCCGAGATCGGTCCATGCATAAAACCGTGTCCTGAAAACCCCGTGCAAAGAAAAAATCCATTCACATCGGTTTTACCGTAGATCGGGTGCGCATCGGGGGTTACTTCATACAATCCTGCCCAGTGCGAAGCGCGGCTTGCTTTCTCCATCAATGGCATGCGCTCGATCGCCGCCTCCAAATTTACCATCTCAAAATCATCGTCCACATTCTGGTCGAAGCCTGGCTTTTCATCCTGGTTGCTCATGCCCACCAGCAGCCCTTCGCCTTCGCGGTGAAAATAAAGTGATTTCGCAAAATCGATCACGAACGGAAAATCAGCGGGCACTTCCTTCAACGGATTTGTCGTAAACATCTGCCTGCGGAGGGGGATGAGCGGGATGTCGATGCCTGCCATTTTTCCAACCTGCCCGGACCAGGGTCCTGCCGCGTTCAGGATCATTCGCGTCTTGATTCCGCCGAGGCTTGTTCGCACCTCTTCAATATTCCCGCCGCTGACAGTGATTCCAGTCACCTCCACGCCCGAGATAGCCTTCACACCCATTTTTTGCGCCGCATTGATATATCCCATTACCACGCCGTTCGGGTCAACCGTGCCGTCTTTCTGGTTGAATGTCCCTGCAATTGCGTCATCGAACTTCATCAATGGCAGCCGAGTGCGGACCTCATCTCCGCTCAGTAATTGGGTTGGAATGCCGAGTCTATTTTGCAGGGCCACGTTGTGCTTGAATTCAGCGAGGTCCTTTTCATTCGTCGCCACGAGAAGGTATCCGCACTGACGATAATTCACCTCCTGTCCGATCTCCTGCTTGAAACGCTCGATCATGGGCAGGCTTGCGATCGAAAGTCTAACGTTGACTTCTGTCGAAAATTGATAACGCACCCCGCCTGCGCATCTGCCTGTGGCACCCTGCCCAAAGAAGTTTTCCTTTTCGAGCAGGACGATGTTTTTGAATCCACGCTGGGCAAGGTGATAAGCCGCACTGGCTCCCATCACGCCGCCGCCGATGATGACAATATCTGCTAAGTTTGGTAGGCTCATGGTTCTCTTTGATTTCGAAAAGACCCGCTTTCACGCCACTGGCGGAAAACGGGTCTTTGACAGTTTCTGTCCTCTTGCTTTATTCCACGCCGAGGTAGGTCTTTTGAACTTCCTCGTTCTTCATCAACTTCTTGGCGTCGTCTGCCAGTACGATCTCGCCAGTCTGCAGCACATACCCGCGATGCGCAATGGAGAGAGCCATCAGGGCGTTTTGCTCCACGAGCAGGATCGTTGTCCCGTCCTCATTGAGCTTCTTGATGATGTCGAAGATTAACTCCACCAGAAGGGGCGCCAAACCCATCGAGGGCTCATCCAGCAGGAGGATCTTGGGTTTGGCCATTAACGCGCGTCCCATGGCAAGCATTTGTTGTTCACCGCCTGAGAGTGTGCCGCCTTTTTGCGTGATGCGTTCTCTGAGGCGCGGGAAGAGCGTTAAAACATGTTCGAGGTCATCTTTGAAGGATGTAATATCCTTGCGGGCATAGGCACCCATTTCAAGATTTTCCATCACTGTCATGCGCGGGAAGATCATGCGGCCTTCAGGGCTTTGGGCTACGCCAAGGGTTGCAACTTCATGGGCGGGGAGTTTGTGTAATTCAATGCCGTCCAATACAACTGAACCTGTACGCGGTTTGTTGAGGCCTTGAATGGTGCGCAGGGTGGTACTCTTGCCTGCACCGTTGGAGCCGATCAGCGTGACGATCTCGCCATCGTTAACCGTAAGGGAAATCCCTTTCAAGGCGTGGATGTTGCCGTAATAAGTGTGGACATCTTTTAATTCAAGCATGTTGTTCCTCGCCTTTATTTGGTGGCAGTGCCTTTACCGAGATAGGCTTCGATTACCCGTTCATTCTTCTGAACTTCAGAGGGTGAACCTTCCGCGATCTTCTCGCCATAATCCAAAACAGAGACGCGGTCTGAAATTGCCATCACGACACGCATGTGATGTTCGATCAACAGGATGGTCAGGTCAAGTTCCCGTCGCAGCCGCTGAATGAAATTGGTCAGGTCGATGGTTTCGTTCGGGTTCATACCTGCGGTCGGTTCATCCAAAAGCAGGAGTTTTGGCTTCGACGCGAGCGCGCGGGCGATCTCCAAACGACGCTGAAGACCATAGGATAGGTTCTTGGCGGTCACTTCGGCGTCATCGCGGCGCAGCCCCACGAATTCAAGCATGTCCAGGGCGCGTGCGCGAGCATCCGCTTCTTCCTTCATGGTGGCGGCGGTATGGAATACCTGTCCGATCAAGTTGGAAGTCAGGCGGCAATGCTGGCCTACCAATACATTTTCAATGGCAGACATATTTGCGAAAAGGCGAATGTTCTGAAAGGTACGTGCGATACCAAGAGCAGTGATATCGAATGGGCGCAGCCCGGAAAGGTCTTTTCCATCGAATTTCATTTCACCGCTGGTTGGGGTGTATACGCGGGTGATCGTGTTGAAGAAGGTTGTCTTGCCTGCGCCATTTGGGCCGATCAGGCTGGCGATCATGCCTTTTTCAATGTTGAAATCAACCTTGTTGACGGCGGTCAGACCGCCAAATGTCATGGTAATTGCTTTTGCTTCGAAGAGAGTCATGTTCGTCTCCTATCCTTTTTTCGCTTTTTTAGACTTAGGAGTCTCGTCTTCAATGGGAGGCGTCTCATTCGAATGCAATTCTGCACGCACTTGGGCATTGGGGATCAATCCTTCCGGTCGAACTGCCATCATAATGACCAGGGTCAAACCGAAAAAGAGGAAGCGGTAAAGGATCGGGTTTGCATTGTCGCTAACCGCTCGTTGTACAACGGGGTCACTGATGGATGGGAGCACAGTGTGGGTCAGGAGTGAGGAGAGGAAATCTTTCAAAGCAGGCAGGAAGAGACGATCCGCTGTCATAATGACCAAACCGCCCACGATCACGCCGTTGATATTACCGATACCACCCAAGATCACCACGCAGAGGATGATGATGGATGCGCTGAAATCGAACACACTCGGGAAAATACCCGCGATATAAGCTGCATAAAATGCACCTGCAAAACCAGAGAAAGTTGCACCCATGGCGAAAGCGGCCAGTTTCGTGGTGACGGGGTTGATTCCCATTTGGGCAGCGGCGAGTTCATCTTCGCGAATGGCCATCCATGCACGGCCGAGGCGGCTATCGCGCAGACGGCGGATGATGAACACAGAGAGCAAAATGATCATGATGATCAGGAAGTACCACGGAATCGGATTGCTGGATTGGAACTCGTAGTTAATAAACGGGATGACCGGGCGACCGATAGGGCTGATTCCTTTTTCACCGGCGGTCAGGTCTTCGTGTTCAACAAATGTGATACACGCCATGGTTGTTTCAGCGCCAAAAAGCCTGATCAAACCGGGTAATATCCAGCAAGTAAAAGGTTCCTTAATGGTTACATCAATCAGATTCCTGAAAAGTACGGGAACGATTTCACCGAACCCCAGTGTAACGATTGCAAGATAGTCGCCTCTTAGCGGCAGGGTGGGGGCGCCGAGCATAAATCCCCAAAGGGCGGCCATTGCGGCAGCGATCCAGATTACCAGCCAAAAGTTCATGAAAATGCCGTGCTGCGGGGATGATAATATGCCAGTTGTGTATGCGCCGATGGCAAAGAAGGCTGCATAACCAAGATCCAGCAACCCTGCATATCCGACTACGATGTTGAGCCCCAAACCTAGAATAACGAAGATCAGAGCGAAGATAATCTGGGCTGTCCAGCGCAAGGCGGTCAATTTATCAACGAAAGGGAATGCCACGATCAAAGCTGCCAGAAGAATCATACGGGCAGTCTGTTCCTGCTTTTCAGGTAAACCACGAAGAGCAGCTAGCAATGTTGTAAAAAGTACGGTTCCCAAGAAGCCGATCAAGTTGCCATACAAAACAGTATTTTCGGCGGCGGGACGTTTCCCGATGGCTTCCTGAACGAAATTATTTTGATAGAGACTCAACCCGACTAGGAGAACGGCAGCAGTCAATGCGGATGGGAGAACAGCCAGAGCTATTTTGAGCGGATCCTTGCGCTCAAACCTTCCAGCCATTCCCATTCCAAGGCCAACGCCCATCAAACAGCCAATGACCGTTACGGACCAGCCGCCGAATAGAAAGGTGAGCAGACCGCCTATAATGCCAAAAGTGATACCTGATCTGATATTTTTCATGGGGCCTCTTAGGCTTTTTGGCCCGTCTGTTCACCAAGTAAGCCGGTGGGACGGAAGAGCAGGATGAGAACAAGTGTTGCAAAGACCAATGCGTTTGTCCAGCGGGCGTTAAGATACCCGTCGCTGAATGATGCCAATAAACCGATTAGGAATCCCCCGAGCATGGCACCGGTGATGTTCCCGATGCCGCCGAGCACGGCTGCTGTGAATGACTGCAAACCTGCGCGGAAACCCATGAACCACCAGGCTGTATTGTTGTACAAACCTGCCATCAAACCTGCTGCACCCGCAAGGCCGCCGCCGATAAGGAAAGTGGCTGTAATTACCCAGTCAATATCAATTCCAAGCATTTTTGCAGCGTCACGGTTTTGTGCAGTGGCGCGCATGGCTTTGCCAAGACGTGTGCGTTGAACAAACAAATAAAGGCCGGTCATTAAAGTAACGGCTAGAATGATAACGAGCAGATCTTTGATTGTCAGTCGAAGCGCCAGCCCGCTGGAAGCCAGTAAATTGACGTCCCAGCCCATACTGGTGAAGAGGACACCGAGCATATCTGGAAACACTTTTTGTGAGGCGCCACCGGTTGTACCGAAGGAGGGAACCAGCCAAGCCTGTGCTGCCCACATGAGGCCGACATTTTCAATGATGAAAGACATGCCAATTGC
Organism: Candidatus Villigracilis affinis; assembly: GCF_016705895.1. Classification (NCBI taxonomy): domain Bacteria; kingdom Bacillati; phylum Chloroflexota; class Anaerolineae; order Anaerolineales; family Candidatus Villigracilaceae; genus Candidatus Villigracilis; species Candidatus Villigracilis affinis. The sequence continues at coordinate 195,925 of NZ_JADJKT010000039.1, read as the reverse complement.
GGAGATTAGGGGGGCCAGGCGTGGGGCGTTGCGGAGGCGTTTGTATGCGAGCCGCTCAATTGTCGCATTAAGAACTGCACAAACCACAATTGCTATAACCAAAGCAAGAATAAGGCCAAATACGATTTTCCCAGGATCTTTACTTTCCAGAGTGCCTGTTACGGAAAGGACTGTCAGGGAGGTGAACACACCCACCATATAAACATCACCATGGGCAAAGTTGATCAACTCGATAATGCCGTAAACCATGGTATAGCCCAAGGCGATAATGGCAATGATCGCGCCATTGGAAATTCCGATGATAAAAAATTGAACCAATTGAAGCGGGTTGGCTTTGACGGATTCGACGATCACTGGAATATCAAGACCCACGATAGGCCCGATAAGTAACACGATGTATAAAACTGCTGCGGCGATGGCGAAGCGCCTCAAGTTAAATTTCTTCTTGGTGTTTTCCATGGTGCTCCTCTTTTCCTGCTTGTCAAAAAGGATGGGGGGCGGCATTTTCATGCCGCCCCCGAACGTGCGAGAGTTTTTTACTTAAAGGTGCCGACGGCTTCGTACTTGCCACCCTTGACGACATAGAAGGTCATGTCGGTCAGGCTGGTGTCGCCGTTCGCATCGAACGACCAAGTGCCGAGAGCGCCATCAAAATCTTTGATCGCGAACACTGCGGCATTGATTGTAGCGCGGTCGGTGGGGTCGCCACCAGCGGCGCAGACATCTTCGATCGCGCGGAGAGCAACACTCATGGTCTCATAACCATAGACGGAGTAAGGCTCGGTCAAAGGACCATACTTGGCTTCGTAGTCAGTGACGAACTGCTGACCAGAGGCGGGGAGTTCAGCGAAAGGAACACCAGCCACGGAAGCGTAAGCACCTTCAGCGACATCAGCGCCAGCGCCATCAATGAAGGCCTGGGTCTGGATGCCATCGGGACCAACGAATTTGACGGTCTCGTTATCGCCCATGATCGCGACCTTGTCCTTCAAGAGCTGGGAGGCATTGCTGTCAACGACCATACCAACGTAAATGGCATCCGGAGCGGCGCCACCGTTGCTGGTGGAGATCTTGGTCATCAGAGCTTTGTAGTCAGCGGCCTTCGGGTCGATGCCTTCGTGGCCTACAACTGTCAAACCAATTTCAGCGGCGGTTGCTTCGAACACATCAGCAACACCCTTACCGTAAAGTTGTTGGTCATCAAGGATATAAACAGTGGTGGCGCCGAGAGACTTCACGAAGTTCGCGGCAACTTTACCCTGAATATCATCGGCGGCAACTACGCGGGTGTAGGAGCGGGTACCGGTGGGGTAGTAGGAGTCGGTAACACCGGGGAGATCCTTGTCAGCCTTGGTCAAGCCAGGGTTGGTGTTGGCGGGGGAGATCATGGCCAAAGGACCAGCCTGATTCAAAATCGGAATGGACAACTTGGCGGCGCCAGAGTTGAATGTTCCGAGGTAAGCGATGATTGAAGGATCAGCAGCGGCTTTGTTGGCGTTTTCAGTTTCAACTGCGGGATCCCACTGGCCGAGGGCGGCGGAGGCATCATCCCAGGCTTCGTATTCGATGTCATAGGAGCCACCGCAAACCTTGTAGTCAACCTGTTCGAGGCGCAACTGCATGGCGTTAACGATGGTTTGGGTTTGGGTCAGGGAAGAACCGGTCATGGGCAAGCTGGAGACGATCTTCAGGGTTCCCATGGCTTCGGCAGGAGCCTCAGTGGCAGCGGGCTCTTCGGCGGGGGCTTCGGTCATTGCCGGTTCTTCGGCGGGGGCTTCGGTAGCAACAGGAGTTCCACCACCACAGGCTACGAGTACCATGCTGGCGAGAACCAACACGGAAAGTAAAGCGAGCAAACGCTTATTCATTTTTCTTACTCCTCCAAAATATGTTAGGTGAATTCGACGTCCCGCAAAATTCTGCGGGGTTACAAAAAAGAGCGGACAATGCTTACGATGTCAGCCTCACCTCCTTTGGGTGAAATACTTCCTTGTGTTTAAAATAAAACACGAAAACCATAAAATGGATTTTCGCAGCCTACTCTAAACTGGCAAGCCTTCATTTTATTAAACGGCAATGATAAGGGGGTTTTTGTCTAAGGTCAAGAGTTTGTTTTCTATTTTTTGTCGTGTGGTTTATACAACAACTGTTCGCGGATACGCAAATCAGTATTGCGAATTTTCATTGCAAGGTCAGCGGCCAAATTGTACATTAAACGATACCCTAATTGTGGGTAAGTCTCACATAACATAATGAGTTTGTCACGTTGTATGACAAGCAGGCGGGTATCTTTTTGCGCCGCTCTGGCAGATGCGGAGCGCAGACCTTCATCCACAAGGGCGACCTCGCCAAAGGATTGTCCTCGGCGAAGGCGTGCAACGGCTGTTTCCTTTTTATCAGATTCCCCGGTTGCGCCGCGGTTGATCAAAATATCAACCTCACCTTGTGCGATCACATATAACTCTTTGCTGCTGCTGTTTTCCTGAAAGATCAGGTCGCCGGCATTGAAAACAACTTCCTGGCAGAGATTCGCAACCAGCTCGAGTTGAGTAGGTGTGAATTGATAGAAGATATCGCCTTGCTTGAGGAAGTTGACCATGCTGTTCATAGGGCGAGAGTCTAGCATAAATAAAGGCGATGTGCAACCGCCTTTTTCTGCAGAGACAGGCTCGATTAACGCTTCCTGCCTACGGGTAGGTCAGAATCAGCCAATCGAGAGGATCAACCTGAATGCCGTTTACCCACAATTCCCAATGCAGATGCGCACCAGTGACTCGTCCCGTTCCGCCCACCAGCCCAATGACTTCATTTTGCTGTACAACCTGCCCTACTTGAACGTTAATTTGCGATTGATGCCAGAAGCCGCTGTAAACACCCCAACCATGATCGATGATTGTGGCATTTCCACGCACTGTCAGCGGACCGGCGAACACAACCTGACCTGCAGCCGGGGCCGTGATAGGCAGGCCATCGCCGCCGCCGAAATCTAGCCCGGTATGAAAGCCGCTAATCTGCATTTCTGTTCCCTGCCCAATATAGGTGCGACGATTGCCGTATCTGGAGGTGAAATAAGTGGATTCGGCGTATGCGATCGCGGGGGAGATGAAATCGCCGTTCCAGTATTTGATTGGATTTGAAGGCAGGGTGATTTGAATAAGTTGCTGTAATTCAGGTTCGGTTACAGCTGGATCGATGGTGGTAGGATCAACATAGAACAAAGGGTCGTCGGGATAATTGCCCGAGACGATCAAAATGAACTGTTCAAAAGATTGCTTGCTTCCATCTGGAAGTGTGGCTTCCAACCGCAAAGGATAGATACCTGCTGGCAACAAGGCATGCACACCTTGTAATGCCACTTGCGTTCCATCTTCCATTGGAAAGAAATGGAGCGCATGGTCAACGAGGAGACCGTTCAATGTCACATTTGGAATCGTCTTTACCTTGATGACACCAGTACCGCCCTGTTTGATGGGGAGATCGCGTATCTCTGCGCTGATAAAAGCGGATGGTAGGCCGCTGGTTATTTGTTCGCTATTGCTTTCGCCGGGTGTAAAGAGTATGTCGCCTGGCAGGCCATCCCATGAACCCGACAAGTCATTGTTGTGTGCCAATGACCAAACATCCGTATTCTGCTGAACTGCCAGTTCAAGCAGAGATTGACCCTGCGTTGTTGAAATACGCTTATTCAAACCCTGGCTTCCCGATTGCACGGGTACGATCATGCTGACGCCTACATAGAATTCACTTGGGCTTACAACGTGATTTAATTTTTTGAAGAGACTTTCAGGAACCTGTGTCTGCCGCATAAGGCTGCGATACGAATCGCCGAAATTGACGACCTCGGTGCTTAGTGTGCCTGTAACGCCGATCAAGCCCGGAATGACCAGCGGCTGCCCTGCGCTAAGTTGATTGGCATTGGTGATGCCGTTTGCCGTCATGAGGTCGGTAAGGTTTACGCTGAAACGCTCTGCAATGGATGAAAGGCTGTCGCCGGGTTGGACGATGTAAACAGGTCCGCCCGCATCTTGCGCAAGGACGGGCTGAGAGGGGAATATGAAAAAAGACGAAAGAAGAAAGAGGAGAGTGACAATTTTTTTGAACATGGGTTTCCAGAAAAGGATAATTCATCGTAAGCGAAGTCCGCAGCAGTTGAAGGATAGGTTGCAATATACTCAGTATTTGCATCGAGCCATGCTTCGACTTCGCTCAGCGAGGGTGATTACATATTCTTGAATTCGACTTTGTCGCCGATCTCATAATCCCCAAAACGATTCGGGTGAATTTCCAGGGTGTATTTTGCGTCTGCCTTAGGGAAATAAGCAGGATGCCATGATTTCGCCACGATCTTATCGACAACGGTCATTTCAGAGTTGATCCAAAAGACGGCCAGGTCGAATGGGACGAAGAACATGTGGATGGAAGTGTCGAGGCGCGAATCCCGTTTTTCGACGAGGAGCAGGCCATCGTTAAGTTCGAGTCGTTTGCGGAACATCAGTCCGCGCAGGCGGCAGGAAAACGAATCACAATACCCCACATGGGCGGGCTGTTCGATCGGTCGGTTTAAGTTGTGAACAACAATGGGGTGCGGCATGAGGATTATATTAAACAGGGCAGCTTGTTTGCCGCCCTGCCAAAAGTGAAATTGATGTCAGGATGATAATTTATGGCCGATGACTTTTTCGACGCTATCCATCAGTTCCTGCGGACCGAAAGGCTTGGCGATGTAATCATCTACTTTTGCGATGTGCAGGCCAAGCACCTTGTCAATGTTCTGGGCTCTGGCTGTAACAACAATGACCGGGATATCACGTGTGGCAGCATCAGCTTTCATTTGTTGATATACTTCCCATCCGTCCATTTCAGGCATCATCAGATCAAGCAATACAAGATCGGGGAGTAATTCGCGAACCATCTTTAACCCCTCTTTGCCCCCAGGTGCACCATGAACATCAAAACCGCGACGCCCAAGAATGAGTCGTATGAGTTCGATCATTTCTGGTTCATCTTCAATACATACGATATGTTTGACAGATGTGTTATTCATTGTTCTCCTGACTCTTGCAGAGTGCTGCATAAATGGCCGGGTTGTGTAAGATAGTGAATTATGCAACAAGCATTAAAATAAGTTTACCATAAAAAAGAATATGGAATTGCCGATGAGAATCATTACATGGAATGTAAATGGAATTCGTGCCAACCTTGGCAAAAACGCATTGGATTGGGCTTTTGCACAGGAGCCTGATTTTCTTTGTTTGCAGGAAGTGAAAGCGCGCGAAGAACAATTGAATGAAGAGCAGCGCGCCATGTTGAAACTTCCCTTTGTGTGGAATGCAGCACAGCGCCCGGGCTACAGCGGTGTAACGACTTTTTTCAAACAACAGCCCGACGAGATCGTGACAGGCATGGGTGCGGATACCTTCGACGTGGAAGGCCGCGTCATTCAGACCCTTTGGGCTGGTTGCCGTCTATTCAACATTTACTTCCCGAATGGCACCCGCGGACATCACCGCGTGGAATACAAGCTTGCCTTTTACGCTCATCTGCTCGATTTGTGCGATGCCCTTCATGAAAAAGGGGAGAGCCTCATTATCACCGGAGATTTCAATACAGCGCACATGCCGATCGATCTAAAGAATCCAAAACAAAACGAGAAGACATCGGGATTTTTGCCTGAAGAGCGTGAATGGGTGCAAAAGTTCCTCGATCACGGATTTGTGGATGCGTACCGCAGGTTGTATCCAGAAAAGGTCGAATACACCTGGTGGACATATCGTATGGATGCCCGTAAGCGAGGAGTGGGCTGGCGTTTGGATTATTTCCTTGTCTCGGAGAATTTGATGCCCTTCGTAAAAGACGTGATCATCCATGACAAAGTGATGGGTTCGGATCACTGTCCTGTGGAATTGGTTTTGGAATCACATCCCTAATTTAGCTAAGCACGGTCAAGGCTGGTGTCATCCCAGGAGGCGGGGTCGTTGAGCGATTCAAGGTGCGTGAATACTGTAACGTTTGGTAGAACCTTGCGAATATCTGCTTCAATGCTTTCGAGCAGGCGATGACCACGCTGAACTGTCCATTTACCGGGGACAAGGATATGAACCGATACAAATCGCCGCGCACCAGATTGGCGGGTGCGCAGTGCGTGATATTCCACTTCATTTTTTGTATATGAATTCAAGACGTTCTTTACGAGATTTTGCTCTTCAACCACAAGAGCTGTATCCATCAACCCCAGCGCCGACATGCGCACAATGCGGAATCCGGACCAGATGATATTCCCTGCCACGATGAACGCCACGATCGGGTCCAGCCGCTCCCAGCCTGTCAGCACAACGAGGCCGACGCCTGCCAACACGCCGACGGAGGTCCATACATCTGTCATTAAATGATGCGCGTTTGCCTCCAGAGTAATGGAATTGTATTTTTTACTGGCCCGTAATAAGATCAACGCAACGATCAGGTTGGCCAACGAAGCGGCGACTGAAACGCCCAACCCCAATCCAACTTGTTCGAGAGGTTTTGGCGTGATTAATCTTGGAATGGAAGTTGCGATAATGCTGATGGCTGCGATCAGGATTAAGGTCCCTTCGACGCCGCTGGAGAAATACTCGGCTTTGGTGTGGCCGTAGGCGTGGTCTTCATCTGCGGGGCGGGCGGCGATGGTTAACATCGCTAGGGCCATGACTGCGCCTACAAGATTTACGATGGATTCAAGCGCATCTGAGAGCAGACCCACAGAACCGGTGAGAATGTAGGCGGTTGTTTTTAACGCAATGGTGAGTATTGCCGCGCCGATTGAAAGCCAGGCAAATTTTGTCAGGAACAGTCGATCATTTGGGTTGGATTTCGCGGTTTCCATAGGGGTCATTCTATTTTAAAGCCTGCTTCTGGGTTAGTGACATTTATCCTTGCTGGCGGAAATGTGTGGGGATTCTTCGGGGAGATCCGCTTTTGATTGCTTTTGCAAGCAGTTTTCGGCTAAAAATGGCCACGTTGAACCCAGTCAAAACGGGTCGTATTAGAATATCATATAATATTTGCCCAGTACGCGTCATCTAATGATTGGGCTTGGTATAATCCAGCCGTAAGTCATATTTGGAGGATTCCGTGAATTCCCGTAGTCAATCGTTTTTTGTGTACTTCCTTCTGATCGTTGCCATTGGCGCCATGTTCTACATGGGCCTCCGCGAAAATTTGAACACAGAAAAGCCGCTCACCATTAATGAAGTGGCTTTGGCTGTACAAAAGGGTGAAGTCGCCCGTATCGCTATTGATAGCGACGACACTATTCGTGTGATCTTTAAGAACGGTGTGGAAGAAGGCGTTGAGTCTCGTAAAGAACCGGATGCCACGTTTGTGGATCAGCTTCGCAGTCTGGGTGTTACGACGGAGCAACTCGCCCCTGAAAATGTAGTCATCGAAGTGAGCGCTCCCTCTGTTTGGGCGGGTGTTTTAAGCGGTGCAATTTATATCCTGCCTGTCATTTTAATGGCTGGCGTGTTGTGGTTTATCTTCCGTCAGGCGCAAGGCAGCAACAATGCGGCCATGTCCTTTGGCAAGAGCCGCGCGCGTATGTTTAGCGGTGAGCATCCTACCGTTACCTTTGCCGATGTAGCCGGTGCTGAAGAATCAAAGCAGGAATTGGAAGAGATCGTTGAGTTCCTCAAAGAACCGCAGAAATTCATTCAGCTTGGAGCGCGCATTCCGAAGGGCGTTTTGCTCGTTGGCCCTCCAGGAACAGGCAAGACTTTGCTTGCGAAGGCTGTTTCCGGTGAAGCGGGTGTGCCGTTCTTCTCCATCTCTGGTTCTGAATTCGTGGAAATGTTTGTGGGCGTTGGCGCAAGCCGCGTTCGTGATCTTTTCGATCAGGCCAAGAGACACTCTCCCTGTATTATCTTTATCGATGAAATTGATGCCGTCGGCCGTCAGCGCGGTGCGGGCCTTGGCGGTTCACACGATGAGCGCGAGCAGACGCTCAATCAAATGCTTGTTGAAATGGACGGTTTCGGCACCGACACCAATGTCATTATCATTGCCGCAACCAACCGCCCCGACATTCTGGACCCAGCCTTGCTTCGCCCCGGCCGTTTTGACCGCCGCGTCACGCTGGATCGCCCCGATGTGAAGGGACGCGAAGCCATTCTCCGAGTGCATGTGAAAGGCAAGCCATTGGATCCGACGGCTGATCTCGCCACGGTTGCCCGCGGCACGCCCGGATTTGTTGGTGCTGATCTTGAGAACCTTGTTAATGAAGCCGCGATTTTAGCTGCACGCCGCAACAAGAAATCAATCGGTCAGTCGGAAATGGAAGAGGCCATCGAACGCGTGGTGATGGGACCTGAACGCAAATCCCGTCTGATCTCTGACGAAGAGAAACGAATCATTGCCTACCATGAAGCTGGTCATGCCATCGTGGCAAATGCCATCGCTGAAGCAGACCCCGTCCAAAAAGTGACCATTGTTGGCCGCGGACAGGCTGGCGGCGTGACCTGGTTCCGCCCTGATGAAGACCGCATCCTCATGTCTCGCAAGAAGATGCTCGCGACATTGGCCATGGCCCTCGGTGGCCGCGCCGCAGAGGAACTCATCTTTGATGACATCACCTCCGGCGCATCCAATGACATTGAGCAGGTGACCCGCATGGCACGCGCCATGGTCACCCGCCTCGGCATGAGCGCCGAAATGGGCACCATGACCTACGGCCAAAAAGAAGAGATGATCTTCCTCGGGCGCGAGATTTCGGAACAGCGCGATTACTCTGAAGCCGTGGCCGAACAGATCGACCGCGAAGTCCGCAAGATCGTGGAAGAATCATACAAGATCGCCAAGAACACGGTCAAGAAATACCGCAAGCAATTGGATATTGTCGCCAAGCAGCTTCTCGAGGTTGAATCGATCAACCGCGATGAATTTGAAAGACTCTTCCCGTCACCTTTGGGCAAGAAGAGCGGTACTCCGCAGATCGCGTAACAGTTTATAAATTAAGAAGAGGCTTCCCAAACGGGAAGCCTCTTTTGTATTAACCAATTACTGATTACTTTCCACCTTCTTTATGCTGTCGCACCAATTCACGGCGCAGGATCTTTCCAACTGTTGTCTTCGGCAGTTCGGTGCGGAATTCATAGTGGGTGGGGACCTTGTATGGAGCGAGATGTTCCTTGCAGAAGGCCTTGAGTTCGGCTTCGGTCAGGGTTTCGCCGGGCTTTACCACCACCCAGGCTTTGACGGTCTCGCCGCGTTGTGGGTCGGGGATGCCGCCGACGCCCACTTCCAACACCTTCGGATGATCCATGATGGCTTCTTCCACTTCGCGCGGCCATACCTGGAAACCGCCCGGCTTGATGAGTTCTTTCTTGCGGTCGACGATGTAGAAGTAACCATCCTCGTCCATGCGGGCGATGTCACCGGTGAACAACCAGACCTTGCCATCTTTCATCTCGCGCAGACTGTTGGCGGTTTCAGTGGGCATGTTGTGATACCCCTTCATCACCTGCGGCCCGTTGACAATGATCTCGCCGATCTCGCCCTGGGCAAGTTCAGTTTCACCATCATCAAGGCTGATGAGTTTTATATCCACATCGGGTAACGGCATGCCGATCGAACCGACTTTGTTTTCACCTTCAAGCGGATTGCAGTGAGTGGCGGTCGGTGCTTCTGAAAGGCCGTAGCCTTCAAATACTTTGCCGCCCGTTAATTTCTCGAACTGTTCCTTTGTCTCGCGCATCAATGGGGCAGACCCGGAGATACAAGCTTTGATGGAAGACAGGTCGTATTTGCCCGCTTTTACATCAGGATGATTGTTGATGCCGTTATACAGCAGAGGAACGCCGGGGAAAATTGTGGCCTTATATTTGCTGATATTGTCCAGCACATCCTTCAAGTCACGGGCGTTTGGCACCATGACCATGCTTGCGCCGTTCGCCATTGCAAAATTCATCCCTGCCACCATGCCATACACATGGAAGAGGGGAATGCCCATCAATACCACTTCATTCCCAGGATCAAGCGCAGGCATCCATGATTTGATCTGGAGCGTGTTGGCAACTACGTTGCGATGCATTGCCACGGCACCCTTCGGCACACCCGTGGTTCCGCCGGAGTATTGGAACAGGGCTGTGTCGTCGGGAGTCACTTCCACATTCGGTTTCGCGGAGTTCGCGTGTTTGGCAAGCAGGTCTTTCATCCACACATCGCCGCTGGCGAGTGTATCCACGCGGTCGCCTTCCTTCTTCTCTTTAACGAGAGTGAAAAGCAGGCGTGTGAACGGAGGCAATGTCTCCTTGATGTTTGTAACGATGATCTTCTTGAGTTTCGATCTTTCACGCGCCGCTTTCAACTTGTCATAAAAACGACTGAGCGTGAACATGATCTCGATGTTTGCGTCGTTTACTGGAGTGATGATCTCATCCACCGGGTAGGTGGGGTTCACCGCCACGACCGCTCCCCCGGCCTTCAGGATACCGTAATACGCGATCACGAATTGCGGCGTATTCGGCATAAAGATTCCCACCCGATCCCCTTTTTTCACTCCCATCTCAACAAGCGCGGCAGCCATGTGATCAGAAAGCGCATTCATCTCTTTATACGAAATGACCGCACCCTTGAAGATCGTACAGGCGCGGTCAGGATATTTGCGCGCAGCTTCCTCCAAAAAATAGAAAAGCGGCGCTTTCGGGTAATCGATTGTTTGCGGTACACCTTTATCGTAATGCGCTAGCCACGGACGGTTATTCATGAGTTGCTCCTCCTTCAAGGGATATGTGAAGTATATACAATCAAGAATCAAAAGTCAATTGATTGCGGATGTGTTTTTCCACATCAATGCTCACGCCATCTTTGACTTTGAACCATGCAATATTGGGGTCGGACTCTTTGAACCAGTTCGCCTGCCTGCGGACGAAGACCCGCGTCGCTCGCTTCATCTCGACTTTGGCCTGCTCGGTCGTCAATTGACCTTGCACCACGCTGACACATTCCCGGTACCCGATCGCCGACATGCTTGGCAGTGTTGCGGCGTATCCGCTGTCCAGCAGACTCTTTACCTCGTCGATGAATCCAGCCGCGAACATGGCTTCGATGCGTTCATCCACCCGCTGATAAAGTTCCTCGCGCGGCCGTATCAAGCCGACGGTAATTAAATGATACGGCGAGTCGCCTTGCCCGCGCTGTTCTGAAAACTTTCTACCCGTTGTCAAAATCACTTCCAAAGCGCGGATCGTCCGCCGCACATTGCGGGCATCAATTTTTAGCGCAGATTCAGGGTCAAGTTGTGCAAGTTTAGCGTGTAGCCACTCAAATCCTCTTTCATCTTTTATCTTTTCCAGCTCGCCGCGCACCCGCTCGTCTGCTACAACTTCTGGAGGCGTCCATCCCTGCGTGACCGCCCGCACATATTGACCCGTGCCGCCGACCAAAAATGGGAGTTTCTCCCGCGCATGCACATCCTCGATGATCTCTTTTGCTTTTTGCTGAAAGACCGCAAGGCTGAGCGTTTCATCAGGGTTGACGATGTCGATCAAATAATGTGGGACCTGCGCCATCTCTTCTTTGGATGGTTTTGCCGTTCCAATATCCATGCCACGATAGAAGAGACGCGAATCTGCCGAGATGATCTCGCCGTTCATTTTTTTCGCGAGTTGAATCGCAAGTTCGGTTTTACCGACAGCGGTCGGGCCGACAATGAGAATGAGGGGTGGTTTGCTTTGCATGAATGATCGCTTCAAAATGATTGGATTAATCGTCTGTCTTTCTGGTACACTTTTATAAAGTTCTTTCACACTGGGTTTCTCTTGCATCGAATATAGTGCAAAATTTATTGTTTCTATTTTATCTCTTGTTGAACAAATCACGAAATCAAAAGGTGAGCAAATGATCAACTGGCAGGAATTAACCATTGACATGTTCGTCGAGCAATTGCGGACGGTCTATCAGCGCACATACGGCGATATCAACAGTGACTTTGGCCGCATCGTTGCCTGGTGCGGACGGCTTGCATTGGAAAACATTGCCAACTCCGACGCGCTTTATCACGATATTGACCATACCATCATGGTAGCGCTTGCGGGGCAGGCCATCATCGAAGGGAAACATCTGCGCGATGGCGGTATCACGCCCCGCGATTGGATGCATTTTATGATCGCAGTTTTATGTCATGACATTGGTTACGTCAAAGGTGTTTGTAAGAATGATACACAGGATCAATTTACGGTTGGGGTGGGGGATAAGATGGTCTTCATCTCCCCCGAAGGCACCGACGTGGCGCTGACTCCGTATCACGTGGACCGCAGCAAATTGTTCGTCATCGAACGCTTTGGAACGGGCCTGCTTCAAGATATGACCAAATTCCTTGATGCAGAATTGATCGCCTCTTATATTGAAATGACTCGTTTTCCGTCCCCGCCAGGCGAAATGTACAAGGACACAAAAGGGATGGGCGGCCTCGTCCGCGCGGCGGATTTCATCGGTCAACTCGGCGACCCTGATTACTTGCGAAAATCCCCTGCTTTGTTTTACGAATTTCAGGAATTGGGCGTCAACGAAAAATTTGGCTACAAATCGCCTAATGACTTACGCAAGAACTACGCTTCTTTTTACTGGAACAGCGTCAGCCCCTACATTCAAGATGCCCTGCACTATCTCCGCCTCACCGAAGATGGCAAACAATGGATCGCCAACATGCATTCCCACGTCTTCGATGCCGAGCATGATCGTGGGGTGAGATAGATTAAGAGATTAAGTGCGACGCACTCTATATTAAATCACTCACCTTACGCATCCGATCGTGATTCCCTGAGCGATAGCGAAGGGTCTCTGAGACAATCGTAGAGGTTCTTCGCTGCAGCGCAAGTGTCGCTATCGCTCAGAACGACACTGCGTAAAGGTGAGTTAAATCGAAAAGGATACGCTTGAAGCGTATCCTTTTCGATGCTCTCCGTAGATCAGGCTTGCAGCCTGACTTTCCTATGACATGGATGCGGCGGGTTACAAACCCGACCTACAGAAATGCCTCGCAGATTATGCCGCCTTCGAATACTCCCGAATATCATCCGTGGCCTCATCCAACCGGGCTACTTCCTCATCGGTCATGCGCCAGCCTGCGCCGCCTGCGTTGTTCTCGGCTTGTTTCAAGCTCTTCGCGCCAGGGATGGGAAGTGCGCCCTTGCAGATCAGCCAATTCAACGCCACCTGCGAGATGGTTTTATCACCGTGATTCAAACCAATCTCCTGTAATAGCTTTAGCACAGGCGGGAGTTTCTTGAGCAGTTCTGTATACTGTGAGGCGCGCACGCCGGGCGGCGGATTCTCTGAAGAATATTTTCCAGTCAATAAACCTTTTTCGAGCGGGGAATAGGCGATCAGGCGGATTCCCAATTCTTTGCAGCGTGCGAGTGTGCCGTTCTTTTCCACTTCGCGGCTCAATAGGCTGTAATGTACCTGATTCGACGCCAGTGGAATTCCATGCCGCGCCAGCGTGGTGTAGGCGCGGATCATTCTCTTTTCACCGAAATTGGAAACGCCCACCGTGCGGGTCAGTCCGCGCTTCACGCATTCGACCATGCCTTCCATCATCGTTTCAGGACTCAAGATGGGCGAGGGCCAGTGAATTTGATACAAATCCACCGAGTCTAAACCGAGGCGTTCCAAACTGCCTTTCAGTGCGCGTGGCAGGAATCCTTTGTTGAAACGCCACGGCCAGGGAAAGAATTTTGTTGCAACCAGCACGGGCTGATCTATTTCTTTTAAAACTGTCCAAGCAAACGCTCTGAATATCCCGAGCCGTAAATTTCGGCGGTATCTACAAATCGAATTCCGAGCGCCAGTGAGGCGTCGAACGATTCGCGGATTTCCTTGTCGGTGTGTGTCTGCCCATAGCCCCAGACGATTCGGTCGCCCCATTGCCACGCTCCCAGCCCCATTTCGATGGCGTGCAGGAACCTTGTTTCGTTGCTGATTTCGGTCACGATGCCTCCAGTGAAGAACAGCCCCGATTTTATCTTAAAAAACCCCGTTCCAAAAAAATACAGGTTACAATTCAGCCCGCTTAAAATTTTAGTGGAACTGATGGAATGCGAGTCTCTGACTTCCCGCTTTGGGATGGGGCGGGGGCTGGCGTCCCCTGAGTTCCAGGAGGAATCCCTGAAATGCCCAACTTGAATGCGCGGGAAGTTGAATCCGCATCTGACCTAAGCCGACGGCTGGGTCTGCCCTTTTCAAATTTAGCTTTGCTGACGCGTGCCCTGACCCACCGATCCTACGTCAACGAGAATCCGCTGGCCGTGGACGATAACGAACGCCTTGAATTTCTCGGCGATGCCGTGCTTGATTTCATTGTGGGGGCATGGGTGTATAACCGTTTTCCCGAAATGCCCGAAGGTGACTTGACCAAGGTGCGCTCGGCGCTTGTCCGCAATGAGCAGTTGGCGAAGTTTGCCCGCAAATTGGAATTGGGGAATGCCCTGCGTCTCGGGCGTGGTGAGGCGGCTTCCGGCGGTTCCAATCGCGACAATTTGCTTGGGTCCGCTTTCGAGGCGCTGGTTGGCGCATTGTTTTTAGAATCAGGTCTCGGCATGGTGGAAGCGTTCGTTCATCCTATTTTGGAGGATGCCCGCGAACTTATCCTGAACGAGATCCATGATCCAAAAAGCAAACTGCAGGAGTGGGCGCAGGCGCAGAAATTGGGCGCGCCGCGTTACCGCGTGATCGGTACAAGCGGACCCGACCATCTCGTTACGTTTGAGATCGTTGTTGAGATCGCTGGTGCGGCGAAGGGTGAGGGCAAAGGCACAAGCAAGAGCCATGCCGAACACGCCGCCGCGCAGGATGCTTTGAATAAATTGAATGTCATGTGAAAATGTTGGCAGGTTGAAGAGTTTGCAAGTTAACCTTCCAACCTGATAATCTGTAAACCCAAAGAAAATCGAAAATAACCCATGCCTCTTCGTCTAAAATCACTTGAACTGCAAGGATACAAAACTTTCGCATCGCGGACCGTGTTTGAGTTCGCGAGCGGGATCACTGCCATCGTCGGGCCGAACGGTTCGGGGAAATCGAACATTGCCGACTCGCTGCGCTGGGTGTTGGGCGAACAATCGTACACGCTGCTGCGCGGCAAGAAGACCGAAGACATGATCTTCTCAGGTTCAGAACATCGTGCTCGCTCAGGCATGGCGCAGGCCATCATCACCTTTGATAACACTGAGCAGTGGCTGCCCGTGGATTTTTCGGAAGTGGCGCTTTCACGCGCGGCGCACCGTGACGGACACAACGATTATTTGATCAATGGTCAGCATGTGCGTTTGCGCGAAATGAATGAATTGCTTGCGCAGGCTGGTTTGAGCGAGCGGACTTATACGATCCTCGGTCAGGGCCTGGTGGATGCTTCGCTTGCATTGAAAGCTGATGACCGTCGCCGTTTGTTCGAGGAAGCTGCGGGCGTGGGTCTGTACCGTGCGCGCCGCGACGACGCCCTCAAACGACTTGAAAACACTGAGCGAAACCTCGAGCGTGTGCTCGATATCATGGCCGAACTCGAGCCGCGCATTCGCAGTTTGGAGCGGCAGGCAAAACGAGCCATCGATTTTGCGCGTGCCCAAGCGGATATGAAACTGATCCTGCGCGAATGGTACGGTTTTCACTGGCATCGCGCACAGCGTGACTTGACCGATGCGCGCGAGACCGTGCGCGGGCAGGAAGTGCGCGTGCGTGACCTGCGCGTTGTGCATGAAAAGACCCAAGCCGAATACACCGCCTTCCGTGAGAGGCTTTCGGGACTGCGCGCGCAATTGAACGGCTGGCATCGTCAGTCGGCGGATTTGCATAACCAGCGCGAAGCCATCAGCCGTGAACTGGCCGTTCTCGAAGAACGCCGCCGCGCATTGACCAATACACAGGCCGCCATCCTTTCCGATCAGGAACATGCGATGGATGAGTTGCATCTTGCCAATGAACGCTATGGCGAGGCGGAGCAGGATATCACGCGCATTCAAAGCGAATATGAAGAAGCCAGGCAGCAGCTTACGAACGCCCAAAGCGGATTGCAGTCACGTCAGTCTGAGCGGGCCGCGTTGGAAGAGCAGGCCGCGCTCATTCGCAATCAGATCGAAACCTTGAGTCAGCAGCGTGCCGAAAACAGCGCCCGACTGGACGAATTGAAATCGCGCCTCGAATCGCAGACTCAGAAAATTGAACAAACCAAAAATGCCATTTCCAATGGCGAGTCGCTTGCGGCAAAGACGAAGGCGCAATATGAATCCGCGCACACGGCGCGTGAACAGGCTGTCCTCGCTTTGCAGGAAGCCGAAGAAAAAGCAGTCAACAAGAAAAATGAAGTGGATGCGATCGAGCGTGAACGCCGCGCAGCTCTTGAGCGCCGTACTATTGAGGAATCTGATTTCTCGCGTTTGAAGGCGCAGCTCGATGTTCTCGAACAATCCGAGCAGTCGCTGGCGGGATATGCCGAAGGTGCGCGTTATTTGCTCGATGCCGCCCGCAATGCTTCGCAAAAACTTACAGGTGTACGCGGCGCGCTTTCCGCCGCGCTGGATGTTCCCGCCGAATTGGAAATTGCCGTTGCCGCCGCACTTGGCGATACGCTCGATGCAGTGCTGCTCGATGAAAATCAACTTGAAGAAGCGCTGAGTTTGCTCGAATCGGATAACGCCGGGCGGGCGGCTTTGCTGCCGCTCAGCGAGCAAAATGGCGATCTACTTTTCAAACCAGAAGATGCCGATTGCCTTGGGGTCGCCTCTGAACTTGTCAACGCGCCCGATGAATTGCGTAGTGCGGTGCGTTTAATGCTGGGCCAAACCCTGGTCGTGCGCGATCGAAATACTGCGCGCAGGCTGGTGAAGGATTTGCCGAATCATGCCCGTGTTGTGACTCTGCGCGGGGAAGTGTTCCGCGGCGACGGATTGGTCATCGCTGGGAAGACCGCTTCTTCCTCCGCCTTGAGCAGGCCTCGCCAAAAACGGGAATTCGAATCCGCCTTGAGCGGACTCACCGCACGACTGGCTGAATCCAACGAACTCGTGGAACGGCTGTCCAATCAACTTGCGGGCGCACAGCGTGAACTGACACAAGCCGAGACCGATGCCCGCGAAGCCCGCGTCAGACTAGGTGAAATTCAAGAGACCGAGCAGCAGGCCGGGCTTGAGTCAGAATCGACGAATCGTCAGCTTGAGTGGCAGAAAAATCAGTTGAAGCAGTTGGAAGCCGAGGCGTGGGAATCTGCTTCGATCCAGCAAAAAATTACCGAGTCTCAAACCGAAGTGGAGAATCGTTCAGCGGATTCGCAAACGCAATTGAAGGACATCAACGCGAAGCTGAATGAAATGGCCCTCGATGAATTGCAGGATCAGGTTTCATATTGGGGTACGCGCGTGGCTGTGGCCGAGCAAAGTGTGGGAAGTGCCGCCACAAAACGTGACGACCGCGCGAAGGAAATCACGCGGCTCGATGCGCGGCGCGTGGAGCTGGCCTCCCGTTTGCAGGAAGCCGAGAATTCGCTCAACAATCTCGATAACGAAAAAGCACGTTTGCGTGAAAATGAATCAGGCCTGCATGGACAAATTGAAGAAATGCGTGTGCTGATTGAGCCCGCCGAAAAAGACCTTGAAATGGCCGAGCAGGAAGAAGCGCGTTTGCAGGAAGCCGAGGCAGGTGCACAGCGTATCTTCGCCAATGCAGAACGTTCGTATGGCCAGGTTCAATTGGAACAGCTGCGCAAGCAGGAAGCACTCGATAATTTACATCAAAAGATCACCGATGATTTCGGTCTGGTGATGTTCGATTATGCGGCGGATGTCTCTGGCCCCGTGCCGTTACCGCTGGATGGCATGGTCGAGCAATTGCCCGTTGTGACGGAACTCGCGCCCGAGATCGAAGAGCAGTTGACTCATCATCGCGCGCAGTTGCGCCGCATGGGTCCGATCAACCCCGATGCAAAAACGGAATATGATCAGGAAAGTGAACGCTACACCTTCATGAAGTCACAGGTGGAGGATCTGCGCAAGGCCGAATCCGACTTGAAGCAGGTCGTGGCCGAGTTGGATGAGATCACGAAGCAGGAATTTATCCGCACCTTCGATGCGGTGGATAAGCAATTCCGCGAAACTTTTGTGCGTTTATTTGGCGGTGGTTCAGCGCGGCTTGCGTTGACCGACCCTGAGAATCTTGTCGACACTGGTATTGAGATCGAGGCGCGTTTGCCTGGCCGCCGCGAGCAGGGATTGGCCTTGCTTTCGGGTGGTGAAAGAAGTCTCACGGCCATTGCGCTGGTGTTTGCGCTTCTCAAAGTTTCGCCCACCCCTGTCTGCGTGATGGATGAAGTGGATGCAATGCTCGATGAGGCCAATGTGGGCCGCTTCCGCGATCTGCTGATCGATTTGAGCAAAGATACGCAGTTCATCATCATTACGCACAACCGCAACACGGTGCAGGCTGCCGATGTTATTTACGGTGTGACAATGGGGCGTGACTCAGCCAGCCAGATCATCAGCCTGCGTCTCGACCAGGTCACGGATGATATGTTGAAAAGGGGATAAGTGCGAAGGATGAATTGTGTAGGATGAAAAAATCCCGCCTCGTTTCAAGGCGGGATTTTTTGCTCTGAAAAGAATTTGAGAGGAGAAGAATTTTTATTTATCCTTCATCCTTCAACTTTGCATTTACGGCGCTTCGGTTGCAGCTTCCTGTTCTGCTAATGCGGTGTTCTGGGCATTTGCAGCTTCGGTGGCGAGAGTAATGAAGTTCGGCTCGCTGGGAACACGTTCCTGCCAGAAGTCGAAGATTTCCACGCCGTATTCATCAAAAGCGGCGGTCAGCCATTCGCGGAAGACCTTGTCGCGGGCGGCGTTGTATTGATCGACGGAAAGCGGACGTTCCTGCTTTGCGATCAACTGAATGATGTGGAAGCCGTACTGACTCTGAACGGGCGTTGTGGTGAAGTCGCCGGGTTTTTCCAATGCGAAGGCTGCGGTCTCGAATTCGGCTACCATGGCGCCTGCGCCGAACCAACCGAGGTCGCCGCCAAGGGCGCCGGAGCCGGTGTCGGTGGAGAATTCCTGCGCGAGGGCGGCAAAGTCATCACCGCTCTTGAGTTTCTCAATGAGATTGAGCGCGGTTGCTTCATCGCCTACCAGAATGTGACGTGCCCAAACCTGTTCTTCGGTGCGGGCAACATCGGCGGCGATGATGTCCTTGAGTTTCGATTCAAGGAGTTGATTTTCAAAAACTTCCTTGTAAACGTTGCCGTCGAAACCAAGAGCCATCAAACGTTCGTTGGCTTCGCTAAACTGCTTATCGAAGCCTTCTTGCGTGTAGGGGGTGCCAGTCGGCTCAGGGGTGCTGGTGGGACCCGTTGTGGCTGTGACTGTCGCAGTGACGGTCGGGGTGAACGTAGCGGTGGGGACAAGGGTCGCCGTGGCCTCGGGGGTTCCGGTGATCAGGGCGGGGTCAATTGTCGCAGCCGGGGCGCTCGTCGCGGTGCTGGTCGGTTCAGACGTGTTTTCAGGGGTCGCGCTGGGAAGTGGAGTAATGGTCACGATGTCGAACGCGCCGGCAGGCGGCTCGGGCATGGTCACTTCCGTGGGCGTGGTGGAAGGGGTGGGGGAACCGTTCGGGAAGTAACCGAAGGCACCTTCCGTCAATTCATTGACCTCTTCCTCGCTCACGGTAATTCCGCGCTTGGCGGCTTCCTGACGGATGATTTCTTCGTTGATCATCTGGTCAAGCACTGACTTGCCAAGAGAAGAGGGAGAGTCCAGCATGGATTGGATCTGCTGCAACTGTGAATTTACATCAATACCGAACTGGGCATACTGCGTATAGGTTTGGTACTGGGCCAATAACTGCTGGCGCTGTAAACGTACACGCGCCTCGAACTGCTTGGTGAGGATTTCAGTCTCGCCGACCTTTGCGACCGGGCGCTTGAGCTGGAAATAGTTAATATCCAAATAGCCGTACAAAACCAAAAGCAGAACCGCAGCCAGGATCCCGATAAAGGTATATAAAATGATCTTGCTCTGCTGCTGCTCACGTTGAAGGCGTGCAACGTGCTTTTTATGCAAAACGGGATTCTCGTTAGGCATCTTCTTGCTCCTTTATGATGGACAGCCCAAGGGCTGTCGATTGCATATTATTTTTACACAGGCTGCCGTTTAACACATACCCGCCTGGAGATTTTGGTGCCACGAAGACATATGGCCACAGAAGGAAACCGGCGAACGGTTGCCTGGCGGCGTCCCTGGCTTCACCCGGTCATTCCATTTCGGTTTGTGTTTTTCGGGGCAGGTGGGCGTTGAAAGTATCCCGCATAATGCGTTCAAGCAGGATGGCAGCCAGGGCTAATTACGATTTCAGGAATTAGCGGGTGGCATAAATTCGGGGCATGGGAATTGCTCCCATACCCCGCAAGGTTCTTTCGAAAATTATGAACGGTTGTCGTCCAGGGATCGTCCGCTAAAAGGCAGAAATGCCACGTGGCGCGCCTGTTTAACGGCGGCTGCCACAACACGCTGATGTTTTGCGCATGCGCCGGTCTGGCGGCGCGGGCGAATCTTGCCTTCCTCGGTTATATATTTGCGAAGCAGATCGGTCTTCTTGTAGTCGATGACCAGCATCTTGTCGGCGCAAAATTGGCAGAACTTGGGTTTGGCGAAAAATCTGCGGTCACCACCGCCTTCGCCGCCACCCGAATAGTTGCGTTCTTCACTCATGATTTACTCCAAACAAACTAAAACGGAAATTCATCTTCCGCCATGGACGAACCATTTTCGGCGGAGGAGAGATCGGCTTCCTGGGTGTGGTTATTGTTCGCATCGCGACGGTCGCCCAGCATCATCATCTCGTTCGCAACGATTTCCACACTGGTATGCTTCTGACCTTCCTTGTCATCCCAGCGGCGGGTTTGCAAACGACCTTCCACAAAAACCTGCTGTCCTTTCACAAGATACTGCTTGCAGATTTCAGCGAGATTACCCCAGGCCACCACATTGAACCACTCTGTCTCGCTGTGGCGTTCCCCGTCCGCGCTATTCCACGAACGGCTTACGGCCACCGAAAAAGTGGTCACAGGTTTTCCTGATGGGGTGTAGCGCATCTCGGGGTCTTTCCCGAGATGACCGATGATCTGAACTTTATTAAGGCCTCGGCTCATAATAGTCTCCTTGATAAA
This sequence comes from Candidatus Villigracilis affinis, assembly GCF_016705895.1. Lineage (NCBI taxonomy): Bacteria > Bacillati > Chloroflexota > Anaerolineae > Anaerolineales > Candidatus Villigracilaceae > Candidatus Villigracilis > Candidatus Villigracilis affinis. The sequence goes on along the minus strand of NZ_JADJKT010000039.1, from coordinate 174,753 downwards.
TTACCGGGCAATGCAACAAAAAAATTAACCAACAACAGAAAGCATGTGACGAATGATCGGCTCTTGATAGCGCAGATTGCGTTCAAGATCAGAAGTTGTAGACGGGTTCATGGACAAGTTCAAAAGAACGAACTGACCTTCGCGGTGCTTCTTGATAATGTAGGCCAGCTTGCGACGGCCCCACACATCAACCTTATCCACATTACCGCCTGATTCAGTAACCCAACCTTTCACCTTCTCGAGCACGCTGTTAAAAGCATTCTCGTCCAGATCTGGCTGGATCACACAGACTAATTCATAATTACGCATAGGGAAAACCTCCTTTCCATGGGTTTGTTCCTGTTCAAACCGTTGGCTAGCCAGGAACGGAAAGGCACGCATATAATAACGTACCTAATTTAGCGGGCGAAGTTTACCACAAAACCATTTTATCTGGACGAAAAAACGCCTCATACTTAACTGAAAACTGCTCCCGTCCGAAGGGCATTTTCAGCAGGAGGATAATGTGCGTCGCACCTTCCACCTACCTCACATAGATCGGATTGCTGTAAATCCACCCGCGCAGTTTCCCCAGATATCTGCGATAGGCCTCGATGCGATATACCCCTGCATCTGTCGTAATGTGCACACAGGAAGATTTATTCTTCCAGGTATTGATCACAACCCCATCCTTCAACAGCCGAATCTCCGCATCTGACGGGAGTTTTGCCTGCAATGTGACGCCTCCCTTGGCAGGGATTTCATCGCCCATGATCGCATTTTTCTCCAGTCCTTGCGCCGTGAAATGAAATCCGCGCGTGGGAGCGGGCAGGTCATAACCGACAAAACAATGACCCGCGGCCATGGCTTCATAGATCAGCTTTTTATCGATATTGACGTCGCCGCTCAAAGCCTCAGGCAGGATCAGGTGCGTATTTACCGTGCGGAAGTGAAATTCGTACGGGAAGATCACACGGCTGATCGGTCCCAAACTCATGTGCAGGGCATGAGCATCTGAGCCGCCGATGGCAACCACCTGCGCACCTGTGGAAAGAAGTTCGTCCCATTTTAAAACGGTGTTGGGAATCGGCTGGTGAGCCACCAATGCAGGGAAGAGGGCATAAAACGCCCCGTGGAAAATTGTCGGTACAATGGTCTTTAATTCGCTCAACGCATTCCATAACTCGATTCCCGTGTAGTGACGAACCGACCAGTCCTCCCACGAAATATCCGTTTCCTTGAAGGCGGGTGCGGCAGGGTCATCGGGATGGGCGATGAAAGCCAGTCCGCCAGAAGCCTGCGCTTGATCAATGAGCAGCTGCGGGTCATGGGCGAACGTGGCGAGTTCCCTTCCGCCGCCAAAGACCAGCAGGTGATTCTTCTGCGGGTCCCGCGCCTGATCGTGAACTTCCTCGCCGATCAACATGAGGATCTTTTTGTTCTTTTCCTTATAATAGCCTTCGAAACCCTGCACCAGCACGTTGTGGTCGGTCACGATCACGGCGTCCACACCAGCCGCAAGTGCCGCTTTGGCAATATCCTGGTGGGTACCACTTCCATCGGAGTAGCGTGTATGCATGTGCAAATTGACGATAACTTCGGGCATAAACTCCTCTATAATCAAACTCTTTCCCCTTTCTTCAAAGAAAAGAAGAAAGAGGAAAGACGATTCAAGAAAACCTTTGTTGACGATTCACTTCCGAAACAGGTATAATCTGCCCGCTAAATTTAAGGAGGCATATCGTATGGAAAAGTTTTTGGATATTGCGCTGATTATAACCTCAGTAGGTTTGATCCTTGGCGTCATCCTGCAAAGCAAGGGCGCAGGGCTCGGTGGTCTTACCGGCGCAGATACCGGTGGTGTGTTCACTGCCCGCCGCGGTATTGAACGCATTCTCTTCTGGGTGACCATCGCACTGGCTGTGATATTTTTCGGTCTCGTCTTCGCTGTCATCATTATCGGAGGCTAGAAAACGCAAGCCTGTAAAGGCCGCCGGGCCATTGCCCCCGTGTGGGGCGGCGGCGGCCTTTCTTTATTTTCACAACAAATTATGAAAAAATTACGCTGGCAGATTCTGGTTGTAGCGGTCACGGTTGTGATCGTGGCTCTGCTGTTGCTTAGCCAACAACCAATAAGCACGTCCTTTTTGCCCGAAGCCGCGCCGGGGGGAATCTACACCGAAGCGCTGGTCGGTTCCATGGGACGCCTCAATCCCATGCTGGATTGGAACAACCCTGCTGACCGGGATATCAATCGCCTGATCTTTAGCGGTTTGATCCGCTTTGACGCGCACGGGCTGCCCCAGCCTGATCTGGCTGAAGCATGGGGCACATCTCCCGACGGTACACTCTACAATTTTTCAATTCGATCAAATGCGGTCTGGCACGATGGCCAGCCTGTTACCAGCGACGATGTCATCTTCACCATTGAGATGATCAAGAGCAGCGGTTCGCTGTTCCCGCAGGATATCAAAGACTTGTGGTCGCAGATCGAGATCAAGCGGTTTGACGACAAAACCTTCCAGTTCAAACTCCCTGAACCCTTTGCCCCGTTTTTAGATTACGTCACTTTTGGCGTTTTGCCGAAACACCTGCTCGAAACCATCCCTGCAGACCAACTTGCCACGGCGCAATTCAACCTGCAGCCAGTAGGCACGGGACCCTATAAATTCGACCGTCTCACAACCAGCGGCGGACAGATCACCGGTGTGGTGCTTAATTCGAACGAGGATTATTACCTGCCGGGTCCTTTCGTTGAGCAGATCGTTTTCCGCTTTTACCCTGACTCAGCCTCCGCTCTTGACGCATATCAGCAGGGGGAAGTGCTGGGCGTCAGTCAGATCACCAACGATGTTTTGCAGCAAGCCTTGATGGAGCCGACACTCTCGGTCTACACCAGCCGCCTGCCGCAACTGGGATTGGTCTTCCTCAACCTCAACAATCCCACCGTATCCTTTTTGCAAAGTGACAAGATCCGCCGCGCGTTGTTGCTTGGCATCAACCGCGAGTTGATCGTTTCGCGCATCATGCAGGGACAAGCCATCATCGCCGATGGTCCCATTTTGCCGGGGTCGTGGGCTTACTACGAGGAAATCGAACATTTTGATTATGATCCCGATGCTGCCGCAGCGTTGCTAAAAGCTGAAGGGTATGTGATACCAGCCAGCGGCGGGGATGTACGCGCCAAAGACGGTCAATACCTGACCTTTACGCTGACCCATCCCGATGATGCAGTCCACACCCGAATCGCGCAGTCCATCCAATTGGATTGGTCTTTGATCGGTGTGCGCATCGACTTGCAGGCGGTCTCGTACGATTCGATGGTTAATGATTACCTGACCACGCGAAATTATCAGGCTGCGCTCGCGGATCTGAATACCGCCCGCACACCCGACCCTGATCCGTATCTTTTCTGGCATCAATCTGAAGCCACAGGCGGACAGAATTATTCGCAGTGGGATAACCGCACGGCCAGTGAGTTTTTGGAATCCGCGCGCACCGAAGCGGATTTTTCCTCGCGTTCGCGCTTGTATCGTAATTTTCAAGTACTGTTCACAAAAGACATGCCTTCGCTGCCTTTGTATTACCCCGTCTATTCCTATGGTGTGGATTCACAAGTGCAGGGTGTGCAAGTGGCACCGATGTACGATGTGAGCGACCGCCTCGCTTTGGTCGCGGAATGGTATCTCGTGACAAGGCGCACCCTCGAACAAACACCGGTGCCGACCGTGGCGCCGTAAAAACGACTGAAGTCGTTACTACCTTATAAGGAGTGACAATGTCTGACGCACAAAAAGCAATTGAATATGCTCATCAAAATCGCGAACGCTTTTCCCGCGAATTGACCGAGTTCATCAGAATCGAATCCGTTTCAACTGACGATGAATACAAGCCGCAGGTATTGAAGGCTGCTGAATGGGCTGCCGACCATCTGCGCAAGATCGGAATTGAGAACGTGGCACTCATGCCCACCGGCGGACATCCCGTTGTGTATGGTGACTGGCTGAAGCGACCTGGCGCGCCGACCGTTTTGATCTACGGCCACTATGATGTCCAGCCTGTCGACCCCATTGAATTGTGGGAGACCTCTCCGTTCGAAGCGACCGTGAAAGGTGATTATCTTTTCGGACGCGGCACCTCCGACATGAAGGGGCAGGTCATGGCGACATTGAACGCCGTCGAATCCATTATGAAGACGGGCGACTTCCCCGTCAACCTCAAGTTCATGTTGGAAGGTGAAGAGGAAATCGGTTCGATGAATATGGGTAACTTTTTACCCAAACACAAAGACCTGTTCAAAGCCGATTTTTGTTTGAATCCCGATGCGGGTGCGATCTCTGCCGATGAACCCACCATCACCTTCGGCTTGCGCGGACTCGCTTATTTCGAAGTCCATGTGTATGGGCCAACGCGTGACCTGCATTCAGGTTTGTTCGGCGGCACGGTTCATAACCCTGCGCAGGCACTGGCTGAATTGATTGCGGGCATGCACGATTCCAATGGCACGATCACATTGCCGGGCTTTTATGACTCGGTTCGCCCCGTGACTGATCAGGAACGTGAAGCTACCGCAAAACTGCCCACCACCCCTGAAAGCTATTTGAAACAAACCGAAGTGCCTGCTTTGTGGGGCGAAAAGGAATATACACCTGCCTTGCGCACTGGCGCACGTCCCACACTGGAAGTAAACGGCCTTCTCTCAGGGTGGACTGGTCCCGGTTCGAAGACAGTCTTGCCCGCGAAAGCGATGGCAAAGATCTCTTGCCGCCTCGTACCCGATCAGGATCCCATTGAAGTTCATAAGCAGCTTGTCCGCTACATGGAAGAGCATGCCCCCAAGACCGTCACATGGGAAGTGAAAAATCTGCACGACAGCCCGTGGGCGATTACCGATGTCAACACCAACGGTGTCCGCGCGATGGCTGCCGCGATGGAAACGATCTGGGGCAAGCCGCCCCTCTATCGCCGCGAAGGCGGATCGATCGGTGTGGTCGCCATGCTGCAAAACATCTGCGGCGTCGAATCAGGTCTCGTCGGCGGCGGCCTGCCCGATGACAACGTCCACTCGCCGAATGAGCGTATGCACCTGCCTACGTGGCACAAGAATATGGATGCGTTCATCCATTTCTTTTTCAACATGAAATAGAACAAAGGACTCAATGGAAGACAGAATTATCACTTACGGCGGACAGGCCGTTCTCGAAGGCGTTTTGATGCGCGGACAAAAGGCGTTTGCCATTGCCATGCGCGCACCCGATGGCTCGATCACCATTCACACCGAAAAACTTGCAAAAGTGTACCGCTCGGGAATTACCAAAGTCCCGTTCATTCGCGGCGTCATCCTGTTATGGGATGCCCTCGGATTGGGCATGAAAGCCCTGACCATTTCCGCGAATACCCAAACGGGTGAGGATGAAAAATTGGAAGGCCCCGCTCTTTATCTGACCTTGGGCCTGTCCATGACCATCGGCATTGGACTCTTCTTTTTGCTCCCTGCTGGCATCGGCGGCGCGGCCGAACATTATCTCGGCTGGAGTTCCTGGTTGAACAACCTGACCGAAGGCCTCGTGCGTTTGGGGTTACTGGTCGGTTATGTCTGGGCGATCAGCTTCATGCCCGATGTAAAGCGTCTGTTCATGTATCACGGCGCGGAACATAAAACCATCAACGCCTTCGAAGCAGGCGCGGAATTGACTCCCGAAGTCGTCGCGAAATATCCCATCGAACACGCGCGCTGCGGAACGGCCTTTTTGCTCACGCTGGTTTTGCTTTCCATTTTGGTCTTCACTTTGCTTGGCCCCATGCCGCTTTTGTGGCGCTTGGCCACCCGCATCCTGTTCATCCCCGTCCTCGCAGGCATCGCCATCGAATACATTCGTTGGACAGCGAATCATTTGGATAGCCCCTTCGTCCAATTTTTGATCAAGCCCAACCTCGCCCTGCAGCACCTCACCACCCGCACCCCCGACCTTGCCATGCTCGAAGTGGCAATCCAGTCATTTCAGTCCATGCGCAAAGCGGAGAGCGAAGCAGGGTAATTTCTTCACTCTTTTATAAGAAACAAAAAAACGACTCACCCCAAAGTTAATCTTCGGGTGAGTCGTGTTTTTATGAACCAAATAATGAGACGCTGATCTCTACTTTTCATCAGCGTTTTTCTGCATCCTGTTGAGTTATTCCCTGCGCCCCTTCGTCACAATGCGGATCGGGGTGCCGAGGAAGTTGTGCTGTGCGCGGATCTGATTTTCGAGATAGCGGATGTAAGTGAAATGCATCAACTTGGGCTCATTGACGTAGATCAGGAAGGTCGGCGGGTCAGAGCGAACTTGTGTGCCGTAGAACATCTTGAGTGCGCGGCCTGCATGAGTCGGGTGTGGATGCGCATCTTGAGCCTTGTGGATGATCTCATTGATCGTGGAAGTGGTCAGGCGGGCGAGGCGTTCCTCCTGCACTTGCAATGCCATCGGGAGGACCTGCTCCATACGCTGACCAGTTTTCGCGGAGATAAAGAGAATCGGTACGTAATCCATGAAGTTCAATTCGTGGCGGATCTTGGTCGTGTACTCTTCCATCGTCTCGTTATTTTTTTCGATGGCGTCCCATTTATTGACGAGCACCACACACGATTTCCATTCATCGAGGATGTAGCCTGCAATGTGCGTATCCTGTGCGGTGATGCCTGTAGTGGCATCGATCATCAGCAGGGCTACATCGGCGCGTTCGATGGATTTGAAGGCGCGCAGCACGCTGTACTGCTCCACGCCGTGTTCGATCCTGCCGCGGCGGCGAATGCCTGCTGTGTCGATCAATGTGACGGATAATCCGCCGAATTCCATTTTGGTGTCAATCGAATCACGGGTGGTTCCAGCGATGGGGCTGACGATCACGCGCTCGATGCCAGTCAATTTGTTGAGTAGACTCGATTTTCCCGCATTCGGTTTGCCGACGATGGCGATCTTGATGCTGTCATCTTCTTCTTCGGCTTCGGGTTCTTTGAAGGAAGCCACAAGCGCATCGAGGATGTCGCCTGTGCTTGTGCCGTGAATCGCAGAGATGGGATAGGGGTCGCCCAATCCTAATTCGTAAAATTCACTTGCCTGGTCGCGCCGTTCCTGCGACTCGCATTTATTGACCACCACAAAGATCGGCGGCCAGAAGGTGCCATCGGGCAGTTTTTTTTGCGAGCGGCGCAAAATCTTTGCCACTTCGAGGTCTGGCTCGGTAATGCCGGTCTCGCCGTCATTGACGAATAACACGGCGTCCGCTTCCTGAATGGCGACCTGCGCCTGCCTGCGGATGTCTTCGATAAAATCGACAGAACCAACTGACAGCGGAGTCTTGCCGCCATGGGTTGGATCAATGCCGCCCGTGTCCACAATGTTGAAGGAGCGGCCATTCCATTCCGCTTCACCAAATAAACGGTCACGGGTGGTGCCGGGGGTGTCATCCACGATGGCTAAACGTTCGCCCGCGAGACGATTGAAAAGAGTTGATTTTCCGACATTCGGTCGGCCGACAAGTGCTACGACAGGTTTCATAATTTGTTTTTGATTTCCAGTTTCCGATATTTGACTAACATTACCACAAAGACTCAAAGTCTCGAAGGCGTTTAACCATTTTGGTGGGCCGCCTTCAAGACTTCAAGATTAAGTTCTGTTCGCCGTTAAGGGGTCGGCGTTACGGCTGGTGTGCCGATCAATGAGATCACAACTTCCAGCGTGTTTGGCAAAATTGATTCTACAACAATATCCGAGATCAAGACTTCGACTTTCGGGACAACTTGATGCGTACCGATGCCGAGTCCTGTCAGGTCGACGGTCACTCTTATCCCTTGTCTGGTCAGTGTGTCGAGAAGCGGGAGCGGCCCCGAAAGAATGACATCGACCGTCATGGGGGAGACTTGAGCGGTCAAGCCTGGGTCAATGCCGATGATCTCAACCTTTTCACTTGCAAGAGTCACACTGCTTTCAATGGGGGAGATGCCTGCCTGAATTAAAACAGTTTGCTCACCGACGATGGATATGCCCTCGGGCAGATTCAACGCGAGCCGTGTGTTGATATTTTCCTGTGCATTCTGCAAACTCAATGGCTGTGTTTCCACAATGCCGGGCAGGCTGTTGACCAGTTGCGGGTCTGCCGCGAAGACCGTGACGATGGGCGGGTACACGGAAATATCCGTAAGCCGATAGCCGCTCGCTGCGCGTCCCGACACGATCACTTTGACGGCCACATCGCGATATCCGCCTTGCTGACTGACCGGTAGACTGATATGGATCGAGTCTGGTGAAACAGTGACATCATCGACTCTCTGTCCCTTTTCATCGAGGACTTCAATGGGCAGGGTCTGGTCGAAATCTTCGCGGATGCCGCTCACGTTGACGAAAACCCGTGCCCGCGAAACTTTCTCGACCTGTGACTGGGCGCCCGCTACAATGATCTCTGTCGTTTCAAGAGCCACATCCCCAACCTGATAGCCGATTGCGGCTTCGCCGGAAAGGCTGACATCCAGGCTGAAGGTTTGCGTGGTTAGTGATTCCAGTAAAAATGTGACCGTATGCGGCGAGGCAGAGACGATCTGCACTGGGCGAGCATCAATTTGAATCTGCAGTTCGGTGACGTGTTCCCCGGAGCTTAATCCCGAGAGATCTAAAATAGCGCGGACACTTTGCGGGTCAGATTCGATCACATCCCAAACCGAGCGCGGAGCGCGGAGCGTCAATTCCATTTCAGTTGGCAGTTCGCTGCTCAGCACAAGATTCGGGTTTTGTCCCACCACCTGTATCGGCACACCGGAGGGAAGCGTGCGGGTCTCATCCGGGTCCGCTGAGGTGACGGCAGAAATCCAGACCGCCATTGCCAGCGCAAATGACCATAGAAATGTGCGGTAATTTTCAGAGATCCATCGGAACATGTGCAACTCAACTTATATAGAACATACCACAGGTTTCCTGTTTAGGCCCGATACCCTATGGAATGGCGGGCAATCCTATCATGGTTTATCTTTTTTTGAGGAAACCAACCCCGGGAATATTCTTTCAAACAGATTCGGTTTGTGGCCTTTGCCGTTGGGACGGAAAAAGGCGGTGAGGATGTTTTCGAGTCGGTCCGGGTCAAGGCGGCGCAGCATTCTGCCTGCGTGCGCAATGGAAATGGCTCCAGTTTCCTCGGAGACCACCACGGCGATGGCGTCACTGGTTTCTGAGGTGCCGAGTGCGGCGCGGTGGCGCAATCCCATTTGACGTTCGGGAGAGCGGTTCAAAATTCCACTGGCTGAAAGCGGGAGCACACAGGCCGCCGCAACGATCTGCGAGCCGACGATGATGACGCCGCCATCGTGCAGGGGGGTGTTTGGATAAAAGATTTGGAGTAGTAATTCCGGTGTGACACGGGCGTACATTTGCACACCGCTTTGCGCCAGTTCATCGAGATGATCGAGTCTTTGCATGATGATCAAGGCGCCGTGCTGACGGGCCGATAATCTCGCTGCCGCACTGACGACCGCGCGGATGGTCTGTTCAAGGGCCACATCTGTTGATTTGACGGAAGCAGGCCAAACGGTCCCAGCCCGACCGAGACGCTCCAGCGTCCGTCGAATCTCCGGGGCGAAGATCACCGGCAGGGCAAGTAATAGGGCGGGCAGGGAATTCTGCGCGAACCATGAAAAGGCTGGCAGGTCTACAAGACTGGTCAGTAGAATGAGCGCGACCACAAGCAGGATCATTCCACGCAACAACGCCATGGCCTGTGTATCGCGCAGCGAGTAAAGCAGGCCAAAAAATATCAACGTGACGAGCATGATATCCAATACGCTCAGCCAGCTGATTCTTTGAAATATGAAAAAGACGTTGTTGAGGATTTCAGTCACAGTTTTGGGTGATGGAGGGTATCAGGGAAGGAGATATCCTGGTGTCTGATACCTGCCGCCCAGCCCCGTTGCTTGTTGCATAATTTCCGAACTTCGGGCGAAAGATAGTCGCGAAAATCGGGATTCCGATTGGCAAATTATGCAGTACTTTGTATAACCCTAAATGGGGCGCAAGACACGGTCCTGGCGCAGCTGCTTGAACAGAAGTGCGCTTCCCTCGACCAGGGTTTCGCTGGCTGAATCCTGCCAGGCTTGTACGCCCAGGGTTTCCGGAGTGCGTTTTTCGTACCCGAGTTGTTTCCAGAGTTCATCTTGTGTGGCGAGCTCATTGAGCGGGAAGATCAGCGATGCTTCGCTTTGCAATTCACTTGATGCGCGTTCCACTTCCTTGATCAGCACTTCAAGCGCCTTTTGCGGATTGACATGTTCTTCAAGGAAGATATCTGTGGTGCGCGTTACGAGGTTTTCCACCTGCCAGCCTGCGATGCCGATCATCTTGCCATCAAGCAGCAGGAGCATGTAGGCTTTTTCGCCGAAGTCTTCCATCACATCTACAACGGTGACATTGCGTTTGCCCTTGCTCAGGCGTGTGATCAATTCGGCAATGGCCGGGGAGTGTTTCGGCTTGCCGCGTTGAACGGTGAATGTGCCGTTGGTCGTGACCGGTATTTTCGAGAGAGTTTGCTCGGTTTCCGTGGCTTTTGCCGCGCTGGCAGGGACGATCTCTTTCCATGCCGTGCTGACTTGTCCCCACAGATTTTCGAAGGAACCGGTGTTGGTGATGACGATATTCGCAACCGCCACCTTTGCGCTCTGCGCAGATTGCATGTGAATGCGCTCTTTTGCCTGATCGTGATTCAATCCGCGCTTGCGCATTAATCTTTCGATCTGGATATCTTCTGTGGCATTCGTTACCCAAATGGAATCGCAGACCTTGCGCAGGTCGCCTTCGAGTAATTTGATCGCTTCGATCACGATGACCTTCTGGGTCGACCGTTTAATGAGCATTTCAGTGGCCTGACGAACCAACGGGTGAACAATGCCTTCCAGTTGAGCCAACGCTTCCGAGTCGTTGAATACCAGATTTCCGAGTTTGCTGCGGTCGATCTCGCCGTCTTTGTTGATCAGCCATTTGCCAAATCTGTCGATCACCTGTTGATAGCCCGGAGCGCCCTTGGCATAAGCGCGATGCGTTAACGCATCTGCATCCACGGTATATGCACCGAGATGTTCGAGCATTTTTCGTACAACGCTTTTACCAGTTGCGATATTGCCGGTCAAACCAATGACAAATTTTCCAGGCCAGTTGCTCACAGCGTTTCCTTTGAACAAAAATTGAAATCCATCTCTATTTTAATATCTTTTTATGAAATGTCCACCTTTGGGAGAATTGCCAACGTATATCAAGTTTTCTCAGGTTGACTCTCATCCCCCCAGAGTGTATCATCGAATGACCTCAGGTTGATCGGGCAATCGCGGTCCTGCGTTGTCGGGATCGAGGAAAGTCCGCACTCCATAGAGCACGACGTCGGATAGCACCCGGGACGGGAAACCGCCGAGAGGCGTGAACCTGCCGGAAAAGGGCCACAGAAACAAACAGCCGCCCCGCCCTTACGGGCGGACGGTGATGGTGAAAAGGTGGTGTAAGAGACCACCGGCGTTTGCAGTAATGCAGGCGGCCAGGTAACCCCCGTCGGGAGCAAGGCCAAGCAGGGGCGAAATCGTCTGTGGACGATGGGAGACTGCTCGTCTCCGCACGTGCTCCTTCCAACCGTGGGAGGAGCCAGCCCCGGGTAGGCTGCACCGAGCAGCGCGGCGACGCGCTGCCCAGAGAGATGGTTGCACAGATGGCGCAAGCCATTGGACAGAATGCGGCTTATAGATCGGCCTGAGGTGTTCATTATTGATCGGGGCGGCTTCAACCCCGCCATATTTTTTTCAAAACAGCGTTGACCCATGCAAAAAAATCCGCGGCTTTCAGCCATCATCGACCAGCTCCTTCAAAGACCGACACCCCCCGTGTCGGTTCATGTTGTAGTGGGGGAACTGATTCCGTTTAGTGACGGGCAGATTTTCGCGCAATGGAAGGATAGTCCGCTTATGCACGTTGAGTTGACCATTCGCCGCATCCTGGCGGAACAGCAATGCATGGTGTGTTTCCAAAAATATCATCCTGCCCAGCGGGAGGTGGCCTGTCCGCATTGCGGGGCGCGGGGTGCGAAGGTCATTTCCGGGGAAGAGTTTTTTCTGGAATCGACAGAAGAGAAGTAATAGGTCTGTATTTGGCAACCCCTGAATTCATCACCCACTGGAGAATCTTTGGATATAAAAGGTAAGGTTGTGATCGTTACTGGCGCTTCGTCGGGAATTGGCGAGGCAACTGCACGTGCATTCGGGCGTGAAGGCGCGAAGGTTGTGCTCGCAGCCCGTCGCGTGGACAAATTGCAGTCCATTGCTCAGGAGATCAACGCAATGGGAACGGGTGCAGAGACTCTGGTAGCGCAGACCGATCTCTCCAAATTGGCAGATATTCGGGAGATGATCGCGCATACGCTAAAAAAATTTGGGCGTATTGATGTGCTGGTCAACAATGCCGGGATTGGCCGTTTGGACTGGCTGGAGAATCTTGACCCGCTCAAAGATATCCAGGCTCAATTCGACGTGAATGTCATGGGGTTGATCCAGTCCACGCGGCTGGCTTTGCCGACCATGATCGAACAACGTTCTGGCAGCATTATCAATATGTGTTCCATCGCTGGGTTGGTGGCCACACCTACGTATTCCATTTATGCCGCATCCAAACATGCCGTACAGGGATTTTCCGAAGCCCTGCGGCGCGAGGTCAAACCGTGGGGGATCGATGTCTCCCTGATTTATCCCGGTGGAGTCGCAACGGAGTTTGCCCAACGTGCCGGCGTCAGACGCAAGACCAATGCCAAAACACCAAAATTCATGCTGCTCACCGCTGAACAGGTGGCCGATGCGGTTGTGAGTCTTGTTCATCGTCCACGTCGTATGCGGATCATCCCGTGGTTGTGGGGCGTAACGGTATTGCTGAACAAACTCCTGCCCGGCTTTGTAGATGCCACCACGATCAATCGCTTTACCATTCCCGAGCGAAAAGACGAATTGGCTGCCTGATGACGCGAAAACAAATTTGTGGAATAATACAACAAATTTGTTACATCCCTTTTCTGGAGAAAAATAATGGGTTTCCTATCTGGTTTGTTCGGGCCATCAGTGCCCAAACTTGGGGCGGTTGAAGTAAGCGAAAAGCTGAAATTTGGAAAACATCCGATATTGGTCGACGTGCGTCAGCCCGATGAATTTCGACAGGGGCATATTGCGGGCGCGAAGTTGATTCCGCTGGGTGAATTACGCAAACGGATGAAAGAACTGCCGCAAGGCCGTGAGATCATTTGTGTGTGCGCTTCGGGGAACCGAAGCAGTTCTGCTGCAAAACTGCTGGCAAAAGAAGGCTACACCGTTTTTGATCTGCAAGGCGGCATGCTTGCGTGGCGTCATGCGAAACTGCCTGTGCAAAAAGGATAAGAAAATTTCTGTTGTCAGAAATCAACCGACTCACCCCGGAATTGATACTCCGTGAGTGAGTCGGTTTAAGAACAAATGGAATGCGGATAAACACGGAATTTTGTCGGCGTTTATCCGCATCCCAAATTAATCTGCCTGCCTTTGGTTTTACTCCCCCGAACCCGCCTCTTTGATATCCTTCAAATTCAATTGATAACCGATGCGCCCGTTATATTCATTCACTTCATAGGTGAAAAGAATATCAACACGCGGCGGCATTTTCTTGTGCCAATCGCCAAGCTTGAATCCGATGGCGTCGTGAGTATAGCCTTTTGCGTCTTCGAGGATCAGCTTCAGATGTTTTGCATCCGAGCCAACAGTGCGCGCACTCTTCACCTTGATATTGCGCGCCACAAATGCCGCATTCGGATTCCCGTACCCCGTAGGTTCAAGATATTTCAACGCTTTTTCGAATAACTCCGGGCGGACATCCACAAGCGAGACGACCGCATCTGCCGTAACTGTGGGCCTGAGGTCTTCATTCGACAGTTTATCAGCGGCGATGGTTTTTAATCGCGCTACCAACTCGGACAGATTTTCATTCCGCACGGTGAAGCCCGCCGCCGCCGCATGGCCTCCGTGCCGAACAAGCAAGTCTGCACATTGATCCAGCGCTTCGGTGATATGAAACTCAGGGATGGAACGACACGAGCCGCGTGTTTCCTCTGCACCTTTAAAGGCTACGATGGATGGGCGGTAATAGGTTTCCGTCAGACGCGAGGCGGCGAGTCCGACCACGCCCGAGTTGAAATCTTCATGCGCGGCAAAAAGTAGAAAGGCATTCGGGTCATCATTCATTGCCATTTCTTCGGCGCGGCTTTGAATTTCACGGGTAATGCGTTGACGTTCGCGGTTTTGCAAGTCCAGTGTTTGCGCGAGTTCGCCTGCGCGGAAGACATCCTTTGTCGTCAGCAGCTCGAAGGCGGCCAGCGCTTCTTTTAATCTACCCGCCGCATTCAAGCGTGGACCCAGCGAGAAGCCGATATGCCCTGCATTAACCTTTTCCAGCTTCACTGCCGAAACAGCGGCAAGTGAGAACAATCCCTGCCTCAGGGTTTGTTTCATTTGCCTGAGCCCTCTGCGCACCAACATACGATTTTCACCAACGAGTGGAGCCAGGTCTGCCACGGTGCCCAAGGCTACCAGATCCAGCAGGGAATCGAGATGTGCCGACAATGGTTTGCCTTGAATGCTGAAAAGCGCTTCCGCTATTTTGTAGGCAATTCCCACGCCAGCCAGGTCTTTATCGGGATAAAGATCGCCATGTTGTTTGGGGTTGATGACGGCCAGCGCAGAGGGCAGGTCGCCTTCTGCGGGGTGATGATGGTCACTGATAATCAGATCCAGGCCGAGGGTTAGAGCATGAAGCGCCTCATTTGGGGAACGAATGCCGCAGTCTACGGAGATGACCAGTTTCACGTTGTCCGCTTTTAGTTTATCCATCGCCTCGTTGTTGAGACCGTAGCCTTCTTCAAAGCGGTTGGGAATATAGCCGCGCACATCGGCATTTAAGTATTCGAGCGCCTGAACGAGCAAAGCAGTGGCGGTGACACCGTCTACGTCGTAATCACCATAAATGGCGATGGGTTCATGCTTGTCAATGGCGGTTTGGATGCGTTCGATCGCCGCGCGCATCCCGGTCATTTGAAATGGATCGTTGTCGAAATCGGGTTTGGCGTTCAGGTAGGCGCGCGCTTCGGCTTCGGTTGCATAGCCGCGGTTGAAAAGGATCTGCCGCAAAATGGGTGGAAATACATATAAAGCAGAATCAGCCTCAGGCGTGATGGGAGGCGGGACGATCCAGCGTTTGGTGTTCGATGTGTCAAGTGTCATATAAAAGTTGTGAGGCTTGGAGTATAAACGTTCATACAGGCTCGTGGAAGGGTGTTGTATAATTTGATCGTTACTAAAGGAGCTAACAATGAAGGCACTTGCATACGATGAGAAAATTGCAACTGTAATGGTGTACACCAATTCCATGTTGGTGCGTGGGGATGTGGTCGCGAAGGAAAATGTGCGTGTGAGTATCTGGCTTCGGACTCAGGGGGTTCCAAATTATATTCATCTTCACGGGGCGCAGGTGATTTCCTTCAGCGGTGGGGCGCCGAAGACCTCTTCCCAGAACGAGATCTTTATCCCTACCGTACAGGTAAATTCCTTTCATCTTGCGCCGCCCACCCATGACCCGCTCGATTACGACGCCTCTGAATTGAACCGCACGATGCAGCTGGCGAATGTGATGGTCGGCTCGTTTAATTTCAAGGGGAAAATGCGAATCTCCACCCAAACCGATTTTGGTACAAGCCTGGATGTGATGCGCGCTTCGTGGGCCTCAGTTTATGATGTCGAGATCACCAACCCACTTCTGCCGCAATTCAACCTGCAGGTGCCCATGCTGCTGGTGAACCCAAGCCACGTAATCTTTGGTTTGGTGTAAAACCACCCCGGGCAAATTGAAATTACATATTGGCAAAACAAACCTCAATGGTATAATGCGTACGCTTTCGGGGTGTGGCTCAGACCGGTAGAGCGCACGGTTCGGGTCCGTGAGGTCGAGAGTTCAAATCTCTCCACCCCGACAAGTAGTTCTAAGACTCCCAACCCGAGGGAGTCTTTCTTTTATTACAGGCTATTCACTGAAAGAAAAAATCGTTTTCTCTGGTAAAATATGCCCCTGTGTTTTCAGCTCGCAAGCGCACTCTGCCTGTCTGAGACACAACGTGCCCTGATGGGTATCAAACATTCTAAAGGAGTAAGTAAAACATGGTTCGTCTTCGTTTACGTCGTATTGGTCTCAAAGGCCAACCCACGTACCGCATCGTCGCTGCGGACAAGGAATCCCCCCGCGATGGTCGCTTTTTGGAAATTTTGGGCGTGTACAATCCGCGCACCAACCCCGCCACGATCAATCTCAAGGAAGATCGCATCTTCCACTGGATGAAGAACGGCGCCCTGCCCACAGAATCTGTTGCCCAGGTTTTCAAGGCATCCGGCACCCAGGCTCGTTTTGAGCGTTTGAAGAAGGGTGAGGCCCTCGAAGCGCTCGTCGCTGAAGCGGCTGAAGCCCAGACCAAGCGCGCAGCCCCCGTCAAGACCCGCAAAGACTAAAGCTTTCCCAAAGAGCAGGTAACCACAGGGCGCATGGATGCCACAGAGAAGACGTTGTAAAAATCTTTTTTGTGCTTTCCAGCACTGTCCGTCAGGATAAGTGTTTGAGCTCTGTGGTTATTTTTTTATCAAGGCAGGTAAATATAATGAAAGAACTGATCGAATATATTGCCAAATCCCTCGTTGATCACCCTGAAGATGTGCAGGTGCGCGAAAGCGGAGGCGGTTCCCGCGTCCGCATTGAGCTCAGCGTCTCGAAAGATGACATGGGACGTGTGATCGGCAAAAGCGGCAAAGTGGCGAATTCCATCCGCACCCTGTTGAAGGTGGCGGCTGAGCGCTCTGGCAAACAAGCCACACTGGATGTCATGGAACCCCAATGACGGCGAAGCAAAGATCTACAACACAATCTGAATCAGGCTCGCCCGCGGGCGAGCCTGTGTATTTGGTGATCGGCTACCTGCGCCGTCCGCATGGCATTCACGGCGAGATCATCATGGATCTGCATACCGATTTTCCCGACCGCATCAAATCGGGGCGCCAAATATTTATCGGCGATAAACATCGCCCCGAAACTTTTGGCGGCGTCCGCGAGCACGGTGATGGAGTACTCGTCAAATTTCGCGGAATAGAAACGCCTGAAGATGTCGGCCGATTTCGCAATCAGTGGGTGTATGTCAAAGCATCCGAAGTTCCTCCGCTGCCTGAGGGCAAATACTATCAATACGAAATGATCGGGCTGGATGTAATTGACGACGGCGGAAATCCGCTTGGCAAACTCGAAGAGATATTGGAAACGGGTGCCAACGACGTTTACATCGTCAGGGATGAATCTGGCAAGGAGATTCTCCTGCCCGCAATTCCCTCGGTCATTCTGGACCTGGATATGGGTCGGCGAATACTGAAAGTTCACCTGCTCGAGGGATTGTAAGAGCAGGACTGTTACGGGGAACAAATGGACGATAGAAAATACTGGGTCGGCTTCAATCTGATCAAAGGTATTGGCGCAGTACGAATGCAGGGATTGGTCGCATATTTCGGCGACCTTGAATCTGCCTGGGGTGCTGATCCTGCTGGTTTGGCTGAAGCAGGCCTGGGTGCGAAAGTGATCGAGCGCGTCCTCGCAGCGCGTCAAAAAGTGGACCTCGATCAAATCTGGAACAGGATCGAATCGCAGGGGATCAAAATCCTGACATGGCAGGACGAGCAATATCCATCCCGATTAAAAGAAATTGACCAGCCGCCGCCCGTCTTATATATTCGCGGTGAATATCTGCCCGATGACTTGTTTGCGGTGGCCATCGTCGGCACGCGGCGTGTTACCCCGTATGGGCGGCAGGTGACCGAGGAAATTTCATCCTTTCTTGCCGCAAACGGCATCACCGTGGTGAGCGGACTTGCCCGCGGTGTGGATGCAATCGCGCATCAAACTGCATTAAAGGCAGGCGGAAGAACCATCGGTATTTTAGGCAGCGGCGTAGACAAGATCTATCCGCCCGAGCATCAAAAGCTCGCCGAGCAAATGATGGAACGCGGCGCGGTCATCAGCGATTATGCGCCCGGCACGCCGCCGGATGCTTCCAATTTTCCACCGCGCAATCGGATCATTTCAGGGTTGTCATTGGCGGTGGTTGTCATCGAAGCGGGGGAAACCAGCGGCGCATTGATCACTGCCGAATTTGCCGCCGAGCAGGGACGCGAGATCTTTGCCGTGCCGGGCAGTATTCTTGCCCCGCAAAGCAAGGGCACGAACAAGCTGATCCAAAATGGGGCACAGCCTCTGCTGAGTGCAAACGACCTGATGCAGGCTTTGGATATCACCCGCATCGGTGAGCATAAGACTGCGCGAAAGATGCTGCCAGCCGATGAGACCGAGGCGCGTTTGTTGAACGTCCTTGGCGGGGAACCTTTGCATGTGGATGAGATCCGCAATCAAACTGATTTGCCCATTGAGAGAGTTTCTGCTACACTGGCGCTCATGGAGTTGAAAGGCATGGTGCGCCAGGTAGGTGGTATGAATTACGTATCTGTGCGCGAATCGCAATCAGAATATAAAACTTGAGGAGCATCGTTTCGAATTGCATGAAGCACAAATTAGAAATAGCATGTGATTTGAAACGCCCGAAAAAATATGGAACATACATATGCAGTGATCATGGCTGGCGGAGGCGGCACTCGCCTTTGGCCTATTTCGAGAAAAGAACGCCCGAAGCAATTATTGCCGTTACTTGGTCAGGAAACTTTATTTCAAAGCACGGTAACACGTTTGAAGAATATGTTTCCGTATGAACGCATTCTGGTGGTGACGGTGGAGGAGCAGGCGCGCGAAATGCGCTTGCAGGCTCCTGAAATTCCCGAAGAAAATTACATCATCGAGCCTGCGCCGCGTGGAACCGCTTCGGTGGTTGGTCTGGCGGCGGCGGTTTTACACAAGCGTGACCCTGAAGCACGGATGGCGATCCTGCCGTCGGATCATTTCATCCGCAACCGCGACCTGTTCCACTATTTGCTCAATGCTGCGTTCGATGTGGCGGAAAATGGATACCTGGTGACGTTGGGAATCACACCGACCCAGCCTTCCACAGCGTATGGCTATATTCAGCAGGGCGAGCCGTTGAACGGCGAATACAAATATCCTGCATACAATGTAAAGCGTTTTGTGGAAAAACCCGATGAGCTTACCGCGCAAAAACTGCTCCATACCGGTGACCATTCGTGGAACAGCGGGATGTTCATCTGGCGCGCTGATACAATCCTGGGCGAGATCGACAAGCAGATGTCTGAATTAAGTGCAGTACTGCAGAAGATCGCGGCCGCCTGGGATACCGACCAACAGAATATGATTCTGGATGAGAACTGGCACACCCTCAAGACAGAAACAGTGGATTACGGTATTATGGAGCACGCCGAACGAGTGGCGGTTCTTCCTGCGGGTGGGTTGGGCTGGAGCGACGTGGGGATGTGGTCTTCGCTGTTTGAAGTGCTTTTGCCCGATATGAATGGCAATATTTCAACGAATAGCAGCCTGCATCTGGCACATGAAACTTACAATACGCTTGTTTATGGCGGTAATGGTGACCGTTTGATCGTGACCATCGGTGTGGAAAACATGGTCATTGTGGATGGCGGAGATGTGGTGATGATCTGCAAGACCGATCATGCGCAAAAAGTAAAAGACGTGGTTGGGCATTTGAAGAAGCACAATCAGGAAAAATACTTGTAATAAAAAATGCAGGAGATCGCTCCTGCATTTCAAGTTTTATGGGGATTTTTCGATTTTTGAGGCTTGGGAAATTTGCCCTTCAAAAATTGCATTTGATATATTTCGGAAAATTGCGTAGAATGCGTCTCCAGCATGGAAGAAACCAGGCTTTGACAAACAGACGCATTTTTGCGTGGAGGATCGATGGAAGCTTATTGTATGAAGTGTAAGACAAAACGGGAGATAAAAGACCCAGTTGCGGGATTCAACGCAAAGGGTTCTCCTGTTACAACGGGGGTGTGCCCTGAATGCGGCACAAAACTCTATCGCATGGGAAGGACCGACGCCCACGCGGATATGGTCGCGCCCCCGCGCCCCGCGAAGGTGGTTGTGCGCGATGGAAAATTGGTGATCGTCGAATCGCCCGCAAAGGCAAAGACCGTTGGGCGTTTTCTTGGCAAGGGATATACAGTCCGCGCATCGGTGGGACATGTGCGTGACCTGCTCAAATCGCAGTTGTCTGTGGATGTGGATAATAATTTCGAGCCGAAGTATCGCGTTCCAAATGAAAAGAAGGATGTGGTCAAGGAGATCAAGAAACTCGCTTCAACCGCCGAGGAAATCTATCTCGCAACAGATCCTGACCGTGAAGGCGAATCGATTTCCTGGCATTTGGCGGAAGCCGCGCAGATCGATATGGAGCGCGCCAAACGCGTGGTCTTCCATGAAATTACCGCGCCTGCCGTGGCAGAAGCGTTTGCGAATCCGCGTGAGATCAACATGGACCTGGTCAATGCCCAACAGGCACGCCGCGTGTTGGACCGTCTGGTGGGTTACAGCATCAGTCCCATTTTATGGGAGAAGGTGCGCGGACGTCTGTCAGCGGGGCGCGTGCAATCGGTGGCTCTCAGGCTCATCGTCGAACGTGAACGAGAGATCGATGAGTTCAAACCCGTTGAGTATTGGTCAATTCACGCTGAGTTAAAGCATGGGAGTGCAAAGTCCTCCTTCCTTGCCAAACTGGTGCGCGTTGACGACAAAGAACCGGAACTTCCAAATGAAGAGACGGTCAAACCGATTCTGATCGACATGGAAACCGCCGCGTATGCGGTGACGAAAGTCAAACGGGGCGAGCGCAGGCGGAAACCATCCGCGCCGTTTACAACATCCACTTTACAGCAGGAAGCCTCACGCAAACTTGGCTTCACTGCCAAGCGCACGATGGGGCTGGCGCAGGGATTATACGAAGGCCAGGATGTAGGCGAAGGCGGTACGACGGGTTTGATCACCTACATGCGTACCGACTCGATGAATGTCTCCACCATCGCGCAAAGCGAAGCGCGTGAATATGTGACGGGAAAATATGGCAAGGATTATCTGCCTGCTGAAGCGCCCATTTATAAGACCAAGTCTGCGGGCGCGCAGGAGGCACATGAGGCCATTCGTCCGACCTCTGCCATGCGTGACCCTGAAAAAGTAAAAGAATACCTCGACCCTGCCATGTTCAAGTTGTACCGTTTGATCTGGCAGCGTTTTGTGGCTTCGCAAATGGAATCGGCCGTGTTCGATACCTTGCAGGTGGAAGTGACTGGGAAAACCGCGGCGCATGAATATCTTTTGCGCGCTTCCGGTTCTGCAGTGAAGTTCCCCGGCTTTTTGGTTGTATATGAAGAAGCCAAAAATGAAGACGTGAAAACGGAAGAAGACGAAGAGAACGTTAAAATTCCCGCTGGTATCGCCGAGGGACAGGAGCAGGAATTGGTGCGGCTCATTCCCGAGCAACACTTCACCCAGCCGCCTCCGCGCTTTTCAGAAGCCTCCCTCGTGCAGGCGCTTGAAGAAAATGGAATCGGACGTCCGTCGACGTATGCGCCGACGATCTCCACCATTCAACAGCGTGGTTATGTGGAGCGCGTCGAGAAGCGATTGATCCCAACGGATACCGGCTTGCAAGTCAATGACTTGATGGTGCAATACTTTCCCGAAGTGGTGGATTTCAATTTCACCGCGCATATGGAGGAGGATCTTGACAAGATCGCCTCAGGCGAGATGTTGTGGACCGACGCCATTCGCGAGTTTTACGAACCGTTTGCTGTTGATGTGAAAAAGGCGCAGGCGGAAATGCCTGTCACCAAATCGGGTCCTGAACCGATTGGCCGTGCCTGTCCCACTTGTGGGAAGGAATTGGTCATCCGCTACGGGCGCTTCGGGAAATTCATTTCATGCAGCGGCTTCCCTGAATGCCGTTACACCGAACCCTGGCTGGAAAAGATCGGCGTCTTTTGTCCGAAAGATCACGGCGACCTCGTTGAGCGCAAGACCCGCAAGGGACGCACGTTCTTCGGTTGTATGAACTATCCGAATTGCGATTTCACTTCATGGAAGAAACCGCTTGCCATTCCGTGCCCCAAGTGCGGCGGTCTGTTGGTGATCGCCAACAAGCGCGAAGCCCAATGTACCAATTGTTCCGAATCCTTCCTGCTGGAAGAGATCGTGCCTGAAACGATAGAATAAAAAATGACAGTCACCCGCTTTGCGAGGTGACTGTCATTTGAATGAAGGAGAAGAAAATGCACTTTACGCCACCCCCATATCTCGACCCGGGCTCCGGGAGTTTCATCATTCAAATTTTGATCGCCGCTTTGCTCGGCCTGGGTGTTGCCCTGCGCGCTTCGTGGAGCAAGATCAAGGGATATTTTGGAGTCAAGCCAAAAGCGGAAGAAGAGGATAACGACTCGGCCGATGCAAGCGACTGAAAAACTTTCCGCTTCTTTTCGTGACCCGAGCGGGTTCCTGTTTACTAGAAACGGGATCCTGTACCGACAGATCAACCGCGCCTATGAAAAAGATTACGCGCGGTTGATGGATTCTGGGCTGTACGATAAGCTGGTCAAGGCTGGGTTGCTGATTCCGCATGTTGAGACCGATCAGGCCCCAGCGGACGCGCAGCGCGATGCGGCTTTTAAAGTCATCCAGCCCGAGCGTGTGCCGTTCATTTCCTATCCGTATGAATGGTCATTCAGTCAGTTGAAAGATGCGGCGCTGGCGACCTTGTCCATTCACAAACGCGCGATCAAGATGGGAATGTCGTTGAAGGATGCGAGCGCGTATAACATTCAATTTGTGCGTGGCAAAGCAACATTGATCGACACACTTTCTTTTGAAGTTTATAAAGAGGGTGAGCCGTGGGTGGCGTATCGTCAGTTTTGCCAGCATTTTCTCGCGCCGCTTGCGTTGATGGCTTATTGTGATGTGCGCCTGAGTCAGTTGATGCGCGTGTATATCGATGGTGTGCCGCTTGATCTGGCCAGTAAACTTTTACCAGCAAAAACAAAATTTAATTTTGGTTTGCTCACGCATATCCATGTTCATGCCAGCGCGCAAAAGCGTTATTCTGACAAGGCGATCGAGCCGCGCAAAGGCGCAATGCGAGTGAATCAGCAGGCAATGATTGGTTTGATCGAAAGCCTTGAATCCGCTGTAAAAAAGTTGACATGGAAGCCTGCAGGGACGGAGTGGGGCGACTATTACGAAAATACAAATTACACCGATGGCGCGTTTGAACACAAGAAACAACTTGTGCGCGAATGGTCGCTTGAAAAGAAGCCCGCGCTGGTTTGGGATTTGGGCGGCAACACGGGTGTGTTCAGCCGTGAGGCGGCATCATCGGATGCGTTTACGGTTTCATTTGATATTGACCCCGCCGCAGTGGAACAAAATTATCGGACGGTGAAATCGAAAAAGGAACAGAACATCCTGCCGTTGGTTTTGGATCTGACTAACCCCAGTCCATCGCTGGGTTGGGACCATACCGAGCGCGATTCTTTCGGTGCGCGCGGCCCTGTGGATATGGCGCTGGCGCTGGCGGTCATTCATCATCTCGCCATCTCGAACAATGTGCCGCTGTCCCAATTGGCGTCATTTTTTGCGGCGCGTTCCAAATGGCTTGTCATCGAATTCGTCCCCAAATCTGATTCGCAGGTTCAGAAATTACTCACCTCGCGCGAGGATATTTTCCCGAATTACACCCGTGAGGGTTTCGAAAAGGCTTTTTCCACCTGCTTCACTATCCACAAATCTGAGGTCGTGCGGGATTCGGAACGCATCCTTTATTTAATGGAAACGCGGTAACCATTCTGATATGTGGGCATGAAAAATTGGATGTATAATTGCATAAATATCATCAAACAAGGAGCCTCACATGCAGTTTGTTGTTGCGTTTCTAAAAAAACTGCCCGCCCTTCCAATCGCTTTGTTTGTTGGCGGATTGGTTTTAGGATTGCTGGTCGGGTGGGTGATCTGGCCCACGGAGTACATTAATACAACACCAGACTCTCTGCGCGCAGACTTACAGGAAGATTACCTGCGCATGGCGATCGACTCCTATCGGATTGACCCAAATCCAGACCTTGCCATTCAGCGCTGGTTTAATCTGGGGGCAGGTGCCCAGCAGGCGTTCGCGAGTATTCAGGCCAATCCAGGTAAACTGGATCCCAACACGATCAAAGTCTATGGCGAAACGATCAAGAAGATTCTTGAATCAGGGGCTTTGCCGCCGACGAATCCGGGAAGCGGCTCCACGCTCGTTAAGACAATCACTCTGGCTGTTGGTGGTCTCGTACTTTTAGGCTTACTAGGATATGGCGGTTGGTATTTGTATCGGTTATTGGGCAAACGCGGCAGCGGCGAAGTGACCCCCACGATGCAGGCTGCTGAACTTAGCCGCAGCGCTGAGAAAACCAATTTCGAACAGCTTGGTCTGGCTCCACCCATTACCCAAACCATGACCACGTATGTGCTTGGCGATGACCTGTATGATGAATCATTCAGCATCGATACACAGGCTGGCGAATTTATGGGTGAGTATGGCGTCGGTGTTTCAGAAGCCATCGGCGTGGGCGAACCCAAGAAGGTCACCGCGCTTGAGATCTGGCTCTTCGACAAGAACGACATCAAGACCGCCACAAAAGTATTGATGTCTCAGCATGCGTTCAATGACCCGGCGATTCGTGCCCGCCTCGAACCTAAGGGTGAGTTGATCCTCGTCGAGCCGCAGGCTCAGGTGCTGTTGGAGACTGCCACCCTGCAGCTTCTTGCAACTGTCGTTGACCTTGAATATGGTCACGGCCCGCAGCCATCAGACAGCTACTTCGAGCGCATCACCCTTGAGTTGGCGATCTGGCCGCGACAGGGATAAATCAATAAAAATAAAAAGCCGCTTCCATTTTTATGGAAGCGGCTTTTTGGTTAACACTGTTCTTGCGAGAACCAATCTCGCTTTTTCGTGATCGACTACTCGATGCTGATGATCTTGAATTTGATCTTCCCGCCGGGAGTCTCCGCCTCGGCGATCTGACCGACCTTTTTATCCATCAATGCGCGGCCGATGGGGGATTCGTGCGAGATCCTTCCGTTGCGCGGATCGGCTTCGGTGGCGCCGACCAGGTGATAGGTCTCAGGGTCAAAATCGGCTTCCTGAATCGTCACGCGTGAACCGATCGAGACCACATCCCTGACCTGTGAGCTATCGATAATAACGGCGCTCCTCAGAATGGATTCGAGTTCTTGAATGCGGCCCTCAAGAAAGCCCTGATCCTCCTTGGCTTTGTGGTAATCTGCGTTTTCCGAAAGATCGCCCATTTGAATGGCCGAGCGCAGGCGCTGGGAAAGTTCCTCGCGCTTTGCTCCCTTGAGTTCCTGTAATTCGGCAGTAAGCTTTGCTTCGCCTTCGGGGGTAAGGTAGTTGGTATGTGACATATAAATCGCTCCTTTCTGAAATTGTTATATTGGATGTGAGGGAAGGAAAAAAATACTTTGTTCCCCCTTGATTGAAAAGTTAAGGCTTTTCAGAGGGGTTGAACAGCTTTTGATGTTCTTCAACGGCATAGCGGTCGGTCATGCCTGCAATGTAATCGCAGATGGTGCGTTCGAGTCCGCGCTTTTCGATGAAGAATTGGACATGATCGGGCAGCATCGACGGCTCTGCCTGATAGGCATGGAACAACTCGGAAATGACACGCTCCGCCTTGGTTTGCATGCGCACGACACGGTAATGGCGGTAGAGTTTTTTATAGAGCAGGTCTTTCAATTCGCGGTTGCGGCGCTGCATTTCTTCGCTGTAGCCGATGATGTTGTGTTTGAGCTTTTGAATATCCAGCGCGGTTTTCACCTTGCTGTCTTTGATGCGGACGTCTGTGGCTTGCAGCATATCTGTGACCATCAGTCCAACCAGTTGACGGATCATGCGATGACGTTCCATTTCGCTGAGGATGTGTCCTTGCCACTTGTAGGTCTCACGCAGGATCTCCCACAGGGAAATCCCTTCGAGGATTTGAGGGGTGATCATGCCCGAGCGCAGACCATCATCAAGGTCATGTGTCGTGTAGGCAAGTTCATCGGCGACGTTGGCGATCTGGGTTTCCAGGTTTCCGCGCAGGTCAGGGCTGAAATCGCGGGCATCGGAAATGTCATATTCCGATTCATGTTTGACCATGCCCTCGCGCACTTCCCAGGTTAGATTCAAGCCAGGGAATTCAGGATACCGCTGTTCGAGTTCGGTCACGATGCGCAGGGATTGTTTGTTATGGTCGAACCCGCCGACTTCCTTCATTAATCTTGCCAGCGCGATCTCGCCTGAATGCCCAAATGGCGAGTGACCGAGATCGTGCGCCAGACAGATGGTCTCGACCAGGTCTTCGTTCGCTCCCAAAGCGCGGGCCAATGTCCGACCGATCTGGGCAACTTCCAGCGTGTGGGTGAGGCGGGTGCGGAAGTAGTCGCCTTCGAAATTGATAAAGACCTGTGTCTTGTATTCCAGTCTGCGGAATGCGGTGGTGTGCAGGATGCGGTCACGGTCGCGCTGAAAGGACGTGCGGTAATCTGGTTCGCTATCCAGATAGGCGCGGCCCTTTGAGTCTTTGCTCCGCATTCCATACGAGGCAAGGCTTTTATCTTCTATCTCTTCAAGCTGTAGACGGGTAAAAAACATGATCCTCTCTCTGCTTTAGACGAAACTGTCATTGCGTGCTTTGAGGATTCTCAAGTTCTACGCAATGACATTTTTTGTGGGGCGAGAGGGGGTCGAACCCTCACGGTATCACTACCGACGGATTTTAAGTCCGTTGCGTCTGCCGATTCCGCCATCGCCCCGGTGGTTCATATTTTACCTTAATTTCACTCATATGCTTTCGAAGTCGATGGCTTTGAGGTTTTTAATTCTGCTTGATTCGACGATCGAAAACGATGGTCGTTTTTTAAGTTGCACTTTGGTATAAAATAGAGTAAATTTACACCTAGCACGTACGTTCTAAAGAAAGGCTCTAAGGTTTCCCCCATGGGGATTTTGTAAACCTTTGGAGTCTATAATGAATTTATGGAGATCCCTCATGGCAGACTCGAATTTTTACCTTGGCCGTTTGGTGGATGCAAAAACCGCCAAGCCTACAACCACCACCGTTGAATATGACCCCGCAGATCTGACCACGCATGCCGTTGTAACAGGCATGACAGGTTCAGGTAAAACAGGTTTGTGCGTTGCCCTGCTTGAAGAAGCTGCACTGCAAAATATACCTGCCATCATTATTGATCCCAAAGGCGATCTGACCAATTTGCTTTTACATTTCCCCGATCTGCTTCCGCAGGATTTCCAACCGTGGATCGATCCTGAAATGGAACGCCGTACGGGCAAATCGATGGAAGAGATCGCCAACGAAGCCGCTTCCTCATGGCGTAATGGATTGAATGAATGGGGCATTGGCCCAGACCGATTGTTGGCTCTAAAAAACGCCGCACAATTTGCCATCTACACCCCAGGCTCTGACTCGGGTATTCCTGTCAGCGTACTCTCTTCACTCGCCGCACCAGGCTTGGATTGGGAGAGCAACCGCGAGGTCCTGCGTGAACGAATTTCCAGCACCGTCACCGCCTTGCTTGGGCTTGTTGGCATGAACGATCTCGATCCGCTTCGCTCGCGTGAACACATCCTGCTTTCCAATATTTTCGAAGCGCATTGGAGCGAAGGCAACGATCTCGATCTCACTGAATTGATCCTGCAAACACAAACCCCGCCGTTCCAAAACCTCGGCGCATTTCCTGTTGATACATTCTTCCCGCCCAAAGACCGCATGGAACTTGCGATGGTCTTGAACAACATCCTCGCCGCGCCTGCGTTCGAAACCTGGCGTGAAGGCGAGTCGCTTGACGTACAAAAATTGTTGTTCATGCCCGATGGCAAACCGCGCCATAGCATTTTCTACCTTGCGCATCTTTCTGATGGCGAGCGCATGTTCTTTGTCACGTTGCTGCTCTCCGCCGTTGAAACATGGATGCGCACCCAAAAAGGTTCATCTTCTCTGCGCGCCTTGCTTTACATGGATGAGATCTACGGCTATCTTCCGCCCACCGCTGTGCCGCCTTCAAAAGGTCCGCTGCTGCGCATGTTGAAACAAGCGCGCGCCTTCGGCCTCGGCCTTTTGCTCGCCACTCAAAACCCCGTGGACATGGATTACAAAGCCCTCTCGAATACGGGCACGTGGTTCATTGGCAAACTTCAAACTGAGCGTGACAAGAATCGACTGCTCGATGGCCTCGAAAGCGCCGCAGGCGGCATTCCCCGCGCCGCCATGGACAAACTCATTTCCTCCCTCGGCAAGCGCGTCTTTGTGATGCACAACGTACACGAGAAAATGCCTGTGCTCATGCAAACCCGTTGGGCGATGAATTTTCTCGCGGGTCCCATGACCCGAACACAGATTCCTGATCTCAACCTTCTGGCAGACGCTGATTCAACGCGTCAGACTTTACCTACACCTGCTCCTGTTTCGAGGAGAGAGTCAGCGCCTCAGCCTTCTGTTGAATCGTTCCAGCCTGTCTCGATTCCATCATCACAACCTGCCAACGTTCAACCTGCAGCCTTCCAACCTTTCACCCCACAGCCTGCAACCAACAACCGTCAACCGCAAACTACCAACGGAACTTCCACCAAACCTTCTCTCCCCGCAGGCATTCGCGAATACTTCCTTCCGCAAAATTACAGCTTGCCCGAAGCGTTTCAATCTGCACGGCGCGCCATGCCCCCGCAAGCCATGATCCAGGGAATCGTGTATCGCCCATCCCTGCTGGCTTCCGCGCAGGTTCGCCTGCTCGACCGCAAATATGGCGTGGACTCGGAAATTACCCGCGCCGCACTCGTTGACGTATTGGATCGCCGCGGTATTGTCCGCTGGGATGAATTTTCCTACGGCGGCCCTTCATTGGACAAGGTCGAATCCATGCCTGTTGCCTCGGCCCGCTTCGGCACCATAGACTCGCCGCTCAACGACTCGAAATTGATGACTGCCCTGCAAAAAGATTTCACCGATTGGGTCTTCCGTAGTTCCGAGGTCACTGCGCGCGCCAACGTTAAATTGAAAGTGTTTGGCGGTCCCGATGTCAGTCAGGCTGAATTCATGAAAGCCTGTGCAGATTCCGCGCGTGAAGCGCGCGATGCCGAGATTTCCAAGAAGACCGCTGCCATTGAAAAGAAGATCAACTCGCTGCAAGATAAACTCGCGAAGGAAGAACGTGAACTCCGCGAAGATCAGGCGGACCTGACCAATCGCAACATGGAATCAGGTGCGAACCTGCTTGAACTGGGGGCGGGGTTGGTCGGTTTTGGACGTAAGAAGAGCGTTTCCACGCAATTCACAAAGCATCGTCTTGCTCAAAATGCCAAGGCCGAAGTTGAAGAATCGGAAGACGCCATTGCCCAATTCAAAAAAGACCTAAGCGCCCTGATGCGCGAACGCGATGACATGACCACCGAGATCAATAACCGCTGGGGAAGCCTGGTTAACGAGATCAGTGAAGTAGCGATCAAACCCAAGAAGACGGATATTTACGTCAACCTTTTCGGTGTGGCCTGGAAACCGTACTATCTGATTCAATCCGGCGATGAGGCCATCGAGCTCCCTGCTTTTGGCGCGGAGTAAATCTTCATCTTGAGCAGATCCGCACGTACTTTCTTTTGTGCAGTGTAGCCGGAGGACGGTTTTCCAAGAACGCCCTCGCAAGGATATGAATAATGTAAATAGTGACGACCTCAGGTCGTCACTATGCATTAAAGGACAAAATAAAATGAGCATTTTCATTCTTCTGCTTGCAATGACCCTTTGGGGAGTTGTACATTCATTTCTCGCCTCGCATTTCGTCAAAGGGATGATCTCCCTGAAAGCGGGCGGCGCGGACTTTTACCGCCTTGCCTACAACATTTTCGCCGTCGTCAGTTTTGCGCCGATCCTGTATTTGATGCGGACTTTGCCAGATCAAGCGGTGTACCAAGTGCCCTCCCCGTGGAATTTGGTGATGTTCGGCGGGCAATTATTTGCCATGCTGATGCTGTTGATCGCTTTTCTGCAAACAGACTCGCTTTCTTTCGTTGGGCTGCGTCAGTTATTTGAAAAGGAGAAATCTGGCGACCTGGTCACACGCGGACTGTATCGGATCGTGCGTCATCCGCTTTATACGTTCAGTCTGCTGTTCGTTTGGCTTACGCCGTCTGCCTCACAGAATTCGCTCACAGTTTACATCGGCGCGACGCTTTATATTTTGATCGGCACTTATTTCGAAGAAAGAAAGCTCCTGCGCGATTTTGGCGAAGCTTATGCAAGCTACAAACGCAAAACACCGATGCTGATTCCAGGGCTTGTTTTTGGGAGGAAATAACAACCTCTATTTGGACGCAGATGAACGCTGATAACAGCAAAATCAACATAAAAACATATCTCACCTCGAAAAAAAATCTGTAGGTGAGATATGTTTTTTGATAAGGGGTGGAGAATGTCTGGGTCGATGGAGCAGGCGTCGGCTATAGTGTGAAGCGTGGGTTTCATCTACTGGCTTCTAATCCTTTTTTGCGCCCCTCGTTCAGCGCTTTGTAATTCTCGGCATAGAACTCGGTGTAGCCGCATGCACCGCAAACATCGGCGCGGAAATGGCTTTGCTCACTTTTGGGAATCCACACAAAAGGTTTCTTTTCAGGGTCAGGCTCAATGACGCTGACGTAGGATGGGTGACCTTCTCCGCCGCGAACACTGAGTTGGGAAATGATCTCGTCAGAGTTGCATTTCGGACATTGTTTCATCATTTTATCTCCATGTGGGTTTTGCTATTTGAAGAGTGTTGTCAGGCTGGCGAACACGCCGATCAAAACAGGGAGCATGGTGATGAGAATGATGAACATGACAAAGGCTGTGATACCGCACCCGATCCACATCGACATGCGTGTGACGCTTTTGACGGTTTCGTTGGCCTGAGCCATCATCGGCGCGTACATTTGTTGGACGCTTTGTGTGCTGGATTGGACAAATTGCGAACGTGCGAGATGATCCACGGTATAAGTCGCCGAGGACTCATTGTTGCCTGTCAGCGCCATGTATTTTTTTACAGCTTCCGCCTTGTTCCCATTTTGTGCCAGTTGCACGACCTCGCCCCATTGCGTGCCAAAACCGACCATGGCATTCGTATCGATGCCTGAAAAAATATCGGTTTGTGGAGCGCTGGCGGTTTTCTTTTGCATGCGCAGGCTTTCGGGAACAACCACTGAGCTTTTGCAGTATGGGCAGCTCATGGTGCTTTCACCAGTCGGCGGTGCGAGCGGGCCGCCGCAGGCGGGACATTTCAATAATTGCATACTTTCAGGCATTGGAACTACCTCCATAAATAAAATGAATCATAGATAACGATGCGGTATTATCATCCGCTTTTTTACTTTTCGTAACCATACAAAGGTAGGACTATTTGGTAAACTACCTCTCGATGAAACGCTTCGTCACCCGCTTTCTGACCCTGACCATTTTCCTTGCTGCCTGCACCCGCTCTGTAGTGGATTCCTACACCCCGATCCCTTTATTTGAGACGGAACAGCCGATCACTCTCACCCTGAGTCCTGTTCCTGTTTCGACAGAGACAGCTACCCCGTCATGTGGTGATGCGCAAACCAGTTTGAGGATTATGCCGCTTGGTGATTCCATCACCTACGGCGAAGGGGATCCAGACCGCGGCGGCTATCGCAAAAGACTGAGCGCCCTACTGACAAATGATAAATACGCGTTTGATTTCGTCGGCTCACAAAGGAGCGGGGAGGCGATTCTTGCAGACCCCGATAACGAGGGGCATCCAGGCTGGAGGATCACCAATATCAAGGAGGCCATTGATATGGATGGCTGGCTTGAAACCTATCAGCCTGATGTGATCCTCTTGCACATTGGGTCGAATGACCTTCGGCACGGGAACGGGATTTATGTCCGCGATAATCTTTCAGTATTGCTCGATGACATTCTGATCCGCCTGCCAAATACGCATGTGATCGTGGCGCAGATCATTCCCACGCGCTGGGGCTCCGAAGTGGACCAAAAAATTTATAACGATGCGATCCCAAATGTCGTTGCGGCGAAGGGTCCGCAGGTTTCAGTCGTTGACATGCGCGACATTTTGGTCAAAGA
This sequence comes from Candidatus Villigracilis affinis, assembly GCF_016705895.1. Classification (NCBI taxonomy): domain Bacteria; kingdom Bacillati; phylum Chloroflexota; class Anaerolineae; order Anaerolineales; family Candidatus Villigracilaceae; genus Candidatus Villigracilis; species Candidatus Villigracilis affinis. The sequence continues at coordinate 142,529 of NZ_JADJKT010000039.1, read as the reverse complement.
TGATTTCATGACTCTGTATCATCCCAACACGAATGGCTATGACAAGATGGCAGTGGCTTGGGTAACTGCCATTCACGCGTTGGATTTGGCGACAGACTGTCTCACTCCGTAGGAACCGTTGCACAATATAAAAAAGACCCTGCCATTTAGGCAGGGTCTTGATCGATTATGGAAGTGTTGTCGCCAACTTGGGCAGCGATTGCAGGTAGGCCCACAATGCTTTCAATTCATCGTCAGAGAAGAACTTGTAGTGTTCCCACGGCATTTGTGCGGGATCCAGCTTATGTCCGCTCTTGGCTTCGCCTTCGCGGATGGCTTTGATGAAATCCGCTTCTTCCCATGCGACCAGTTCACCGCCCGGGGTCAGGTTGGGTGCATTGATCGCCGAGGGATCAGCGCTTTTTCCGCCAGAGAGTGCTGGGCCGTGGCAATCGCGGCATCCACTCACATTGACGAGGTACTCGCCATATTCAGCAGTGACTCCTGCGGGCGGGTATGAAACATTCTCCAGTGGGTTGTCGAGAAGATATTCGGCAACTACGACACTGTCGCCAAACACACCTGCGCCCATCAGCGCCTTACCAAGCGGGTTGAAACTGGGTTCACGCGTCTCATTATCAATCGGCGGCAGGGTTTTTAAGTATGCGATAATCTCGCCAAGGTCTTCATCACTGAAATGCCTGAAAAATTGCGCAGGCATGATCAACAGACTATCTCCTTCTGAACCGACACCATGACGAAGCGCACGGACCCAGTCCTCATCTGTGAATTCGCTGCCAACCCCGCCTTTGCCTGATGTCAAATTCTTGGCATCAATATACCCGAAAGGCGCAGCGAAGAATGGACCGCCCGAAAGGTCATGGCCATGGCAGCCGATGCATTCTGCCATCACCCAATGTTCTCCGCGCGCAACAGCCTCCGCATCGGTGGGGATGGTGATCTTTTCAACCTGTGCATCATATTTTTTATTCAACATGGAATTGCCCTTAAGCATCAGCCCAAGGAAGACGAGAACGATCAAACCGATCAAACTACCCAGCACGATCCCAAACCACTTAAAGAACTTTTTCATACTTGTCTCTCTCCTCATTACTTATAAGATGGTTACCGAATTGATAATACAACCGTTTCTGTCTAATTTCAAGTACTGGCTTGTGAAAACATCCACGTGAACTTGCATGTTTGAAAAACTCGCCCTTGAAAAATCGATTTCAGGGCGAGTCGTTCTTATGCCATTGAATTCTCCACAGCCTGGCCGTAGAGTTGATGATATACAGCATCCATATCGCCAGCGTCCAGCATCGCGATGCCGTTTTGCTCGTAAATGCCATGCTGGCTGACATCGAGCGATGAATGAAACACCGCGAGAATCCTTTCGGGATCATCGTCTGCGGCGATGCGGTTGATCGAGACGGTGTCACATTCCAGACAGGCATGGACCAGCATCAACTCGCCTCGTGGACTTAACTGATACTTGTTCCTGCTCCTCTTCATGGTCAGCCCGATGGGATTCATCGGCGCTTTACAAGCTGAGAGGCGGTCACCTGCGGAATATAGATCGAGGTGACGCGACCACAAACAATAGGGACAGTGGTTGCGATTGTTGACTCCGGAAAGCATCTGCATGCTGGAAACAAGCGCGTGGCAGTTGGCGCACCTGAAGTCTCCGAAGGAAGCCAGTGAATGATTTCTCATAGCTCCTCCCGCAGGCGCAGATAACTTTGATAGCGATACGGGTTGATCTGTTCCGACACCACTGCCTTACGAATGGCACAGCCGGGCTCATGGTCGTGCTGGCAGCTCAAGCCAAATTTGCATTGACCCACGTAGCGTTCCATCTCGGGGAAGAGCGAGGCGAGGTCTTCGCTGCTGATATCCCACAAGCCGAACTCACGCATCCCGGGCGTATCCACCAGCATGCCGCCGAAATCCAACTCGAACATTTGCAGATGACTGGTGGTGTGGCGGCCTTTGCCAACGTCACCCTGACTGACTGCTTTGACGCGCAAGCCAAGACCGGGCTGAAGCGCATTCATCAAAGATGTTTTGCCTACACCGGATTTGCCGATCAGCACAGACATGCGCCCGTGCAAGGCTTGTTTGAGTTCCTCGAGCCCGTCTCCTGTGGATGAACAAACCAGGTGAATTGGGTACCCAATGCGTCGATAGATATCCAGATCCTTTTCGAGCGTTTCGTTCTTATTAGCCAGATCCATTTTGGTAATGATGATTCTGGATGGCAGCCCGGCCGCCTCAGCCGTAACCAGATAGCGGTCGAGCAGTCCCCACTTTGGGGTGGGGCTGGCGGCAGCAAAAACTGTCAGCACCTGGTCTGCATTCGAGACAATGACCTGCTCAAAAACGCGTTGACCGGGAACTGGCATCGGGCGAGAAAGCTTGGAGCGGCGAGGCAGGATCTCGGTAATGAGACCGCGGCCTTGTCCTGCATCCAAAAAGCGGACCTGGTCACCGATCGCGATCGGGTCAATGTGTTCGATCTCGCGCACGGCCTGCACTCGGTGCCTCAGCGAAGTCGGATCGGCGGTGGGATAGATCAGTTGTTTATGTAAACGGGACGAGAGTTCGCAGTCGATCTCCTGCCCGTTGGTGTGGACGGTGTAATGTCCGAGAGATTTTCGAAAAACGATGCCTAGATCGTTTTCGTTTGTCATATTCATTGTATAGAGTTCCTGTAAACATATTCTGTTTCTGCAGAACATGGGTAATTTTAGAAATAATCGGTAAATGTTTTTCGTGCGTACATACGCAGACAGAGATCGAACGAGGGGAGAGGGTTTGGGTCACTTGTGCTGACATATAATTTTTCCTTTCAAAAAATAAAAACCTGCCACGGAAATTTCCCGTGGCAGGTGGTTGCTCAACTCGCGAGCGTCTGTTCCTGAATTTGCTGAATGCGCAGTGAAGAGACGCGGCTGTTGTTCCTGAGTGCCGCAAAAAACGGCAACAAAAAAGCCACGGACATAGGAACGTCCGTGGCAGAAGGTCTACATTAAATATAGATTCTTACTGCTATGCAGAGACGCGCCTATAGGATTGCTCGCAAACAAGCACCGATGCCATATTTAACATAAAACGCGTCTCCTTTCTTTTGAATCTTTGATTTGATGAATTTGACTAACTGAACGATAGTTTATCAGCACAGAAAATTAATGTCAAGATTGTGATACGTGAATTGATAAACTCAGGAAATACTCGATGATAAAAAAAATCCCCGCTCCATTTGGAACAGGGATTTTTTGATGCGATGTTTTTTGTACTTCGCTTGTTAGGCTTTTGGCTTGGCCACATTGACCTTGAGTACTTTATCGGCCAGTGAGTAATCATTGAACATGCTGATGGCCTTGTCTGCTTCAGCCTGTTCGGGCATGGAAACAAAAGCGAAGCCCTTCGACTGTCCCGTTCCCTTGTCCATGACGAGATCGACCGAAGAGACGGTTCCCGCGGTTGCGAACAAGGTATTGATTTCAGCCTGTGTGGTGCTCTTGGCCAGGTTTCCTACGTAGATTCGAATATCCATTTTTTACTGCTTTCTCCGGCACGGCCGGGATTAAAAAAATGACCGCAACCCTATAAGAGGGTCGGCGGTCAAGGTACGACAGGGAGATCCAGTTATTTCTTGCGCTTTCAGTGTAACACACATTCCCTCTGTAGACGCAAGGAGAGGATAGAGGATGGATAGAGGAGCGATATGGGGTGGATATAACGATGGAGTAAAAAGTGTTTCTAATTTTCCAGTCTTACAACTTTATAACCTGATTTGACATCCTCCCCCTTTTTTGCTAAACTAGAAGTTGTCAGACAACTACGCCAATCGCTAACTGCCAGAGGCTACCTTCCCAATGACAACTCTACTCATAAAAAACGCCTATATTGTCACCATGGACGACCATCAGCGGGAGATTCCAGAAGGTGGCATGTTCATTCGTCGCGGCCTCATTCAAGAGGTCGGCCCCATGAACGAACTTCCAACAACTGCCGATGAAGTCCTCGATCTCAAGGGGCATGTCGTCTTCCCGGGCCTCGTCAACACCCATCATCATTTTTATCAAACCCTCACACGCGCCGTCCCCGCCGCGCAGGATGCAAATCTATTCAACTGGCTGAAGACCCTCTACCCGATCTGGGCGCGGCTTCAACCCGATGATATTTTTGTCTCGACTCAGACCGCATTGGCAGAACTCGCCCTTTCGGGATGTACCACCGCATCGGATCATCTCTATCTGTTTCCAAACGGTTCAAAACTGGACGATGAAATTGCTGCGGCCTCCGAGATCGGGGTCCGCCTGCAGGCATCGCGCGGTTCCATGAGCCTCGGTGAATCCAAAGGCGGGTTACCTCCCGATTCAGTCGTGGACACCGAAGACAACATCCTCAAAGATTCCCAGCGTCTCATCGAAAAATACCACGACGCCAAACCCGGCGCGATGACTCAAATTGTCCTTGCACCTTGCTCGCCGTTCAGTGTCACATCAGATTTGATGAAACAGTCCGCAAAGCTGGCGCGCGAATACGGCGTGCATTTGCACACGCATCTCGCTGAGACCGAAGACGAAGAAAAATTCTGCATGCAAATGTTCGGTCATCGTCCTGTGGGATACATGCAGGAAGTGGATTGGGTGGGGGATGACGTCTGGTTCGCGCATGCGGTGTGGGTCAATGACGAAGAGATTCAAGTCTTTGCAAAACATAACTGCGGTGTGGCGCATTGTCCCACCTCGAATATGCGCCTGGCTTCGGGTATTGCACCCATTAAGGAATATCGCAAGGCGGGCGTCAACGTGGGCCTCGGCGTGGATGGTTCCGCCTCCAATGATGGCTCGCATCTGCTGGCTGAAGTCCGCAATGCCATGCTCGTGTCCCGCGTCAAAGAGGGATTAACGGGCTATTCCCTTTCCAACGATCCAAACCGAAAATTGATGACCGCCCGCGAAGCCCTGCATCTTGGCACACGCGGCGGCGCAGCGGTATTGGGCCGAACTGACATCGGCAGCCTCGAAGCTGGCAAGTGCGCCGACTTCTTCGCCATCAACTTGAACAAGCTCGGCTTCGCTGGTATGCACGACCCTGTCTCTGCCGTGGTGTTCGGGCAGCCCGTCAATGCGGACTACACCGTTGTCAACGGAAAATTTGTTGTGAAGGAAGGTCAACTTGCGACAGTGGATCAGGGCAGATTGATCGAGAAACATAACAAGGCAGCAAAACGATTGCTGGCATGATTAGTCCGAATAATTACAGGTTGCCTGAATTATGAGTGAACTCTTTATTGGCTTTTTCCTGGGCTGGCCCGCTGTTGTTGTCACAGCAATACTCGCCGTGATCGGTTTGCTCAGGGATAATTATCGCTTTCTTGTCGCTGCAGCCATTTTGGCGCTTCCTTTTTCGTGGCTTCTGAGCGGATTTCCCATCATTCGGTCGCCTGTGTTTTTATTGCCGTTGCTGCTCTTTGCTTCTGGATACTTTATTAACCGTGGAAGAGAGATGATCGCATGGCTTCTCGCAGTCCCATACTTTTTGACGATCTGGCTGTTGATCAACGCGGTTTCAGCGCAATGAGATCAAATTGACGGGACGAACAATGATTGGCTGCCGACATGAGCCAAATTCTCATTCCTCTGCTTTTTTGGCTGTCCATTCCCGCTTCGTTGACGTTTTCCGTCATCGGCGTGCTGAAAAACAGATATTGGTTTGTGCTGATCGGCGCAGTGCTGATCTTCCCGATCGCTTACTACTTTAATGGTTCTCCGACCTTTTATGGATATGGCCTCTTTCTGCCCGTCTTTCAAGTCATCTCTGCGGCGGCGGTAAAGGAGGGGTACAAATTATGGGCATGGTTGTTTTTAACGCCCGCATTCCTGGTCGTTTTTTGGTTTATTTTCGTCGTGTTATCTTACCAGTTTTCATGAAGTGATTTTGAAAACATAGATTATTGAGAGGAGCTTAGACATCATGTTTGATAGTGTTCTTCCGATCATTTTTAGCTGGCCCTTTGTTGCTTTTTCTTTGATCGCAACGGTGGTCGGTATTTTGTACGAGATCCCGTTCCTGGTGATTCTGGGTGCGATAACCATTGTGCCGTTCTCTTATCAATTGAATAATGTGCAATATTTTCGCGGCGTTGCCTTTTTTCTACCGGTGCTTCAGCTTTTTTCCGCTTGGGCGCTGAAAGAGGAAAGAAACGTTTGGGCTTGGGTTTTGTTTGCGCCCACGATTGCCATCATTCTCTGGCTGTTTGTTATCAACTCGATCATCGGATTTTTCTAGGTCGTTTCACTGGAGACTTTATGACATCGTCCACCAAACTTACCCGCTCACTCGTTGATGTAGCCATGGGGCGAGCGCCCGCTGACCTTGTGATCCGCGGTGGCAAATGGGTGTGTGTGCAATCGGGAGAGATCGTTCCCGATACAGACATTGCCATTGTGAATGGACACATCGCATTTGTCGGGCGGGATGCCAGCCATGCCATTGGCAAGAAGACAAAGGTGATCGAAGCGAAGGGACGTTACCTTGTGCCGGGCCTGCTTGACGGTCACATGCACGTTGAATCGGGCATGGTCACAGTGACAGAGTTCGTGCGGACAGTGGCGGTGCGCGGCACGACAGGCATGTTCATTGACCCGCATGAGATCGCGAATGTCTTTGGTCTTAAAGGCGTGAAGTTGATGGTGGATGAAGCGCAGAAACAGCCCATCCATGTTTGGGTGCAGATGCCTTCCTGCGTGCCCTCGGCGCCTGGGCTTGAAACGCCGGGCTCTTCCATTGGTCCAAAGGAAGTGGCAGAAGCCATGACGTGGAAAGGCATCATCGGCCTCGGTGAGATGATGAATTTCCCCGGTGTGTTCATGGGTGATAAAAAGATGCTCGATGAAATGTCCGCGACCCACGCGGCAGGGAAGACCATTGGCGGGCATTATGCCTCGCCTGATCTCGGTCTTCCGTTTCACGGGTATGTGGCGGGTGGCGCGGAAGATGACCACGAAGGTACCCGCATCGACGACGCTATTGCACGTGTGCGGCAGGGCATGAAACCCATGCTGCGATATGGTTCAGCGTGGCATGATGTGGCGAATCAGGTCAAGGTGATCACTGAAAAGAAAATGGATTCGCGCCGCTTTATTCTTTGCACGGATGATTCTCACGCGGAAACGCTCACCGTCGAAGGGCACATGGACCGTGTTCTGCGTCATGCGATTGGTGAAGGTTTGAATCCCATGACGGCGATCCAGATGATGACGATCAATACCGCCGAGCATTTCGGTCTCACCAAAGAGATGGGTATGATCGCGCCTGGTCGTTGGGCGGACGTGCTTTTGGTGGACGACCTGATGAATTTCAAAGCCGATGTCGTGATCGCAAAAGGACAGGTCATCGCAGAGAAGGGTGAGTTGCTGGTCAAACTTCCTTCGGTGAAATATCCGCGTTGGGCGACGAAGTCGGTGCATTTGAAGCGGCCTCTCAAGGCGGAGGATTTTGCCCTTCGGACGAGAGCAGTTCACGGGTCCGAAGTGGATGCGCATGTCATCGGTGTGATCGAGAATCAGGCGCCGACTCGTCATCTGCGGATGAAGGTCAAAGCTGAAAACGGAGAAGTCAAAGCCGATATTAAACGCGACATCGCGAAGATCGCCGTGGTGGAACGTCATCGCGCGACTGGCAAGGTGATGGTGGGCTTGATCAGCGGACTTGGATTTACGCGGCCGTGCGCAATCGGTTCAACTGTGGCGCATGACAGCCATCATATGATCGTGGTGGGTACGGATGATGAGAATATGGCGATTGCCGCAAATGAACTGGCGAAGTGCGGCGGCGGTCAGGTTGTGGTGATGAATGGTGAAGTGATCGGGCGGGTGGAGTTGCAGATCGCAGGTTTGATGTCGAACGAGCGCGCGGATGTGGTGGCGAAGAAAGCCGCCACGGTGCTCGACGGTTTCAAAATTTGCGGCAGTGAATTGAATAACCCGAATATGCAATTGAGTTTGTCGGCGCTTGTGGTGATCCCCGAATTGCGGATCTCAGACAAGGGCCTTGTGGACGTAACGAATTTTGATTTTATATCCGTGTTGGACGAGTGAGGCGAGAATGTCAAATTTTCCTTTTCAACGATTACAGGTCGACCTGGCAGCATTGATTGCGCGAACTCCTGCGGGTCAGCGCCTGCCTTCGGAACCCGAGCTTGCAAAACAGCTGGGAGTTTCTCGCGCCACACTTCGTGAGGCCATGCGCGCTTTTGAAACGCAGGGCTTGATCCGCAGGCGTCAGGGTTCTGGCACGTTTGTGGTCGGCAAAATGCGCGGCTTGCTTGATAACGGTCTTGAAGTGCTTGAAAGCCTTGAGACCATGGCAAAGCGTTTGGGCCTGGAAGTTTCAGTGAGCGACCTGAGTGTTGAATCGCTTCCCGCTGATGACGATGCCGCGACTGCACTGGGTGTTCCCAGCGGAACGCCCCTGACACGTGTCAGACGTGTGGTGCGCGCCGATGGCAGACCTGTTGCTTATCTTGTGGATATTTTGCCCGAGGCGATTCTGCATGTAGAGGATCTGCCCGTCGATTTTCACGGCTCTGTTCTGGACTTTTTGCTTGATCGCGGCGATCCTTTGAGGACTTCCCGCGCGAATGTCAGTGCCATCGGCGGAACGGCAGAGGTTGCCAAAGCGCTTGAGATCCAGCGCGGCGATGTGCTGCTACATTTTTATTCACAGCTTTTCGATGAAGAGAACAGGATCGTGGATTATTCATTGAGTTACTTCATCCCTGGTTATTTCCATTTCCATATCATGCGCCGTGTGGGTGCGTAAAATAGCGTAATTTCCAACGTATGCATGCAAGGTGTAAAACTTTGCGGACCATCGTTGAATCATTTTTTCATGCAACAAGGAGTTCAAATGTCTATTCAGGAGATACAAAAAAGAGTTCAGGCTTCCCGTGAGGATATTATCGAATTCATGCGCGAGATCGTTGCCATTCCTTCGATGGATTCACAATTGAAGGATGTGGGGGAACGCATCGCCGCGGAAATGAACAAACTTGGCTTCGATGAAGTCCGTTTTGACAAGATGGGCAATATCATGGGGCGCATTGGCAATGGCAAGCGGGTCATTGTGTACGATTCGCATATCGATACGGTGGGTATCGGTGACCCGCACGAATGGGAATGGGATCCGTTCAAAGGCAAGATCGAGGATGGCATTCTATATGCGCGCGGCGCCTGCGATGAAAAAGGCTCCACCCCGGGCATGGTCTACGGCCTCGCCATGGCCCGTGACCTGGGTCTGCTTGAAGGCTGGACCGCCTATTACTTCGGCAACATGGAAGAATGGTGTGATGGCATTGCCCCCAACACCTTCGTTGAAGTGGACCCGAAAGTGAAGCCCGATTTTGTGGTCATTGGCGAGCCGACCAAGATGCTGGTCTATCGCGGGCATAAGGGCCGCCTTGAAATGAAGGTGACCGCCAAGGGTAAATCGGCCCATGCAGCGAGCAATCATCTGGGTGATAACGCCATTTACAAGCTGCTTCCCGTCATCGCGGGCATTCGCGATTTGGAACCCAAACTTGGTGACCATGAATTTTTGGGTCATGGCAAGATCACCGTTTCAGATCTGCATGTGAAGACCCCTTCGATCAATGCGGTGCCCGATGAAGCCGTCATTTTCATTGACCGCCGTATGACCTTCGGTGAGACCAAGGAAGTGGTCAAGAAACAGGTGGAAGACCTCATCCCTGCCGAATTCAAAGACTCTGTGAAGCTTGAGGAATTGTTCTACGATGAACCTTCCTACACGGGCTTTGTCTTTCCCGTAGACAAGTACTTCCCAGCCTGGGCTCTGGAAGCGGAGCATCCGCTGGTGAAGGCTGGTCAGGAAGCCCGCACGCAGATCGGTTTGCCCGAGGCCGCCAGCAGCAAGTGGAACTTCTCCACCAATGGCATTTACTGGGCTGGCAAGGCTGGCATTCCGTCCATCGGCTTTGGCCCCGGCGATGAAGAGACTGCACATACCGTTCGTGATTCTGTTTCGCTGGAAGATATGGTCAAGGCGACAGAGTTCTATGCGATTTTGCCGAGCTTGATTAAATAATTTATTCGTAGGGACACAGCGTCGCTGTGCTCCCTACATGGTGAATATGAAAACCCTCGAGATCCGCCGACACTCCATTCGTGACCATGCAGGTGACCACCTGAATCAAACAGGTGTAACCTTTGCGCGCTTGATCGGACAGAACATTGGTCCATTTGACCGTGTGATCACATCCGCATTGCCGCGTGCATTCGAGACAGCCATTGCAATGGGCTTTGCCGTGGATGAGCAAACTGAATTGCTGAACACCTACGGTCATGCCGTGGAGAAGGAAGCGCCCTGGCCGCAGACTTTTGACTTTTACGCTGAGGTGATCAAACACAACGGCGCGCCTGCGAAGTATGCCCATAAACTGGCAAAGTTTTATGCCAGTGTGATGGATTTTATTTCCGAAGGCCGTTCAGCGCTGGTCGTTACTCATGGCGGAGTCGTTGAATTGGGCATCGTCGGCTGCCTGCCTGGCTTTGATTTTTCGGGTTGGGCAGACCCTGTCGATTATTGCGAGGGCGCAAGACTTTATTGGGATGATAAATTTGTTGATGCTGAAGTATTGCGCGTCAATAGATAAATATAAAAACACTCGAAGGAACTTTATGAATACGAATAGGAAACCACTTTTTCTTTTAACCTTCTTTTTGCTTGCGGCGCTTGTCGCGAGTATTCTGACGGGATGCGGCGGCGCAAAGCCCAAGGTTGCGCTCATGCTTGCGCGCGGTGGACTTGGTGACAAGGCCTTCAATGACAGCGCCAATGAAGGTTTGCAGAAAGCCATGCAAGACCTCGGCGTGGAGGTGAAAACTTTCGATTATCAACAGGATACGCAAAGCGAAAACGTCCGCAAGGCCGCGCAGGAAGGGTATCAACTGGTGATCGGTCTCGGTTCGGAAAATTCCGCGGCCATCACCGAAGTTGCGACAGAATTCCCTGACACGAAATTTGCGCTAGTTGATGCGGTAGCCGAAGGCGCAAATGTCACCTCGGTCACATTCAGCGAACTCGAAGGCGATTTTCTCGCAGGCGCACTGGCGGCATTGTTGAGCGAAAATAACAAAGTTGCCTATCTGGGCGGTGCGGATGTGCTCGTCATTCGCCGCATTCAATTCGGCTTCGAGCAGGGTGTGAAGTACGTCAAGCCTGATGCGGAGATCGTTGTCAAATATGTTGCGGGTAAAGATGATTTCAGCGGCTTCTCGAAACCCGATGAAGCCAATGCGATCGCCGCGCAGCTTTATGCCGATGGAGTGGATCTCATTTATGCAGCGGCGGGTGGGTCCACTCTCGGGGCGATCGATGCCGCTAGATCGGCGAACCGCCTCATCGTTACGACAGGAAGCGATCAGCGTTACATCGCACCCGAGGTCGTGGTGACCAGTCGCACCAAGAATATGAATCAGGCGGTCTTCATGTTGATCGAATTGCTTACGAAGGATGAATTGCAAAGCGGATCGATCCAGCTCGATTACAAATCTGGCGGCATCGGTATTGCGCCTCTTTCCGCGGACCTTGTGCCTGCTTCTGTTTCAAGTGCATTCGAAGCCATTCGGGCCGACCTTGAGTCGGGCGCCATTCAATTGGAGCCGTTTGTTGGTCAGTAAATAACACGGCAGGGTAATACCTGCCTGTGTATTTGTAAAATCAAAATAAGGAGACTAAATCATGCAAACCAATTTTAGAGGCCGCGATTTCATCGGCGACCTTGATTTCACAAAGGAAGAAGTTGAAACTGTTTTGGAAGTGGCCTGGGACTTGAAGCGCAAGCGTGCGCTCGGCGAACCGCATCCCTACCTGCGCGATAAAGTGCTGGCGATGCTGTTCTTCTTCTCATCCACCCGCACCCGTGGATCGTTCGAAGCGGGCATGGCTCAGTTGGGCGGACATGGCGCTTTCATCGACAGCAACACCACACAAATTTCACACGGCGATACTCCCGTGGAAATCGGTGAGATCTTCGGCCGCTATTTCGACGGCATCGCCATTCGTCACTGCGATTACGGCGACGGCAATGCGTATTTGAACGCGGTTGCAAAATCGAGCCGCGCGCCTGTGTTGAACATGCAATGTGATGTGTATCATCCTTCCAATGCCTTGCTGACTTGATGACCATCATGGAAAAGAAGGGCAAGGATCTGCGCAAGAAGAAGATCGTCGTTTCCTGGGCATATGCCGCCTCTTATCTCAAGCCAATCTCTGTGCCGCAATCTTTGATCCTTCAAATGCCGCGCTTTGGCATGGATGTAACCCTGGCTTACCCGCCTGAATTCCCGCTCATGCCTGATATCGTTGAGCAGGCCAAGGAACAGGCCAAGATCGCTGGTACAAGCTTCGAGATCATTGATTCCAAAGATGGCATGACCGAAGCCTGCAAAGATGCCGATGTGATCTACGCCAAGTCATGGGGCCCGTTGTTGACAACCACCGACAAGGTGGAAGGCAAGAAACTCCAGGACATGTACAAGAATTGGATCATGGATGATGCCAAGCTCAAAGTCGCCAAAGAAGGCGCGATCTACATGCACCCATTGCCCGCCGACCGCGATGTGGAAGTCACCAGCAGTGTGCTCGATGGCCCGCAATCTGTGGTGTTTGATGAGGCCGAGAATCGCCTGCACGCCCAGAAGGCCGTGATGGCTCTTACCATGTCCTAAAATAACTATAGGGACACAGCGTCGCTGTGTCCCTATAAATAGGAAATTTACCAATGACCAAAATCGCAGTCGTCGCCATTGGCGGCAATGCTCTTATTAAAGATGACAAGCACGTATCGGTAGAAGATCAGGAAGAAGCCCTTCGCGAAACATCCGTCCACCTTGCAGATATGGTCGAGGCAGGCTGGGAATTGGCCGTCGGCCACGGAAACGGGCCGCAGGTTGGTTTTATTTTGCGCCGCTCTGAGATCGCCGCGAAAGTGGAAGGAATGCACGAAGTTCCGCTGGATGTCTGTGGCGCGGATTCACAGGGCGCCATCGGGTATGAACTCCAGCAGGCTTTACGCAACGAATTTTTCAAACGCAAGGTCAACAAGAAGGCCGCCACCATCGTCACCCAGGTGCGCGTGGAACAAAGCGATCCCGCCTTCCAGAAACCCAGCAAACCCATCGGCTCTTTCATGGACGAAGCGGAAGCCAAACGCCGTGAAAAGGAAATGGGCTGGTCAGTGGTGGAAGATGCAGGCCGCGGCTGGCGGCGCGTTGTCGCCTCTCCGTTGCCGAAGGAGATCGTGGAGATCGATGCGGTCAAGCTCTTGTTGGAGGCAGGCCAGGTCGTCATCACCGTGGGTGGCGGCGGCATCCCCGTGGTGGAGCGCAGCGACGGTGCGTTGATGGGTACTGCCGCAGTGATCGACAAGGATTTTGCGTCATCCCTGCTCGCTCAGGCCGTGAAAGCGGAATTGTTTTTGATCGCCACGGCGGTTGAAAAGGTTGCCATCAACTTTGGGAAGCCCGAGCAAAAATGGCTCGATACCATGACCGTCGCCGAAGCCAAGGCTTATCTTGAAGAAGGTAAGCATTTCGCCAAAGGCTCCATGGCTCCGAAGATCCAGGCGGCCATCTGGTATCTTGAGAACGGTGGCAAGGAAGCCCTCATCACCAATCCTGAAAATATCGGTCGCGCCCTCAAACGCGAAACTGGAACGTGGATCGTTAAATAAAATGTAGGGGCACAGCGTCGCTGTGCCCCAACAACCAATATGAAACGCCTTCATCCCTCGCTAACCCTCCTTGCCGCCGCGATCCTTGCGTATGGCTTGCTCATCCCGCAACTTGGTTTTTATTGGGACGATCTGCCTATGTCTTGGATTCGTTATCAGCTTGGGTTTGAGGCGATGACAAAATATTTTTCGACCAACCGCCCGATCTGGGCGTTGTTGTATCAAGTCACCACACGCATTTTGCCATATCTGCCGATCTACTGGCAGATCTTCGCGCTGCTTTGGCGCTGGCTCGGCGCGGTCGTTTTGTGGAGCATCGCTAAAGAATTATTCCCCCAGCGTGAAAAATTTGCGCTCACGTTGAGTTTGCTCTTTTTGTTATATCCTGGTTTCAACCAGCAGTGGGTCAGTTATCTTTACTCTCATTTCTTCATTGTCCTTTTTTTCTTTCTTCTTTCTCAACTTCTCATGCTGCGGGGCAAAACGATTCCCGCGCTGGTTTTTTCTGCGCTTAATCTTTGGATGATGGAATATTTCTTCGTCCTTGAGTTGATTCGTCCCTTTATTATTTGGACTTCTCTTCGAGATGAATCGAACCCGAAAGAGCGCATCAAACGGACCCTCAGCCTGTGGACGCCGTATCTGGCAGTTTTCGCCCTTGCGGTTTTATCGCGCATCTTCATCTTCAACAATCAGATCTATCAATTCAGCCTGAAGGATGAACTGGTGAGGGCTCCGCTTGAAACGATTCTGATGCTTGCGCAAAATGTCTTCTCCAGTTTTTGGACGGTGACGGTTGCAGCATGGGCGCTTGCATTTCAGTTTCCAAACCCCGCTGTGGATGGTCCGCGTACGATGGCGGTGTATGCCTTTGTGATCGTCACTGTCACGGCGCTGACCCTGTTTGGGGTGTCGAAGCAGGCCCAAGTCCAGGAAGGAAGCGGGCGGGACGCTTCGACTGGCTCCGTGTGGCGGTGGGCGATCCTTCTCGGTGTGGTCATGCTCATTTTGGCGGGGCCGCCGTTTTGGTTGACGAATGTCCCCGTTTCGCTTGGGTTTCCTGCCAATCGTGCCACTTTGTCTTTCGTGCTTGGTGTGAGCTTTATTTTCGCTGGGTTGTTCGATCTGTTTCCACAAAGAGTTCAAATGGTTTTCGTGACGTTGTTTGTCGCACTGGCGGCTGGGCGTCAATTTTTGTGGGCTAATGAATTTCGCCGTGATTGGGCTTATCACAAGAATATGTTCTGGCAGATGACATGGCGTGCACCCGGACTTGAGAAGAATACGATTGTTCTGATGAATGAAGAGCTGTCTTTTTATGCCGATAACTCGCTCGGGGCGGCGCTGAATCTGATCTACGCACCCGATAATCACTCGGATGTGATCGATTACGTTTTGTTCTACCCGACGAACCGCGAAAGCTTGTCTTTGACTTTGGACACGCCAGTTGATTATGATTTTCTGGCTGGAAAATTCTCGGGGAATACCTCACAGGCTGTTGTGTTTTATTATTCACCGCCGAAATGCCTGCGTCTGTTAGACCCTGAGATCGATCTTGAAAACCGTCTGATTCCCGACGACACATTTCTGCGCGATGCCGCACTGCTTTCTTCCACTGCGCCGATCTTGGGCGAGCAAATTTCGCAAATGCCCGCCGCCTATGGGGCGGAGCCTGCACATGGCTGGTGCTACTATTTCGAGAAAGCGGACCTTGCCCGCCAGCTGGGTGATTGGGAAACAGTTACCCAATTGGGTGATGCGGCATTCGCTTTGGACGATTATCCTAACGACCCGATCGAGCGGTTTGTTTTCATCGAAGGCTATGCTCACACAGGGAATTGGGAAAGGGCGGTAGAATTATCCACGGCATCCTATCAGGTTTCCAAGGGGTTTGTCGGCCCGTTGATCTGTAAATTATGGAACCGAATTGCTCGTGAGACGGAGGACACATCAGAGCGGAAAGTCACCTTTGATGTAGTACAAAGTAAACTTGAGTGTTCACCGTAAAAGTTTATAATTTGGTTTTATATGTGGCTGGCCTTATCAGGCAAAATTGTCCCTGCAACTTGAAAGGAGGCCAAAGGCAAAAATTGGTCTTTCATCTGGCACATAGAACAATTATTAAACAAGGAGAAGAAAAATGCGTAAAAATGTAACTCGTCTGTCCATGTTCGCTTTGATCCTCATGCTTGTGCTTTCAGCGTGCGGTGGCGGTCAGTCTGCCCCTGTTGCTACTGAAGCTCCTGCTGGTGGCGATGCCACTGAAGCCCCCGTCGCAACCGAGGCGCCTGCTGCCACTGAAGCGCCCGTTGCTGAAGATGCTGGCGGCTTCCAGATCCCTGATGTAGAAGATGGCAAGTTCAACGTAGCCATGGTCTTGATCGGACCGCACGATGATGGCGGCTGGTCTCAGGCTCACTACGAAGGCCTCGTTTACATTGAAGAGAACGTTCCCAATGTACACACAGCCTATATTGAAAACGTCCCCGAAGGCGCAGATTCCGAACAGGTATTCCGCAGCCTTTCCCGCAAGGGCTTCAACTTGATCTTCGGTACCTCCTTTGGTTTTGGTGATCCGATGGCTGCTGTTGCCGAGGAATTCCCCGATGTGATGTTCATTCACCTCACCGGTATTGCCTCCAACGAGACCAACTTTGGCAACCTGATGGGCGCCATGGAAGATATGAAGTATCTGGCCGGTATGCTGGCCGGTGCCCGCGCCAAAGCCGATGGCAATCCCAAGCTCGGTTATATGGCCACCTTCCCGATCCCTGAAGAAATTCGCCTTGGCAATGCCATTGCGTTGGGCATGAGAAAGACCTGCCCCGAATGTACGATGGATGTCCGCTGGCTCAACACCTGGCATGACCCGATCATTGAGAAGGAAGCTGCTGCCTCCCTGTTCGATGCCGGTGCCCAGGTTGTATTTACCGGTGCTGATACCCCCGCCGTTGCTGACGTTGCTCAGGAAAAAGGCAAATGGGGCGTAACCTATGACTGGTACGGCTCCTGTAAAGTGGACGCCTGTCTCACCGCTCCGTACTGGGTGTGGGGTCCCGTGTACTCTGCGATTACTGAAGAAGTGATCGCTGGTACCTACAAGCCCGGTTGGCAGTACTTTGATGCCGAAACGGGTGCCCTCGGTCTGTATGGCTTCATGGAAGGCCAGGAAATGCAGCCCGGCGTGAAGGACCTCGACCCCGAAGTCCTTGCTATGGTGCAGGAAACCCTTGCCCAAATGCTCGCTGGCGAATTTACCCGCTTCGACGTGTTCACAGGCCCGATCATGGATAATCAGGGTAATGTGGTTCTGCCCGAAGGCCAGAGCCTGCAACAGGTCGACCTTGATGCGTTCCCCGAGTTCGGTCTGCCCTGCTCCATCGATGTTTGTATGAAGTGGTGGGCTGAAGGTATTACCGCCGAACTTCCGCAATAGCTTTTTCAAAACATATTGGGCTGGAACTCCGCAAAGGGTTCCAGCCCTTCGTTAGAATGTATTCCCAAGTAGTGTTTGTTTTATCGCAGGAGCAACCCAGTGACACAGACAACACCTTCCACACCCGAAGCGCCGCTTGCGGTGGAAATGCGCGGCATTGTAAAAAGATTTCCCGGTGTACTCGCCAACGACCATGTTGATTTCGAACTGCGCGCGGGCGAGATCCATGCTTTGCTTGGGGAGAATGGCGCAGGGAAAAGTACTCTTATGAATGTTCTTGCCGGGCTGTATCGGCAGGAAGCAGGAATTATTAAAGTAAAAGGCAATCCCGTGGAATTTTATTCGCCGCGGGATGCGATCAAATCCGGGATCGGCATGGTGCATCAACATTTCATGCTCGTCCCGTCTCAAACAGTCACTGAGAATGTGCTCCTGGGTCTTGATGATCCGCGCTTTTTCATGCGCTTGCCGGAATATGACGCGAAGGTTGCGGCAGTTGGCGAGCGTTTTGGTTTAAAGGTGGATCCGCGTGCCAAGATCTGGCAGCTTTCGGTCGGCGAACAGCAGCGTGTGGAACTGCTTAAAATGTTGTATCGCGGCGCCAATGTGCTCATTATGGACGAGCCAACCGCCGTGCTTGCGCCGCAGGAGATCGATGGCCTGTTCGACATTCTGCGCTCGATGATCTCGCAGGGAAAATCGGTTATTTTTATCAGTCATAAATTACATGAAGTTACCGCGATCGCGGATCGCGTGAGTGTGTTGCGGCGCGGCGTTGCGACGGCTTCCGGTGTGCCCTCCAAGGGTGCGACGAGGCAGGAATTGGCGCGTTTGATGGTGGGACGCGACGTTATTTTTGCGCTGGATAAGAAGCCGGGTAACCCCGGTAATTTGGTTTTGGATGTGAAGGATGTTTACGCTGAGAACGACAAAGGACTGCCTGCCCTGCGCGGTTTGTCATTGAACGTGCGCGCTGGGGAAATCGTCGGTGTGGCAGGTGTGGCGGGTAATGGTCAATCTGAGCTTTCGCAAGTGATCACCGGTCTGCGCAAATGTAAGCAGGGTGAGGTGAAACTGGCTGGCGATCTCGTCAGCAATCGCAATACATTGTTTGGAATTCAACACGGCATGGCTTATGTTCCCGAGGACCGCAATCATGTGGGCAGCGCTCCGAACCTGAGCGTGACCGATAATGTGATCATGAAAAAATATCGCCAGCCTCCGATCTCACGCGCTGGTTTTCTGGATATGGGTGCGGCCACCAAATTGGCCAAGGAACTCAAGGATGCTTATGACATTATTGTCCCAAGCGTCACTACACCTGTGCGGCTTCTCTCCGGCGGCAATTTACAGCGTGTGATCCTGGCCCGCGAAATTTCCGGGCTGCCAAGTTTCATGGTGGCGGTTCAGCCCACCCGTGGTTTGGATGTAGGCGCGATCGAAGGTGTACACCGCTTATTGCTGGCACAACGTGAGGCGGGTGCGGCAGTTCTGCTCATTTCAGAGGAACTGGAGGAATTGCTTTCGTTGAGCGACCGTGTGTATGTGATCTATGAAGGCAAGATCATGGGTGAGGTCAAAGTTGGGGGTGTGGAACCAGATGAAAGTTTGATCGAGATGATCGGTTTGATGATGACCGGCACCCCGTTGGACCAAATCCACAAAGAAGGAGTCGGCGCAAATGACTGAGTCAACTTCGGTACAAAAGAAACGCGCGGGCTTCAAAATTCGCGTCGAGCCGCGGCTGGAAGAGCCTGCGGCCTGGTACCCTTTGGCAGTATCACTGGGCGCGATCGTCGTTGCTCTGATCCTGGGCGGTATTTTGATCTCGTTCGCGGGCGGTGACCCGCTCAAGTCTTATCAACATATTGCCAAGGCCTCCTTCGGCGATACGGGTGTGTTATCCGATACGATCGTGAAGGCAACCCCGATCCTGCTGGCTGCGCTGGCCTGTTCAGTGGCATTCCGCATGAAGTTGTGGAATATCGGTGCGGAAGGGCAATTCATCATGGGAGCGTTCGGTGCGAGCGCAGTGGTGCTGGCTCCGCTTTTGGCCGAGGATACGCCGCGCTGGTTGTTTCTCACCGTGATGGTGCTGGCAGCCATGGCCGCTGGTGCGATTTGGGGTTTTATCCCCGGGTACCTTAAGGCGAAATTTAATGTAAACGAGATCATCAGTACCTTGATGATGAATTACATTGCAATAGCCTGGATCAACTTCTGGATTTTCGGCGTGTGGTCGGAGGGTGGTTTCCAGATGTCGCCGAAATTCCCGAATAATGCGTGGCTGCCGCGTTTACTGGAATACGCGAAAGAATATCCAGCTCTTCGCGGCCTGACAACACATGCGGGTCTGCTGCTAGGTATTGTGGCGGCGATCATTCTCTGGATCATCGTGTATCGCAGCCGCTGGGGATATGAGATTCGCTTGATCGGTGACAATCCGCAGGCGGCGAAGTATGCCGGCATCAATATCACAAGCAATGTTATCTATGTGATGATGCTTTCAGGCGCGTTGGCCGGGCTGGGCGGCATGAGCGAGGTTTCAGGTGTGGTGCATCGTTTGCAGACAGCACCAATTGCTGCTGGTTATGGTTTTACGGGCATCATTGTGGCATGGCTTGCAAAATTGAATCCGCTGGTGATCATTGTGGTGTCGGTTTTGTTTGGTGCGCTGATCCTGGCGGGGCGTGAGATTCAGCCATCGGGTGTGCCGAAAATGATCCAGGGCATCATTCTGGTTTCACTTATTGCCAGTGACTTTTTGTTGCGGTATCGCATCCGCATCGTGCGCGCAGACGCGGAGGAATAATTCAATTATGGATGCAATCATCATTCTTCAGGCAGGTGTTGCCACCGGCACGGTACTGTTGTTCGCCACGATCGGCGAGATCTTTGCTGAGCGTTCGGGTGTGCTGAACCTCGGTGTGGAGGGCATGATGTTAATCGGCGCGATGACTGCCTTCAGTACGACCATTGCCACGGGCAATCCGTGGGTTGGTGTACTCGCAGCCATGTTCGCCGCCGGGTTGATCAGCCAGATCCATGCTTTTATCACGATCACCTTGCAGGCAGATCAAGTTGTCAGCGGGCTGGCGCTCACTTTCCTTGGAACAGGCATCAGCTTGGTATTAGGCGAGGGCTTGAGCAAGGCCGGTACGGTTTCTCTCTTGCCGAATTTTTCTATCCCGTTACTTTCGCAGATCCCATTCCTGGGTCCGATCCTGTTTACGAAACAAAGTGTGATGGTTTACATCGGCTATTTGCTGGTGCCGTTGACCTGGTATTACATCAACCGCACACGCCCCGGTCTTAACCTGCGTTCGGTGGGGGAGTATCCCTCCGCCGCGGATTCGTTGGGCATCAGCGTATTTCGACTGCGCTATTTTTATGTGTTTGTCGGCGGGATGCTGGCTGGGCTGGCGGGTGCAACCATCAGTCTCGCGGTTGCGCCGGGCTGGTTCAGCGAATTAACCACAGCAGGGCAGGGGTGGATCGCGGTGGGTCTTGTTATTTTTGCGCAGTGGGACCCGGTCCGTGCCATGTTCGGTTCTTATGCGTTTGGTGCGTTGCGCCGCCTTATTTTGGATATTCAAGGGCCGACCCTTTTATTGGGTTTCGATAATCCGTTTTATTACAACCCATATTGGGGCTTTTTTCTGCAAATGCTGCCGTATGCGTTCACGGTCATTGTGCTGGTGATCGGTTCGCGCGAAGCCATGCGCAAGCGTTTGGGAGCACCTGCCGCACTGGGTAACCCTTATGTTCGCGGTGAACGCGGCAAGTGATTTGATAGTTACCCTATTTTGAAGCTCTCAATCCCGCAGGCAGACGCTGCGGGATTTTGATTCCTATTGCTATACATTTGACTAAAAATTCTGGAGGAATGTCACTTGTGACAATATGCTCAAATTCTCCATAATGAAAAGGTCAGACGATTGTCATCCAACGATTTTTCTTATGAGCATCATTCAAACAAAATCCGTGGCCGACCAAGTTGAGGAAGTCCTTCGGGAGCGCATTCGCAATGCGACCTATTTGGCTGGCAATCGCATTCCTTCTGAAAGTGAATTATCTGATGAATTGGGGGTAAGCCGCGCCACCGTGCGGACGGTGCTGGCAAAACTGGCTGTCAACGGTTTGATCATTCGCAAACAGGGAGATGGAACCTACGTCAATGCGCGGGTTCAGGAAGTCAGTGCCCATGCTGGGAACTTGTGGGATCTGGTGCGCCTGATCGAAAACAACGGATCGAAGGCGTCCATTCAGCCGCTCTTGATCAGCGAAAAAGCTGCCTCTGAAAAAGAGGCACAGGTGCTGGCGTTGGAAACAGGCGAACCGCTTGTGCAATTCAAGCGGCTGTTTCTTGCCGATCAGCGTCCAGTCATTCTTGCCAACAATGTTGTGCCCCTGTCCTTTTTCCGCGTGCCGCTGGAGCAGATCGATGGTCAGCTTCATTTCCGCGAGATCCTGCATCAATATTGTCATCAGGAAATTGGATTTGTGATCACCGATATTCATTCCGCTTTGGCTGCGGATGAGGTTCGACAGGTTCTGAAGAATCAATCAGCCCTGACGGTTCTGGAATTGCATATGGCATTCTATAGCCGCAACAACCAGCCATTGGCTGTTGGTTTAAATTATTTCGACGATTCTGCTTTACGCTTAAGTTTGGTCCAGGCCTGGAGTTAAGGCCATGCAATCCTATTCTTCTGAAATCTCGATTTGGCTTTGAGGAGGAAGGTTCGATGCGATCACGATTGAACGCTTTGTTCGACGCTTTATTGCCTGTGCTTGCCACACTGGCCGCGCTTGG
This sequence comes from Candidatus Villigracilis affinis, assembly GCF_016705895.1. NCBI lineage: Bacteria > Bacillati > Chloroflexota > Anaerolineae > Anaerolineales > Candidatus Villigracilaceae > Candidatus Villigracilis > Candidatus Villigracilis affinis. Next base: position 120,530 of record NZ_JADJKT010000039.1, on the reverse strand, counting down.
AGTGGGGGCGGTCATGTTATTAATCCTCAAAGTCAACCCAATCGAGGCTTATGCGGCGCTTTGGGACGGCGCATTCGGCAGTTCCAACGCATTTGCAGAGACGTTGGTCAAGGCTACGCCGCTGCTCTTGGTGGCCTTGGGAATCTGTATTTCGTTTCGCGGTGATGTGATCAACATTGGCGGCGAGGGACAGATGATCATCGGCGCGATCCTTGCGACCTGGGTGGGGCTGACTTTTACCGGGCTGCCCGGCTGGCTGGTGGTGACTATTTCCCTGGTGGCAGGTTTTTTGGGCGGGGCAATTTGGGGCGGTATCCCTGGAGTTTTGAAAGCATATTTCAGTGTCAATGAGATTTTGAGCACCGTGATGATGAACGCCATCGCGGTTCAATTAATGAACTTTCTTTTGCGCGGCCCGATGATCGATCCTTCGCAGGCCGAACTGGCTTCGAAGATTCCCCAGACGGCGCGTTTGCTGGATGCTTTCCGCCTGCCGCGTTTGGCTCCCACGCGTTTACATCTTGGCGCATTAATCGCGGTCATTCTTGCGATCGCGGTGTACATCCTGCTCTGGCGGACGACACTTGGGTACCGCATCCGCGCGGTGGGACAGAATCCGAATGCTTCCCGTTATGCGGGAATCAAAGTTCAACGCTATATGGTTTTGGCGCTCTTGTTGAGCGGAGCTTTTGCTGGGTTGGCTGGCGCGACACAAGTCTTCGGCGTGAATTACCGCATGATCACAGATGGGTCTTCTTCAGGGTTCACGGGCAGTGCGGGCTTCAATGGAATTGTGGCTGCATTGTTTGGGCAGTTGCATCCATTGTGGTCCATTCCTGCGTCCATTTTGTTTGGCGCATTGTTGGTGGGCGCGAACAAAATGCAAAGGGTGGTGCAGGTTCCTTCAGCTTTGGTGATTGCCTTGAATGGTTTGGTGGTGGTCTTTGTGGTTAGCAGCGAAATCCTGCGCAAGAGACGACAGCGCAGAAGACTGGCGGATGCAAGACAGGAGGATGAAACCCCGCCTCCAACAGAATCGGGTGAATCACAAATCAAGCAAGCGGAGACAGGCGCATGATCTCAGACCTTTTTTCTGTCACTGTTCTAATCGGCATTCTCGCCTCTGGAATTCGCCTTGCAACTCCATACCTGTATGCGGCCATCGGTGAAACCTTCAGCCAAAAAAGCGGCGTGCTCAACCTGGGTGTGGAAGGGCAGATGTTGTTGGGTGCCTTCGCCGCTTTTTATGTGGCCTTGTCCACGGGCAGTTTGTGGCTTGGTATGTTGACCGCCATGATCGTGGGCGCGTTGATGGGATTGGCGATGGCATATGTGACCGTCAACCTGCATGCACAGCAGGGCATCAGCGGAATCGGTTTTTATCTTTTTGGGTTGGGTATGAGCGATCTGCTTTTCCAGAAACTGATGGGAAATGTGGAGACGGTCAAAGGCTTTCCGAAAATTTATATTCCTGGTTTGAGCGATATTCCCGGCATTGGCGAGATCTTCTTTAGCCAGAATATTCTTGTGTACGGCGCGTATTTGCTCGTGCCGCTTGCGTGGTTCGTTTTGAACAAGACCACGCTGGGGTTGAAGATCCGCTCGGTGGGTGAGAACCCCGATGCGGCCGACTCGCTTGGCGTGAGTGTGGCGCGCATTCGATATTTCACCATCATTCTTGGCGGCGTACTTTCGGGGATCGCAGGCGCGTCGCTTTCGATCGCTTTATTGAATGTCTTTCAGCAGAACATGACCAGCGGACTTGGCTTCATTGCAGTGGCGCTGGTTTACTTTGGTGGGTGGCGCCCGGTGGGGGTTTTGGGCGGCGCTTTGCTTTTCAGTTTGATCAATTCATTGCAGTTGTGGATTCAGGTATTGGGGATTCCGATTCCTTCCGATATTGCAGTGATGATGCCTTACGTGCTCACGATCCTGGTGCTGGTTGCCACGGTATCGAGAGTCCGCTCTCCGTCTGCGCTGTCGAAACCCTTTGAAAGGGAGAATTGATTTTCAGGAAGAGGAGGTAAATGCCTGCCCTGTGAAAATGAATTTCGAAACTGTATCAAGTGTCCCGTTGAAAGACCCGTATCCATCCATCAAGGAGAAGAAGATGAAAAAGTTCGTATTGACCCTCGTTCTCGCTCTGGCACTCGTTTTGAGCGCCTGCGGAGCTCCAGCCACTGAAGCTCCTGTCGCAACCGAAGCCCCCGCGGAAGTTCCTGCGGCAACCGAAGCCCCCGCTGCCACTGAGCCGCCTGCTGCCCCGGCGGAACCGTTCCGCGTGGCCGTTGTGATGCCCAGCGCCATCAATGACCTGGCCTTCAGCCAGAGCATGTATGATGCCCTCGTCCGTATTCAGGAAGAAATGGGCGGGCCCGAAGCCTTTGAGTTCGTGTACTCTGAAGGCATGTTCGTTGTGGATGACGCCGCTGCGGCCATTCGTGACTACGCCACACAGGGTTATGACCTGGTGATCGCTCACGGCTCACAGTACGGCTCATCTCTACAGGAAATTGCTCCTGATTTCCCCGAGACCAGTTTTGCCTGGGGCACCACTGCCGATACATTCGGCCAGCCCAATATCTTCGCTTATGAAGCGGCTTCTCAGGAAGGCGGCTATGTCAACGGTGTGTTGGCTGCCACCCTTTCCCAGAGCGCGGTGATCGGCGTTGTTGGCCCGATCGAGACTGGGGATGCGAAGTTGTATGTTGATGGTTTCGGCGCTGGTGTTGCAGCGACCAACCCCGATGTCACTGTGAATGTGAATTACATTGGCTCGTTCTCTGATGTTGCCCTGGCTTCCGAAGCTGCGACCACACACATTTCCGCGGGCGCCGATGTTTTGACCGGCACCGCCCAGATGGTCGTCGGCGCGATCGGCAAGGCTGAAGAGAACAATGCTTTGTGGTTTGGTACACAGTCCAACCAATCCTCTCTGGCTCCCTCCATCGTGGTTGCCAGCCAGGTGTATCACTGGGAAGTGACTCTGCGCGAGATCATCTCCCTGATCAATGAAGGCACATTGGGCGGCACTTCCTTCAAGGCCAATCTTGCCAACGGCGGCGAAGTGATCGAGTTCAATCCCGATTACGCGCTCTCCGATGAGGCCAAGGCTCTTGCAGAAACCACCATTCAGGGAATCATCGACGGCACCATTAAGATCACCCTGCCTTAGTATTTAGTATCTAGACCTGACAGGTTTCCGTGAAGCGACCTGTCAGGTCTCCATGAGACTTAATTCAGGATGGCACCCATGACTGAATCAACCAAACTTCCTTCCGGCAAACCCCGCATCGAGACCATCGAAATGCGTGGAATCACCAAACGCTTTCCCGGTGTGATTGCCAATGACAAGGCCGATTTCGACATTCATGCGGGGGAAGTCCATGCTTTGCTGGGTGAAAACGGCGCAGGCAAAAGCACGTTGATGAAGATTCTGTACGGCATGTATCGCCCCGACGAAGGCGAGATTTTGCTGAACGGAAAACCCGTCACCATTGCTTCGCCAAATGATTCGATCAATCTTGGCATTGGCATGATCCATCAACACTTTATGCTTGTGCCAACCCTGACCGTGGCGGAGAATGTCGCACTCGGGCTGCCATCCTCCCGGGGCGCACTTACAGATCTCGACCGCGTTTCAAAGCGGATCGTTGAATTGGCCAGCATCTATGGTTTGAAGATCGACCCATCTGCTTATGTCTGGCAGCTTTCCGTTGGGCAGCAGCAGCGTGTTGAAATTATCAAAGCTCTTTATCGCGGCGCGGCGTTGCTCATTCTCGATGAGCCGACCGCTGTCCTTACCCCGCAGGAAGTGGACGAGTTATTCGTCATCATGCGCCAGATGGTGAAGGATGGTCATGCGCTGATTTTCATTTCTCATAAACTGCATGAAGTCGTCGAGATCAGCAATCGCATCACGGTCTTGCGTGATGGTCGCAGGATCGGTACACGTCTAACTTCAGAGACCACCAAACAAGACCTTGCGAATTGGATGGTGGGTCGTGAGATCGGTTTCGCTCCAGATCGCGGAAAGGTTGAGATCGGTGAAGCCCGCCTGAAACTCGAAAAGGTTGAATGCGGCAGCGACCGCGGCACACCGGGTCTACGCGGGGTCAGCATTGAAGTTCGTTCGGGAGAAATTCTCGGCATTGCAGGTGTCTCTGGCAATGGTCAGCGTGAATTGGCGGAAGCCATCACAGGCCTGCGCAAAGTCACCACGGGCAGGGTTTTCCTCGAAGGAAAAGACATCACCAATTTCGCCCCCGGTGACATTACCGAATTGAATCTTTCCTACATCCCTGAAGAGCGTATGCGCGATGGCATGATCAAAGATTTCACCATTGCCGAGAACATGATCCTGCGCGAACATCACAAGATGCCTTATTCGCGCATGGGCTTTCTCAATTTGAGCGATATCTCAAAACATGCCGATGAATTGATCGCAAAATTCCACGTCAAGACTCCTTCGCGTGAGACTCACGCCAAGAATCTCTCGGGTGGAAATATTCAAAAGGTCGTGCTTGCGCGCGAAATTTCGCGCAACCCGCGCGCCATCATCGCCGCACAGCCTACGCGCGGACTTGATATCGGCGCGACTGAATATGTCCGCGAGCAGTTGCTTATCGAGCGCCGCAAAGGTGTGGCAGTCATGCTCATCTCCGAAGACCTCGACGAAATTCTCGCCCTCTCTGATCGCATCGCCGTTCTCTATGAAGGCCAGGTGATGGATATTGTTCCGCGTTCCGAAGCCACACCTGAAAGGCTGGGTTTGCTCATGGCGGGTGTCCATCCTGAGGTCAGTTCATAACCGAGTGCGTTGCACCCATGTCGAATCGCTCCACTGAATTGTTCATCAAGTAGTAAAATCAAATTCCATTGGTCGGGTGGTCGCTGTTGTGAAATGCATCAGCGGCGTTGGGTCGCGCAGCACCCATCGAAAAGTACCGCCGCCTTAAGTAGAAAGGACACCACCTATGAACCTTTGGCAGGAATACAAACGCCCCGCCTCCGTGATGGAGGCCATTCAAGCACTCACGTCTGCATCTGGCCCCGCCTTGCCCATTGCTGGCGGCACAGATCTGTTGCTTGATTTGAAGCAGGGCCGCCATGCCCCCATTCATACTTTAATTGATCTGACCTTCGTCCCGGAGATGACCGCTCTCGAAGTGAGAGGGGATGAACTCTACATCGGGGCCGCCGTCCCAGTCAACCGCGTCGCACTGGACCCGCTAACGGGTACGCACGCCCAGGCATTGGTCGAAGCCTGTAACTTGATCGCGGGCCCGCAAGTCCGCAATACCGCCACGCTCGGCGGGAACGTGGCGCACGCACTCCCCGCCGCGGACGGAACCATTGCTCTCACTGCGCTAGATGCACAAGCCGAAGTCGCTGGCGTGTCAGGCACCCGCCGAATGCCGTTCACTTCATTATTCCTTGGCCCCGGCAAATCCGCTATTGATAAAGCAAAAGAGATCATTGTCGGCTTTCACTTGCCGCTTTCCACTCCCCACAGCGCTTCCTGCTTTAAACGCATCATGCGTCCGCAGGGAGTTGCGCTTCCCATTTTGAATTGCGCCATCTGGCTCGAACGCGTAGGGGACGTGGTCAAAGATATCCACATTGCCGTTGGCCCCGGCGCATCGACTCCCTTCCGTGCTACTGAAGCCGAATCCGCTTTGCGTGGACAAGCTCTCAACGAAGAATCCATTGACCGCACAGTAGATGCCCTGCTCGGACAAGCCCAGTTCCGCACCAGCGCGAGACGAGCCACATCAGATTATCGCAAACACATCGTCGGCGGCTTGTTCAAGGATGTGCTCAATACCGCGTGGAGTAGAGCAGGCTAACCACTGAGACGCTTTAAAGTTAATTGAGGCTGTGCAAAAAGCGAAGACTTGCTGGATGGCGGATATCGAATAACTTTGTCTTTGACAAGCGGGTGTGTTGAACTCAAGCGGCCCCTTTGACCATCAGCGAAAAAACCCCCCGCCCCCCTGTCCCCCGGGGTTAAAATTTATGAGGAAAACCCATGAACAATAAAATCACTTTTACAGTTAACAGCAAACCATACTCCATCGAAGCAGTTGCAGGCGAAACACTTTCAACCCTCTTGCGCGAAAGACTTCGATTAACGGGTACCAAGATCGGCTGTGAAGAAGCCGAGTGCGGCGCGTGTACCGTCCTTGTGGATGGCGAGCCGATGATGTCGTGTGTCTATCCCGCCGAGCGCGCCGATGGCAAGACCATCGTTACCATTGAAGGTTTGGCGGAACGTGTCCACGAAGAGATGAAATTACATCCGCTACAGGAAGCCTTTGTGGAGCATGGCGCTGTCCAATGCGGATTCTGCATCCCGGGCCAGATCATGACCGCGTACGCTTTGCTCAAGCGCAACCCGAACCCGAACAGCGATGACATCCGCTTTGCATTGAAGGATACGCTCTGCCGTTGCGCGGGATATCCATCCATTGAAAACGCCATCATCGCGGCGGCGCAGGCCTTGCGGACAGGTGAGCCCGTCCAAAAGCCGACGCATATTCCGAATTCCATTCACGAACACAAGACTGTCGGTCATTCACACTTGCGTCCCGAAGCCGTGGAAAAAGTGACAGGTGATGCCATCTACACCGATGACTTGAAATTCGACGGCATGTTGTATGCCAAAGCCAAACGCGCGATGATTCCGCATGGCTTTCTGACGAAGCTCGATATTTCCAAAGCCAAAGCATTGAAGGGTGTAGTGGCGGTTTTGACCGCCTCTGATGTCCCCGCTGAAAAGAATCATGGATTGGTGATTTATGACTGGCCCGTGATGGTTGGAGTCGGTGAACGAGTGCGCTATGTGGGTGATGCACTTGCCATCGTTGCAGCAGAATCTCAGGAGATTGCCGAACAGGCGTCCGCGTTGATTGAAGCGGAGTTTGACCTTCAGCCCGTCATCACCAATGCGGTCATGGCTCGTGAAGAAGGCGTTCCCCAAATCCACGAAAAAGGCAATTTGCTCAAGCACATCAAAGTCCGCAAAGGCGATATGGATACGGGCTTTGGTGAGGCCGATATTGTTCTTGAGCACATCTTCCACACGCCCGCCACTGACCATGCTTTTATCGAACCCGAATGCAGCATTGCTGTGCCGCTGCCCGATGGCCGCATGGAAATTTATGTCGGTTCGCAAATTCCGTACCAGGACCGCACACAGGTTGCGCGTGTGATGGGCTGGCCTGAAGAACGCGTGCGCATTGTTGGGCAGTTGATGGGCGGCGGCTTCGGCGGCAAGGAAGATGTGATGGGACAAATTCACACTGCCATGCTTGCGAACGTAACGCAGCGACCCGTGAAATTATTATTCGACCGCCGCGAAAGTTTGCTTGTGCATCCGAAACGACATGCCACACAAATTCGCGTGAAGATTGGCGCGAAGAAAAATGGCCGCCTCGTTGCTGCCGAGACCGAACTCTACGGTGACACGGGCGCGTATGCTTCGCTCGGCGAAAAAGTGATGACCCGCGCCACCACGCACTCGGCTGGCCCGTACGACATCCCGCACGTCCGCGCCGATTGCTATGCCATGTACACCAACAATCCGCCCGCGGGCGCGTTCCGCGGTTTCGGCGTCACGCAGTCTGCCTTCGCCGTTGAATCGATGATGGACAAACTCGCCGAAGAACTCAACATTGACCCCGTCGAATTGCGCCGCATGAACGCCTTGCACGTCGGCAGTTTCACCAACACGGGACAGGAATTGAAAGAGTCGGTTGGTCTGTTGGAATGTATCGACCGCGTGGATGCGGAGATGCGGAAACAAAACGCGCATCCTTTCAAACCGACAATTGATTCGAAAAACCCGAACCTTGTCCGCGCCTGGGGCTTTGCCTCTGCGTACAAGAACACGGGACTCGGCGGCGGTGCGCCCGACATCTCAGGTGCAGACGTGGAACTTTATGCCGACGGCACTTTCCAAGTCCGCAGTTCTGCCGCAGAGTTGGGGCAGGGACTCGTCACCGTCATGCGTTTGGTTGTCTCTGAAGAAATGGCAGTCGCTCCTGAAAAAGTGCGCGTCCTCGTCATGGACACCGACCTGACCCCGAACGGCGGCCCGACCACAGCCTCACGCCAGACCTTCGTCACAGGCAATGCATCCCGTTACGCCGCGAAGACTCTGCGAGATGAAATCAGTGCAACGATGGCGGAGAAATATGACGTGCGCCCTGAACAGATTCGTTTTGAGGACGGTATTGTCCATGTCAACGGGCATTCCATGTCGTACTCCGAAATTTATAACGAAATGGTTGCTTTGGGCAAACAGCCCAAAGTCCGCTACGAATATGAAGCGCCGAAGACCACGCCATTGGGTCAAGGCGGCGATATGCACTTCGCGTTCTCATTTGGTGTGCAAGCCGCCGAAGTGGAAGTGAACAAAATTACTGGCGAAGTCCGCGTGCTGAAGGTCATCTCTGCCAACGACGTGGGCATGGCGGTCAATCCGCTTGGCTTGCAGGGACAGGTCGAAGGCGGCGTGATGATGGGCCTCGGCAACTGCCTCACCGAAGAATTCATCGTCGAGAACGGGGTTGTGGTCACGGACCAACTGGCGCGCTATCGTGTCCCTGGCATCATGCTCACACCTGAGATTACCGCCATCATCGTGGAGCATCCCATTGCCTCAGGGCCGTATGGCGCGAAAGGCGTCGGCGAAATTTCCAGCATCCCGACCACGCCTGCCATCACCAACGCCATTTACAACGCGGTGGGTGTCAGGTTCGATAAATTGCCCGTCGACCAGGAAGTGATTGCAAGGGAGTTGTGGGAACGGGAAGGGCAGTAAGAAGTAAAGAGTAAAACGTTGAAAAGGACTCTCTAGGCTCAAGCCTGAGTCCTTTTCTAGTCTAGGCTCTGTCTATCGGGTAAAATCATGCCATTATGAAAAACTTCACTGGCTACAAATGCTCACTTTGTGGAACAGAATACCTGCCGGGTCAGGTCACATATACCTGCCCGAAGGATGGCGGAAATCTGGATGTCGTTCTGGATTATGAACTCATCAAGCGGAAATTTCATTACGAAGATATCACTTCACGGACGGAGTCTTCGCTTTGGAGATACCTGCCGCTTTTACCTGTGGATGAACCCGCAGGCGACTCAACCCCTTTGCACGCCGCAGGCTGGACCCCGGTATTTGCCCTGCCGCGACTGGCAGAAAAACTCAACCTGAAACATTTATGGCTCAAGGATGAGTCGCGCAACCCCACGGCCTCCTTCAAGGATCGTGCCAGCGCAGTTGTTGTGACTCGCGCGCGTGAGTTGAAATCCGAGATCGTGGTCACGGCCTCGACGGGGAATGCGGGCGCGGCGTTGGCGGGCATGTCTGCTGCGGTGGGGCAGAAGGCGGTGATCTTCGCACCCAAATCCGCGCCGCCTGCGAAAGTGGCACAATTGCTGGTCTTCGGCGCGAAAGTCATTTTGGTGGATGGAACCTACGACGACGCCTTTGATCTCACGGTCAAGGCGGCGGATGAGTTTGGCTGGTATTGCCGCAATACGGGCTATAACCCGTTTACGATCGAAGGCAAGAAAACCGCCGCTTTTGAAATTTGGGAGTGGTGGTTACAGGCGCATCGCGACTGGCATAAGAAGGATAGTCCGCTGGATAATCATCCGCCGTTGACTATTTTTGTTTCGGTGGGTGATGGCAACATCATCTCTGGCATTCATAAGGGATTCAAGGATCTGCTCGCCCTCGGCTGGATTCCCAACATGCCGCGCATTATCGGCGTGCAGGCGGAGGGTTCTGCGGCGATTGCCAATGCGTTCAACGCGAATACCGAAACCATTACTCCCGTCTCTGCTACGACGCTGGCAGACAGCATCTCTGTGGATTTGCCGCGTGACGGCGTGCGTGCAGTGCGTGCAGCCAAAGAGACGGGCGGCACGTATATCACAGTGACAGATGACGAGATCATCAAGTCCATTGCGGAACTCGGCAAAATGGGAGTCTTCCCCGAACCTGCCGGGGCCACGGCTTATGCTGGTTTGGTCAAAGCAACCAGCCTCGGGGTCGTTGGAAGCGATGATCCCATTTTAGTGATGAATACCGGCAGCGGTCTGAAGGATGTCAAAGCTGCAATGCAGGCGGTCAATCCTGCGCCGATTATTGAACCTACCCTCGAAGCGGTGAAAAAATTATTATGAAAAAGAAAATCAGCCAGTGGAATCTTCCCTTCCGTTATGCGATGGGCTTTGTCGTTCTGATTGTCATTGTTGCCCTATTGATCTATGCGCGCGAAGCGGTGAAGATGCTGGTGATCGCCGGGTTTGTTTCGTACCTGATCAGCCCTGCCGTGATATTGTTGAACCAAAACACAAAACTTTCGCGGACTGCGGCGGTGAATATCGTCTATTTCTCTGCGTTGATCTTTTTGGTGGGGGTGCCCGCCACGCTGACGCCGATCTTTTTCGACGAGATCAAGATCGTTGCCCAGGATTTGCTCGACCTTTCAGCGGAATTCAGCGCGATGCTTTCCCGTCCGATCCAGTTTGGTGGAATGTCTTTTCATTTCGAGCAGCTGGGTGAAAGCCTCGCGCATTTGCAGGATACGGTTTTGACTCCGCTGCCCGAAGAGGCACTGGCTTTGCTTGAGACCACATCCGTAAATGTGCTGTGGTTTTTAGTGATCATTGTCAGTGTGCACCTTTTCATGAGTCAGTGGCCGAGTATTCGCGATTGGATGGTCGATCTTGCGCCTGAGGAATATCATTCTGACATGCGCGAGTTGTACAAGCGCCTTCGCAATGTGTGGATGGCGTACCTGCGTGGACAGATCGTGCTGATGGTGGTGGTGGGAATCGTTTTCACAATCGCATGGGTGATCCTGGGCATTCCTGGGGCACTGGTGTTGGGTGTGCTGGCTGGGTTGTTTACCCTCGTGCCTGATGTCGGTCCTTTTCTTGCGGCGGCTTTTGCAGTTGGCGTGGCTCTGCTGGAAGGGTCAAGTTGGATACCCTATTCGAACGTGATCGTAGCGTTTATCGTTTTCCTCACTTACCTGGTGTTAATTAATTTGAAAAACTTTTTTGTGCGTCCGCTCATCATGGGGCGCAGTTTGCATATGAATGAAGGATTGATCTTTATTGCCATTATGATAGCGACAATCCTTGAGGGAATCATGGGCGCTTTGCTGGTCGTGCCTGTGCTGGCTTCGGTGGTTGTAATCATGGAATATGTGCGGCGGCGTGTGTTGGGGTTGCCGCCTTTTGAAGATGACGGTGAAAAACGCTTTGTGGCTCCGCCAGAAAAGATAAAAAGTGCGGCGGCCGCTTAAATTATCCACGAAGGAAAGTCAGAAAGAAGATTCATGAAAATCACTTATTCGATCATTGCTCCCATCTATAACGAAATCGACAATCTTCCCGAACTCTATCGCCGTGTGAAAGAGGTCATGGATTCTTCTGGCGAGCCCTGGGAACTCATCCTTGTGGATGACGGTTCCACCGACGGCTCTACCGATGGCATTCGTGCTTTGGCTGAAAAAGACAAAACTGTGCGCCCCGTCATCTTTGCGCGCAATTTCGGTCATCAGGTGGCCATCACCGCAGGCTGGGATTATGCCCGCGGTGACGCGGTCGTCATCATTGATGCCGACTTGCAGGATCCGCCCGAAGTGATCCTCAAACTCGCGAAGAAGTGGAAGGAAGGCTACGAAGTGGTGTATGCCGTGCGCGGCGAGCGCGAAGGCGAGACCTGGTTCAAGAAATTCACCGCCGCCATGTTCTACCGTATCATTTACAGTATCACCGATGTGAAGATTCCCGTGGATACAGGCGATTTCCGCCTGATGGATCGCAAGGTGGTGAATGTACTCAAGCAGATGAAGGAACGTCACCGTTTTCCACGCGGCATGTCGGCGTGGGTGGGTTTTAAGCAGATCGGCGTCACCTACAAGCGCGCAGCTCGCGTTGCAGGCGTGACAAAATATCCCTTCAAGAAGATGCTGCGCCTTGCATTGAACGCCATCACGGGCTTTTCTTATTTTCCCTTGCAAGTGGCGACGTATTTTGGGTTCATCTCGGCGGGTATGTCGATCCTCGCCATTCCTGTTGTGGCGATCCTGCGCCTTGCGGGTTCGCATTTCTTTGAAGGCCAGACCACTACCTTGGTCTCCGTGCTTTTTCTCGGTGGTGTGCAATTGATCTCGCTGGGTATCCTCGGTGAATACATTGGCCGCCTATACGATGAAGCCAAAGGCAGGCCGTTGTATATTGTCCGTGATGCGCCTGAAGACCAGTGAACAGTGAGCAATTACCAGTAATCAGTCGTTGAACGCTTAACGCCAAACGTTCAACGACTTTTTCATCTTTTCGATAAACTCACGCAAGCCTTCATAATTCATCCTTTATCTTTTATCCTTTCCACTATGTCCCTCTCCTTCCTCCGTGACCGCTCTTTTCTGCGCGAAATGCTCACCATCGCGATTCCTATTTCTTTTCAACAACTCATCAATGCTTCGCTCAACATGATCGATGTGCTCATGGTGGGGCAGCTTGGCGAAACCTCCATTGCAGCATTGGGATTATCAAATCAAGTCTTTTTCGTTTTTATCCTTTTGCTTTTCGGCCTTACCAGCGGCATGTCGATCTTCACTGCGCAATTTTGGGGGAAACAGGAAGTCGGTCCCATCCGCAAAGTATTGGGTATGAGCATACTCGTATCTACGTTGATTGCGCTTCTCTTTTCCCTTGCGGCCACGCTCATGCCGCAAACCGTTCTCGGCTTTTACACGAACGACGCCGAGGTGATCGCGATCGGCACACGCTATTTGCGCATCGTCGGGTTTTCATACATCCCTGTTGCGCTTGCCACCTCCTACATTGCCACTCTGCGCAGCATTCAGTTTGTCAAGATCACGGTCATTGCCACAACGACTGATTCTGCTTCTTGTCTTTATCTACACCCAAAAGACTCCCCTTGCCGCCAACCCGTTGACATTTTTCTCCTTTGACATGCCTTTCTTTACGCGTGTTCTTAAGACAACGCTGCCCGCACTTGCCAATGAAATGTTCTGGTCGTTGGGAATCACCACCTACAATGCCATCTACGCCCACATTGGCACGGATGCGATTGCCGCGATCAATGTCAACGCGACCATTGAAGAATTGGGGTTTGTCGTTTTCATGGGCCTGGGGAATGCATGTGCGGTGATGGTCGGCAATCGCATCGGCGCAGGCAAAAAGGATGAAGCCTATGAAACCGTTCGGCGCATTATCATTCTTGGGGTCTCTGCCGCATGGGTGGTGGGGATTGTCGTTGTCTTAATGCGCGATGTTGTCACAAATTTATACGACCTTTCCCCGAGCGGCGTACACAACGTGCGCATGTTGATGCTGATGATGGCTTGCACCTTGTGGATCCGCATGTTTAACTTCTCGACATTTATCGGCGCCCTGCGCGCAGGCGGTGATACCCGTTTTGCTCTCATCATGGAAATCTGTTCCATCTGGTTGATTGGCGTGCCCGTGGCATATGTTAGCGCGTTTGTGCTGCATTTCCCCGTGTATTACGTGTATCTCATGGTGGCGTTGGAGGAACTTGCCAAAGCCTTTGTCAGCGCCTGGCGCTTCAGGTCACGAAAGTGGATTCACGACCTGGTAAATGTCCCAGGCGAAGAAGCGGTGGCTGGTCTAGTATATCGGGCACCTAGAGCCGCAAGATTATTTTTTTCTCCATCTTGTAATCAGCATCTTCACGCGGACTCTCACCTGTGCATCCGCATCTGCTATTGACCAGAGCGATTGCGCGGTGTGGTAGACCCCATCTTCCATTTTTTCGAAGTCCTCCCATTCCTCGTCCATGAACTCTTTCATTTCAGAAGGAGTGTCCCAATAATAGAAAAAGGAAAATTCCTCTTCGTGTTCCCGTGCGAACCAGCCGCGTGATTCCACTTCACGCATGGCGCGAAATGCGGCTTCATCATCGGCTCTGCCGATGGGCATGTCTGTCAGCTGGCCTGCGGTTTGAACTTCCTGCTGTGAAGCGACCTCAACCGCCCAGTGGTCTTCCACTGGCCGCAGGTCGATCAGGATTCCATCTGATTTGAGCGTTCTTCGAATTTCATCCAGAGCATGGACCATGCTCTCGTGTTCCATTCATCAGAGTGACCAGGCGAGTACGGCGATATCGAATGTCTCTTTTGAGAAGGGGAGGTGTCTGGCGGTTGCGCGGGTGAAGCGGACTTTTTCGCGCAAGTCATAGGGAGAATCTGCGCGGGCGATGCGCAATGCATTTTGGTCAGGGTCCATTCCAACGGTCAGGGTGGATGCGGCGGCATATTTCCAGGTCAGTCTGCCTTCGCCGCATCCGATCTCCAAAACGCGCGCGTTCGCAAAATCCACAAATTTGTGGAGGGTCTTTTTCTCGAATCCTTCGGGATCTTTGAGTGGCTTCATGATTTCGTTTCTTTTACCGAGCGTTGGATGAGTTCTTTCAATACCTTTGCATTTACATCCTTCAGCGATTTTACATACAAACAGCCTTTGCCTGTTGTATGCTTGCCCAGTTTTTTAAGAAGCTCTGCATATGATTCCAAGCTTCCTGGAATGTACAGGGTCAGGTTTTGTTTGCGCGGCGAGAAACCGATGACCATCCAGTCCAGTTCGCGGCCGCTGGCGTATTTGAGGTGCTGTGTGCCGAACCCTACGATGCTTGAGCCCCACATCTTTGGGTCTGCTTTTGTGGCCTGCTTCATAAGTTTGACGATTTCGAGGCAGTCTTTTTTTGTTGCTTCGTCTTTGACGCCGTTCAGAAAATCGTCCACGCTTGCTTCGGTCTTTTTTGTTTTTAGCTCAGCCATGATGGTCTCCTTTTTGAGTTGTGATGCCTGTGGCCGGTGTGAGGATATATCGACAGTTTGAAGGCGTTGTTGAAATGCCGAATCATGCGCGTTCGGATGCACTGAATGTGTTTTTTTATTGTTTCAAGAATTTTTCAAGCGGCATGATGTATTTGTCGAATTCCTCATACATCGGAAAATGTCCGCAGTTTTCGATCAAGATGAGTTGCGCTACGGACATTTGTTTTTTGAAAACATGCGCCTGTGCAACAGGCACGGTGCCATCCTGCTCTCCAAAAATGACCAGTGTTGGCGCGGTGATATTTTTGATCGAAGCAGTGAGGTCGGTGGCGTTGAGCGAATCCCATGCTTTGGGTGTAGAGTGGGCGATTTCTATGTTGAAGGCCATTTTTCGGTCGAGTTCCCAAAGATCGTAGGGCAGCTTGCGAATATTAAAAAACCAGGGACTGAAAACGAACCATGCATACGTCTTTGATGTTTTTGTAATTGCCAGCGAAGTGCTGTAAAGCGCTGGGACGTGGTGTGCTGTGTCAACCGTTTTGCGTGTGAAGTTCTGCACCCAGCTCGAAAGCTCGCCTGTGACTACGCCATCCACGCTGACCAGTTTGTTCACCCGTTCTGGAGCGAGGTTGGATGCAAGGTAAGTGGCGATCTGCCCGCCCATGGAATGGCCGATGACAATGAAATTGTCAAAGCCAAAATGATCGGCAACTTTTAGCGCGCGCTCGGCCTGTTTGGCAATGCTGTAATCTCCGTCCTGGGGTTTGTCGCTGTTGCCAAAACCCAGATGGTCAATGGCGATGCAATGAAAATCCTGTTGGAGCGTTTCGATCGTGCGAGTCCACACGCCGCGATGAGACATGATCCCGTGCAGAAACAACACAGGCGGATTCGTCGGAGAACCCGCCTGTGTGTAGGCAATGTTTTGATGATCGATCTGCAGATAGTCTGTCATTTTTGAGGGTGTGCGAAACTTTACCTATCCCGTTCCAAACTGGCGGTCACCTGCATCTCCAAGACCAGGCACGATGTAGGCACGTTCGTTGAGGTGATCGTCAATTGCGGCGATGAAAATGTCGATATCGGGATGCGCCTCCTGCATGGCTTTGATTCCCTCGGGTGCGGCGATCAAGCCGACGAATTTGATCTTGGTCACGCCCCAACGTTTGAGAATATCGGCTGTAGCCGTGGCTGATCCGCCCGTTGCCAGCATTGGGTCGAGGATGAGGCAGACCGAAACACGCGGGTCCACGGGGAGTTTGTTGTAATACTCAACAGGCTGCAGGGTATGTTCGTCACGATACAGGCCGATGTGCCAGACCTCAGCACTCGGCATGAGTTCCCAAATCCCTTCCACCATGCCAAGCCCCGCGCGCAGAATGGGGATAAGGCCGATCTTTTCCTGCAATTGACGGGCGGTCATTGTTTCGAGCGGGGTCTCGATTTCGATTGGCACTGTGGCAAGGTCGGCAGTGGCTTCATATGCAAGAAGTCCCGCGATCTCTCTGACGAGTTCGCGGAACTTCTTGGGTTCAGTTTTCTTATCTCTCAAACGCGATAGTTTGTGGGCGATGAGGGGATGATGAGATGCGTATACATTCGACATGGGGCTTCTCCTGAAGTGGGTTACTTAATTATAGCCTTGAAGATGATATTTGGCCCGTGACTTTGAATGTTGGTTTTGATACACTGACCTTGCGTGTATAAAGCATGGCAAAGGAGAATTTATGAACGGAAATGATTTTATGGCGTGGGTCTTGCGTTCACCGTTTCATGGCATGTTAAGTAATGGCATGATGCTTATTACCATCACGGGGCGTAAAACTGGGAAGACGTATACAACCCCTGTTGGCTATTATGTCGAAAATGATTATCTATGGGTCATCACCAGCCGCGAGCGGACCTGGTGGAAGAACCTGCAGGGCGGCGCACAAGTGGGCATGCTGCTGAAGCGCAAGCCTGTTCAAGGCACAGCTGATGTTGAGCTGGATGAAAAATCCGTAGAGGCGCGAATGTACGAATATCTGCGCCACGTTCCGCAGGCGGCCAGGCCAATGGGTGTCCGTGTCGAAAATGAAAAGCCGAACGCTGAAGATATCGCCCGTACGGCAAAAGATAGATTGTTCGTGAAGATCAAACTAGCGGAATAAATTAAAAACGAAAGGCAATGCGCCCAGCGCCATGCAAATGAAAAAGCCGACAACGAAAATGGTGAGGCAGGTGGGAAGAACCCAACGGATCCACGTCCAGTAGGCGTACATATTCCAGGCTTTGATGGCGAGGGGCTGGGCTTTGCGAAGAAGTTCGGGCGCTTCTTTTTCCAAACTGACAACTGGTTTTGCCTTCGGTTGAATTTTTTCCACCCTGGGTATGGCCCTCGTCCGCAGTTCTTCGGGGATGGTGAGTGTGATTCCGCAATAGGCACAGGCCATGCTGATTTGACCCGCTTCGGGTTTATTGGGCGCGCCGCAGCCAGTACAGTGAAAGGTTTGAGTCATTGTTTTGAGTTCTCCAAGTCGGGCAATTATAAAAGCAAGTTGCGATAGAATCGGACCAACCCAATTCAGAGGAGAACTTCCCCATGACCGAACAATTTACATTCGGCGGTGAGATCATTTGGCGCCCCACGTCTGACCATATTGAGCAGGCTAACCTGACGGCGTTCATGCGCCTGCACGGCATCCGCGATTTTGATGAACTCATGCAAAAGTCCACGAGTGATGTGGCGTGGTTCACAGATGCGGTATTGAAATTCCTCGACATTCAATTTTACGAACCCTATTCCAAAGTAGTCGACCTTTCAGAAGGAATTCAATTCCCGAAATGGTGCGTGGATGGGCGGATGAATATCGTCCATAATTGTGTGGATAAATACCAGCTATCAGCAGCCAGTGGACACACGAAGCGAGCAGTGGTGTTTGAAGGGGAAGAGGGAATTACAAAGACTTTTACTTATGAAATGCTTTATAAAGAAGTGAATAAAACTGCAAATGCCTTGCACTCACTGGGGTTGGGCAAGGGAGATGCGATCGGCATTTTCATGCCGATGACTCCCGAGATCGTGATCGCATTGCTTGCCATCGCAAAGATCGGCGGAATCATTTTGCCGTTGTTCTCGGGTTACGGCGCAGGAGCGATTGTTTCAAGGCTGGCGGATGCAAATGCGAAGGCACTCTTCGCGGCGGATGGCGCCTATCGACGCGGCAAGGCCGTCGAGATGAAATCCATTGCGGATGAGGCAGCGGAGCAGGTTGGTTCGTTGCGGCATATGATCGTTTTAAAGCGGACTGGGCAGGCGATAAAGATGAAAGAGGAAAGAGATCATTGGTGGCATGAGTTGGTTGATCAACAATCAGAGTGCGAAGCTGAAAAGACCAGTGCCGAAGACCCGTTGATGATTATCTATACTTCAGGCACGACCGGCAAGCCGAAAGGCGCAGTTCACACCCATTGTGGATTCCCTGTCAAAGCCGCGCAGGATATGGCGTTTGGGACGGATGTGCATGCAGGGGATGTGATTTACTGGATGACCGACATGGGTTGGATGATGGGGCCGTGGCAGGTGTTTGGAAGTCTGCTGTTGTGGGCGACAATGTTTCTTTATGACGGCGCACCTGATTTCCTGCGCCAGACCGTTTGTGGGAATTGGTCGAGAAACATGGGATCAATCAAATGGGGGTCTCACCGACTTTGATCCGCTCGTTGATCCCGCAGGGAGATGAGCATTTCAAGAAGCATGACCTTTCCTCGCTCAAGTGCTTTGCATCGACAGGCGAGCCGTGGAACCCCGACCCGTGGATGTGGTTATTCGAGAAGGTCGGGGAAGGGAAACGCCCGATCATTAATTACTCAGGCGGTACCGAAATTTCAGGTGGAATCGTGATGGGAAATCCGCTCATGCCGTTGAAGCCGTGCGCATTTTCTGCGGCCTGCCCCGGCATGGATGCGGATGTCGTGGATGAAAACGGAAATCTATTCGTAATGCGGTGGGCGAATTGGTCATCAAAGCGCCATGGATCGGTATGACGCGTGGTTTCTGGAATGACAGGCAGCGCTATCTTGATACCTATTGGTCGCGCTGGGAAAATGTGTGGGTCCACGGCGATTTCGCTGCGATTGACAGCGACGGGCTTTGGTATATCCTCGGGCGTTCGGACGATACGATCAAGATTGCGGGGAAGCGGCTTGGGCCTGCCGAGGTGGAGTCGATTCTCGTGAGGCACGATTCTGTGGTGGAGGCGGCGGCAATCGGGGTGCCGCACGATGTCAAGGGGAGTGAATTGATCCTTTTCGCAGTGACCAGGCCCGGGGTAGAACGAAGCGATGCTCTTCGTCAAGAACTGCATGAGATGGTTGTGGCAGAAATGGGCAAGCCGCTGGCGCCGAAGGCCATCCTGTTTGTCTCTGATCTGCCCAAAACACGCAATGCCAAGGTGATGCGGCGGTTGATTCGCTCGGCGTATCTGGGGCTGGAGTTGGGCGACACATCGTCTCTGGTGAATCCGCAGGCGGTGGAGGAGATTCGGCGCGCAAAATGAAATTTTGACCCTGCATTATAATAACGGGCGTCTCGCATGCCCTGCGGGAAAAGGGAGATTTAATGAAAAAAGCTCGTTACGTGTTTTGGGTGTATGGCCTGATACTTACAATAATTCTGTCGGCCTGTGGCTCGCCGACGCCTGTGGTGGTCGTGGTGACTGCCACGTCACTGCCTCCGACCGAGGGAGTGATCGAGCCGACCGCAACTTTAGTGCCTGTGAATCTCTCCGGCCCGCAAAGCGGTGACAAGGTGAGATGGATCGATGGAAGTAATTTGATCTATATTCCGCCTGGTGAATTCGTGATGGGGAACGGCGGTTTCGATGCGCCCGTGCGCAATGTGACATTAGACGGTTTTTGGATCTACCAAACCAAGGTGACCAACCGTATGTTCACACAGTGTGTGGCGGTTGGTTCCTGCACCGCTCCCACCGAGGAATTGGGTGGACCTGGTGTTCAGCAATCCCGAATATGCCAATCATCCCGTGGTGGGTGTAACTTGGGATCAAGCTCAAGCCTACTGCGGCTGGGCCAATGGACAATTGCCGACAGAAGCGCAATGGGAAAAAGCGGCTCGCGGCCTTTCTGGTAATTTATATCCGTGGGGTAACGACGAGCCCGCCTGCGACTTTTTGAATTTTGGTTATTGTCTTGGCCGCACCACCGAAGTGGATGCTTTTGCCGAGAGCGGAAGCCCGTTTGGCTTGTATGACATGGCGGGCAATCTCTTTGAATGGGTAAATGATTGGTATGCCGAAGCCTACTACAACGAAGCGCCAGCCGCGAACCCAACTGGACCTGATAGTGGTCAATATCGGGTAATTCGTGGAAGTTCGTTCGAGACCGACCCTGAGCTGATCGAATCTGCGATTCGGCATTTCGGCGCTCAGGGATATCACACCCGCGATATTGGCTTCCGATGCACGGTTCCGCAGCCGCAGTTGTTTGCTCCGTATTGCCAGCTTTCAGCTTATATTCCTTCGGGCGTGATCGTTTCGAATGGATGTGAATTGCCTGAGGCAGAAGTGGCGGGTCAATACTGCGCGGTGGGGCGGAGCTTTGCTACTGTCAGCCTCTCCCCAGGAGCAATTTATCAAACTGGCGAAAACTTGAAATGTGAAGAAGCGGTTGTGGATGGCCAGCGCGTACTCACTTGTGTTGGGCCATTCGCACAGGAAGCCACGAACGAGATCACAGTTTGTAATCCAACCTGCAGCAATTCCCCGGATATCACGGGTGCTTCACCGACCTGTGACCCCGGGTACACACTAGACCCTGTCACCAATTCCTGTAATTATGCGCCGGTGCCTAATGAATTAAGCGTAGCGGGATGTCCCGCTGGTTATAATTTGGTGGACCGAGGCGGACAGCAAACCTGCGTGGTCTCAACGAATGCCAATGGAGAATGTCCGAACGGTTTGTATTATGACGATCTTGCTGGGATGTGCGTCCCACCGAATGGATTGGCCGAAGCGCCGATCGGCATCAACAACGCTCCGCTGGCGGCTCAAACCTATTCGGGCTGTGCGGCTGGATTTACCTACAGTGACACATTCCAATGCTGCCAGGCCGTAACCGGTGGTACCTACCCTGGTTGCTCCCCAGGGTCCACGTTCAATCGGGACCTCGGAGCCTGCTCGCCAGGCGAGATCAGACTCGCCGGCCCGGGCTGTGTCACGCTCGATGTGACCACACTCAAATGCAGCCAGCCCGTGGACGTGTGTTCCCGTATCAAATCTGAGACCACTTGTATTCGTAATTCCTATGCCTGTAAATGGGATGACGAGATCAATGTTTGTATGTTGAGATAAAGGTCAAAAGATAAAGAGTACGAACAATGCCCCGTGGATCATTTCAGGGCGGATTGTTTTACAAACAAGTGCTGAAAACGGAAGATCAGGTCATTTCTTTTTCCGAAACCAACCAATTGTGATCGTTTCTTGATGTTTTATTTCTTCGTAAGGATATCTAGAAAAGAATAACAATCTTTGCCAGATATATAAGGATATATTTTTGAAATCCAAGCATGATAAAAGGTATGACAGGGGAGTGACTAAAGATACTGATGCCTTTCTTTATTTGTGGTATATTTCACAATTGAGAATGGTATTTTTGCACCGTGGAGGCAAAGGCAAAAACGCTTTGTTCAACAAGTTTCGGAGGCCGTAATAAAAATGGAAAGAGTTGAGTACATACTGCTTCTAGCGGGGGCTATTTTTTGCGCTTATCGCGCCATCGTATCAAAACGTATTCTTTCGTCAACGATATATCTGGCATGTATCAGCGCGCTGATCTCGGTTGTGTTATTCATGTTGGGCGCAACCCAGGTGGCAGTGATGGAGCTCTCCGTGGGGGCGGGGCTCGTCACCGTGTTGTTGGTCTATGCGTTGAGTGTGGTGGGTGAGGACGCGCTTGATCCAAGTTCGGTCATCTCGAAGCCGCTCGCGATTGCGGTGGTCGCTGCGGTGACCTTGTTGCTGGGCTGGATGATCTATCCTGCTACCCAATTTGAAAACCTGATGGGCTCGGTTGACCTTGCCAGTGTACTCTGGCAGCAACGGGTGCTCGACGTATGGATTCAAATCGTTCTGATCTTCTCCGGCGTGATGGGTGTTCTCGGATTGCTTTCTGAGAGAACCCCGGCAAAGCTGAAGGAGGGCATTCATGAAACTGACTGAAATTAATATCATCCTGATTGGCATTGTCAGCCTGCTCGGCGTTGGTTTTTATGGCCTCTTGATCACGCGCAATCTCATCAAGGTGGTGATGGTTCTGCAAATACTGGTCAAGGCCGTAGTGCTGGCTTTTGTCTTCTCGGGGAAGGTAAGCGGCAACCTCGGGCTGGGACAATCCATCGCTGCGACGGTCATTGTGGCAGATACGATCGTGGCGGTCGTTGGGCTGGCCCTGGCGGTTCAAGTCCGCCGCCGTTTCGGCACACTTGATGCGCCTGAGATCTCCACGTTGAGAGGTTGATATGGCGAATATATTCATCCTTCTCATCATTGGGTTCCCGTGGCTTGGTGCACTCATCGTTTGGCTGATTGGCGACGCACGTCCAAAGATTCAGCACACATTTGCAGTAGCCTTCAGCCTGCTTTCAGGCATTTCCTCCTTGATCCTTTTGGCATTTATCAATTCACAGCCAGCCATTGACCTTTCACTTGGAACTTCATTCGGCAGCCTTACCTTCACCCCTGATGGACTCGCCGTTTCGCTGACAGTCATCGCCACCGTCGTTGGTTCACTGGCCGTTTTGTTTTCGGTGGATTACATGCGCGGCGAAGCACAGCTCGGCCGTTACTACTTTATGGTGTTGTTCTTCATCGGCGCAATGGCGGGTTTGGTGTTGAGCGGAAATTTGCTCTTCACCTTCTTCTTCTGGGAGATCACCGCGCTATGTTCGTACGGATTGATCTCTTTCTACAACGACGACCCAAAAGCTGTGGCGGGCGGTATCAAGGCCTTGATCATTACACAAGTGGGCGGTGTAGGATTGCTGGCAGGCGCTTTGATCTCCTACGCCAACCTTGGCAGTTTTCAAATTTCAGAACTGCTTGGGAGGGCAGACACAATCCCAACTGCCGCACTCTCGTTCATCGCTTTTAGTTTTTTGATTGCGGCTGCTGCCAAGTCGGCGCAATTCCCATTTCACACATGGCTGCCCGATGCAATGGAAGCACCGACTCCGATTAGCGCATTGATCCATGCTGCCACGATGGTGAACGCGGGCATTTATTTGCTGGCGCGTTTTTATCCCGCTTTTGAATCCGTCCCTGGTTGGAAAACAGCCGTTATTCTTGTGGGTGTAACTTCTGCATTGATCACTGCCTTCATGGCGCTGACTGCCACCGATCTCAAACGCGCGTTGGCTTATTCCACGGTCAGCCAGCTTGGGTACATGGTTTATGCCATCGGCGCAGGCGGCGTGCTGGCGAGTCAGTTTCATTTATTCAGCCATGCGGTTTTCAAAGCCTTGCTCTTCCTCACCGCAGGCTCGGTCATTCACGCTGTGGGCACACGCGACATGCGCCGCATGGGCGGCCTCGGCGCAAAGATGCCTTTCGCGCGCAATGTCTTTATCATTGGCGCATTGGCATTGGCGGGCATTCCCATCTTCAACGGGTTTTGGAGCAAGGAACTCATTCTCGAAGTCGGCCTCGAACATTCCCCGATGTGGGCATACGCCCTCATGCTTCTCGGCGCAGGACTCACCGCCTTTTACACTTTCCGCATGACTTGGATGGTCTTCTTCGGCACACCGCGCGAAGCACTGCACATTCATCCCATTGGCATCGCCATGAAAATCTCATTGGCCGTGTTATCCATCGGCACATTCACCACTTGGCTCCTCTTTGGTGGATTGAATGGAATATTATCTGCGTCCCTGCCTTTTCATGAAATCGAAGCAGAATCCACCCTGGAGATGATCAAAGCGATCAGCTTCGCACCCGCAACCTGGTTCGCTCTTCTGGTAGTGACTCTCGGCCTGGGCCTCTTCTTCGCCTTCGGACGGAAGTTTGCACTCTCGGAAAGCCCCGCCTGGTTGAGTACACTGACCGAATCTTCCTTCGGATTTGAACCTGTCAATCGTTTTGTCGTCAGCCTTGTTTCGAACAGCGCTGAGAAATTACGCGCCACACAAACAGGCCAGTTGAATTGGAATATCCTCGCCATTGTTGGCGCGCTGCTGGTCGTACTTGCGGCTTTGGTATGGGGGGGAGCATTATGAACCTTTTGAATTTCATCTGGATGATTACGATCCCGCTGATTGCCTCCCCCGTGGTGTATTTGTCCGGGCGGCTGGGGACACATGAAGTTGTTCTTCAGCGTCGTTCCTATCTCGTGCGTGGACTAGCCCTGCTGGCGATTTTGCTTGCATGGGTTCCCTTTGTCTTTTCCGTTCGAACCTTTCTTACAGGCGGCC
This sequence comes from Candidatus Villigracilis affinis, assembly GCF_016705895.1. Classification (NCBI taxonomy): domain Bacteria; kingdom Bacillati; phylum Chloroflexota; class Anaerolineae; order Anaerolineales; family Candidatus Villigracilaceae; genus Candidatus Villigracilis; species Candidatus Villigracilis affinis. The sequence continues at coordinate 96,218 of NZ_JADJKT010000039.1, read as the reverse complement.
TGCTCGAATTCAACATTGAATCCATCTGGCTGCGCGTGGATGGGATCAGTCTGCTTGTAGCGGCGATGGTGCTCGTGCTTGGGACGATGGTGATCCTGTTCTCAGGCCCGTACATGGCTGGTGAAGTGGGCGAGGAAAAATACTATGCCATGCTCCTGGCGATGATCGGATTGATGATCGGCCTCGCCTGTGCAGACGACCTGTTTAATCTTTGGGTGTGGTTCGAAGGCATGGCAGTTTCATCATATTTGCTGGTGGCTTTTTATCGTGAACAACCTGCCTCCCTCGAAGCGGGGATGAAATATCTCGTGCAAAGTGCGGTGGGTTCGGTGCTCGTACTGTTGGGTGTGGCTCTGGTTTTAGCCAATGCCGGGACGTTGGATATGTCCGGGATTCACGAAGCAATCAGTAGGTCTGAAGTGAACCGCTGGGCGTTGCTTGGTGCGGGCGCTTTGTTCGTCATCGGCTTCGGGGTGAAAGTGGCAATCGTTCCGCTGCACACCTGGCTGCCCGACGCACATTCGCAGGCGCCGAGCGGAATCAGCGCGATGCTTTCGGGGGTGGTCATCGAAGCTGGGTTAATCGCAATGCTGCGCGCGCTTTCAGTGTTGCCAGGGTTTTCGATCTCATGGGGCATCCTGTTCATGTCGTTTGGTGCATTGAATATTCTGTATGGTAATTTGCTGGCGTTGCGACAGACGATGGTGAAACGCCTGCTTGCGTATTCGAGTCTGAGTCACATCGGTTACATTTTGCTGGGGTTGGGTGTGGCGTTTTATTCCGGTGCCGAGCTTGGAGCGCAGGGTGCATTCTTTCATCTGTTCACGCACATGCTGATGAAGGGTCTGGCGTTTCTGGCAGTTGGCGCGTTGATCTATGGCATGTTCCTGCAGAACGACTCGCACGCCTCCCTGAAAGTGACCGACCTTGCTGGTGCCGCGCAGAAATATCCGCTGGTTGCATTGGCGTTCAGCATTGCAGTGCTGGCACTGGGTGGCCTGCCGCCATTGGCTGGCTTCATGTCGAAATGGCAGATTTTTGTAGCAGGGTTTCAAGTTCAGAATAATTGGGTCACTGCGCTGATGATCTTTATGGCGCTCAATAGTGTGCTTTCACTGGCCTATTACGCGCCGCTGGTCAATTTGATGTATCGTAAATCACCCTCCGAGCAGGTGCTGGCGGGCAAGCCTTTGCCGATGGCAATTACCCTGCCATTGTTGCTCATGATGCTTGCGGTCATTGTTTTGGGCTTTGTGCCTCAGCTGATGAATTGGGTCACCGCTCCTGCGGCGCAAACTTTCATCGCAATGTTTGGAAGATAAGCCATGAATAATTTTATTCTTACTCCCGTATTTGCCTTTCTGATCTATTTTCTGGTTGTTTCCGCAGCTTCAGGGCTGGGGCGATTGTTTTCAGCAAGAGGCCGCAAATCCCAGTTCAAATCGGAGCCCTACGCAAGCGGAGAGGATTATGACCCCGTACCCGCCGCGCCGGGCTATCGTCAATTCTTTGTGATCGCGTTGTTCTTTGCGGTCTTGCATTTGGGAATCATCATGATCGGCAGCAGTGACCTTTCTTCTGTCACAGGTATTTATTTGCTGGGGCTGATCCTTGCCCTGGTCGCTTTAATCCTTGGATGAAAGTTTGAGACCCTAAAGGTTTTTAAAACCTTTAGGGTCTGGATAAAGGTAAAACCATGAATAAAAACAATGAGCAATTCTGGAAACAGATCATCAAAAAAGTCCGCACTTGGGCGCGGCTGAATTCCATTTGGGCTGTGCATTTCAATAGCGGATCGTGCAACGGCTGTGACATCGAGATCCTCGCCACACTGACCCCGCGTTACGATGTGGAACGTTTCGGCATTAAGCTGGAGGGCAGTCCCCGGCATGCGGATGTGTTGATCGTGACTGGACCAGTTACACGTCAGGCAAGGGAGCGTTTGATCCGCACCTATGAGCAGATGCCCGAGCCGAAGTTCGTCATCTCGGTGGGGTCTTGCAGCATCTCGGGCGGCGTCTTCGAAGGTTGTTACAACGTTGGCGGTTCGGTGGATGAGGTCATCCCAGTGGATGTTTATATCCCGGGTTGTCCGCCGCGCCCTGAGGCGATCATTGATGGCATTGTTCAATTGCTTGCCAGCCTAAAGGGCGACGAGCCGCGCAAAATGGCAAGGCCGGTCAATGTAGAGGAGATCCCCGCATGAACATCGAACAAACTTTAAAGGATGCCGAGCAGTTTCTTGCTCCATGGTGCAAGGAGACATTTCACCCGGAGGTGAACCGTTTGGATGTGGCGATTCAAGTGGATGACCTGCGCGCCGCAGTCGGTGCCTTGCTGGCCGCCCGCTGGGGTTATTTATCTGCGGTCACCGGAACAGACCTCGGAATTGAAGTCGGTCAATTGGAGGCGCTCTATCATTTTTGCAACGGCCCTGCGATTACCTCATTACGAATCCATTTACCTCGTGAATCCGATGCCTGCCTGCCAAGCATCGCGGATATCATCCCATCTGCATCGTTCTTTGAACGCGAGTTGCAGGAAATGTTGGGCTTTGCTTTTAGCGGATCAAAAGTGAGTGAGCGCCTTTTTCTACCAGATGACTGGCCCGAAAAGGTGTACCCGCTTCGAGCGGATTTTTCAATCGAGCAAGCCGCGCCGGTAGCGGGTCGCCGCGCCGACGAATTGCCTGAGCAGGGAGTGGTCGGCGGAAACACATTCGTAATCCCCATTGGCCCGCAGCATCCTGCACTCAAGGAGCCTGGCCACTTTGAATTTACGGTGGACGGAGAAATTGTCACCGCAGCCAAAATGCGGCTCGGATATGCACACCGCGGAATCGAAAAAGCCGCCGAAAGCCGCAACTGGATCCAGAACCTGTATCTCTTCGAAAGGATCTGCGGAATCTGTTCGCACACACACGCAATGGCTTACAGCCTCGGTGTTGAAAAACTGGCGCAGGTGGAAGCTCCGCCGCGTGCGCAGGCGATCCGTGAATTGATCGCGGGATTGGAACGTGTTCACAGTCATTTATTGTGGCTCGGTGTGGCCGCACACGAAGCGGGCTTTGATACCTTGTTCATGTACTCGTGGCGTGACCGCGAAACTGTGATGAATCTACTTGAGCAGATCACTGGCAACCGTGTCAATTATTCTGCGAATGTATTAGGCGGCGTGAAATGTGACATTGGTGCCGAACAAGCCAAAGCCGTCAAAGAAGGACTTACCTATCTCGAAACACGCATTCGCCATTATCTTGAAGTAGTGACGACAGATGCGATGTTCCTGAATCGTACCCGCGGCATCGGCACCATCTCTCGGGATGAAGCGGAAAAATTCGGTCTGCTTGGCCCAACTGCGCGCGCTTCCGGGCTGTCGCGCGATGTGCGCCTCGAAGCGCCTTACGGTGCGTATCATCATTTCCCTGTCAGCCTCGTGATGGAAACCAATGGCGATTTGGAAGCCCGCTGTGTCGTTCGTTTGAAGGAATTGCTGGTTTCATGTTTCACCATGCGCACGATCGTCGATAACCTGCCTGAAGGTCCGCTGACAACCCGTATGCCGCGCAAGATTCCCGCCGGGGAAACCGTTTCCCGCATCGAAGCGCCGCGCGGAGAATTGTTCTATTACATTAAGAGCAAGGGTGGGGAAAACCCCGCGCGAGTTCACATCCGCACACCCAGCCTATGTAACTGGGTCTCTGTGCTCGAAAAAGCGGTGGGGCATCAACTGGCCGATGTGCCCATGTTGATCGCTGGCATGGACCCGTGTTTTTCATGCAATGACCGCGTTGTCACCGTCAATCGTCCCAGCACCAATGAGACCTGGTCCTGGAAACAATTACGCGAGTATGGAATCGAATTTTACAAACGATGAACACACTTACCCCTCTCATTACTCTCCTGATCTTTCCCGCCGGGTTAACGTTGATTTTGGTTGGCATGTTTTACGAATGGGTTGACCGCAAGCTGGTGGCTCGTTTTCAAAACCGCATCGGTCCGCGCTGGTTTCAGCCCTTTGCAGATGCGGTCAAGTTGTTTGCGAAGGAACAGATCACGCCCGCCATTGTGAATCCGTACCTGTTTTTTGGATTGCCCGTCGCCGCGCTTGCGGGTGCGTTGACATCCGCCTTGTACGTGCCATTAATGGGATTAACACCCGCTTCCAACTTCCCCGGTGATTTGATCGTGACCATTTACCTGCTCAGCCTGCCGACCATGTGTGTGGGCCTGGCTGGCTGGAACAACAGCGGCCGCTTTTCACTGATCGGTGCCACGCGCACCCTGACGCAGTTGTTTGCCTATGAAGCGCCTTTTTTGTTGGCGCTGTTGGGTCCAGCGCTGGTGGCTGGCAGCTGGCAGATCAACACCATCAATCGATTTACCCAAGATCATTGGCTTATCCTCACCCAGCCTGTTGGGTTTATCGTGGCGTTGATCGGTTTGATGGGCAAGCTCGAACTGCCTCCATTTGATGCTCCCGAAGCAGAAACCGAGATCGTCGCTGGCGCGCTCACCGAATACAGCGGACGCGGCCTTGCCATGTTCAAGATCGGCAAATCAGTGGAATTGATCGTTGGGTTGTGTCTTGTAGCTTCGTTCTATCTGGGCGGGTTGAATGGTGTTCCGTCGTTCCTGTTCAAAACGCTGATTCTGCTCCTGGGCATGACCATGCTTCAGTCATTGTTGACCCGTCTGCGCATCGACCAGACCGTCGGGCTTTGGTGGCGCTTTGGTGCTATATTGGTATTGGCGCAGCTTCTTGTCATCATTTTAGTGAAAGGATTCCTGCCATGAAGATCGGAACCATGCTCAAGGATATCGTCGCGTCGTTTTTCAAAAAGACAAGTACGCAGCTGTATCCGTTCGAAAAGACCCGCGCGCCTGAGCGATATCGCGGCAACTTGTTCTACGACCCATCTGCCTGTACGGGCTGCTGCCTGTGCGTAAAGGATTGTCCATCCAAAGCGATTGAACTGGTCACGCTTGACCGCGCCGCCAAAAGATTTGTTCTGAAATATCATATGGACCAGTGTATTTACTGTGGCCAATGTGCTGTGAATTGCAAATTCAAATGTATGGGTATGACCAGCCAGGATTGGGAACACGCAGCTCTCAATAAAAAGGAATTTACGGTGTACTATGGAAAAGATGAAGATATCAAACAACTCTTGGAAAACGTCTCTAAACCAGCTGCTGAACCAGTTGACAAACCGATTGGGTGATCTGCCGCGCGTGGCAGTGGTGGGGATCGGGAATCCGCTCCGCAATGACGATGGCGCGGGCATTCTCGTTGCGCGCGAATTGACTCGCCGTGAGCATGTGGCTGGGATGAATCATGTCCTCGTGATTCAGGCAGGCCATGCCCCCGAAAATGTGACGGGTGAACTGCGTGAATTCGCCCCCAATCTGGTTTTGTTGGTGGATGCCGCCGAAATGCGGGATGTCCCTGGCGCGATCTGTTGGGTGCCGATACAAGCCATCGAAGGCATGAGTGCCTCCACGCATAGTCTGCCGCTTTCCATGCTGGCCCGCTACCTGACTTTGGAACTTCATTGTGATGTAGCCTTGATCGGTATTCAGCCGAAATCGAACGACGTCGGTGAGATCGTAAGCGCGGAAGTTCAAGCCGCCGTGAATGAGATCGTCAACGAAATGTGCGATGCCTGTCTTGTAAAAAAGCCAGCCTATTAATCGTAGGTCAAGCTTTAAGCTTGACGAAAACAGACGGGCATATAAGCCCGCCCTACGAGAGCAGCCGACGCAAATTAATTTGCGTCGGCTGCTCTCGTTCAACCCTTTCGCGAAAATTCGCGTAATTCGCGGCGAATTATTTACTGCACCGAAACCAATTCCACATCGAAAACCAGTGTGGCATTGGGAGGAATGACCCCGCCTGCGCCTCTTTCACCGTAGGCCAGATCCGGTGGAATGATCAACTGTGCCTTGCCGCCGACCTTCATCAGTGCGATACCCTCGTCCCAGCCTTTGATGACGTTGCCGCGTCCAAGCGGAAATGTGATCGGCTCCCCGCGCGGGATGGAACTGTCGAACACTTTGCCGTCTTGAAATTTACCCGTGTAATGCACGCTGACGGATTTTCCTGCCACCGCCTGTGCGCCTGTGCCTGCCTCGATCTCAATATATTCCAATCCACTTTGTGTTTTCATGTTTCTCCTGAAGAATGAAATTTTTGGCAATTGTACCCGTTCTTGTCAGGTTGCGGATTTCAGCCTATACTTTGAAAAATTTCAGCCGAGGAGATGTCTATGTCCACAGTGCGCGATATGATCCGTAAGAAGGGGAGCGAAGTTTTCTCCATCCTCCCTGATGCAACCGTGTACGCTGCGCTTGTAATGATGGCAAAACATAACACGGGTGCCTTGATGGTATTAAGCGGGAAAAAAGTGGAGGGAATCCTTTCCGAACGTGACTGCGTGCGAAGGCTGGAGCTGGAAGGCAAGACCGCCAAAGAAACAAGGGTCCGCGACATCATGACCTCAAAAGTGGTTTACGTGGAGGCGGGTCAGCCCCTTGAAGAATGCATGGCGTTGATGATCGACAAGAACATTCGCCACCTGCCTGTATTTGACGGCACGGATCTGCTCGGCCTCATCTCCGTCCGCGATGTGCTGAAGGAAGTGGTGGATGTGCAGCAATTCCTTATCTCCCAACTTGAACATTACATCACCGGTGGTGGGCGCTGATATGCAGGAACAGACCATTTCAGAACTGCAAAAGAAAATGACCTCAGGTGAGTTGACTTCACGTCAACTCACCGAATTGTTTTTGGAGCGGATCGATTCCGTCGACCGCCGCGGACCGAAATTGAATTCCGTCATCGAAACGAATCCAGACGCCTTGTCCATCGCTTCCACACTTGACGAGGAGCGGCGTGCTGGCAAAGTGCGGAGTCAGCTCCACGGCATTCCCATCCTAATCAAAGACAATATCGACACCCGTGACCGAATGCAAACCACTGCAGGTTCGCTTGCGTTGGAAGGTCACATCGCCCCGCGTGACGCCTTCATCGTCAAACAGCTTCGCAAGGCAGGCGCGATCATTCTCGGCAAAACCAATTTGAGCGAGTGGGCCAATTTCCGCGGCAGACGTTCCATCAGTGGATGGTCGTCACGCGGTGGATTGACGCACAATCCCTATGCGTTGGATCGCTCTGCCTGCGGGTCATCTTCTGGTTCGGGCGCGGCAACGGCGGCGAATCTTTGTGCGGCGGCGGTCGGCACTGAAACCGATGGCTCGGTCATCTGCCCCGCGCAGACGAATGGTATCGTGGGCATCAAACCCACGCTGGGCCTGCTTAGCCGCAGCGGAATCATTCCCATCGCGCACAGTCAGGACACGGCTGGTCCAATGGCAAGGACTGTCGCAGATGCGGCGATTCTCCTCGGGGCCATGACAGGCACGGATGAGAAAGACCCGTCCACTAAGCGTGGATCAAAGCACATCGTGAAGGATTATTCCAAATTCCTCGATCCAAATGGATTGAAAGGCGCGCGCATCGGCGTGGCACGCAACATGTGTGGAACCGATGCCCGTATCATCAAAATTTTTGAAGCCAGTATTGAAGCGATGAAACAGCAGGGCGCGGTCATCGTTGACCCTGCGAATGTGCTGAACTTCAACAAATTCGGCGCCACTGAAGTGGACGTGCTGCACTACGAATTCAAAGCAGATTTGAACAAGTATCTCGCTGGCTCGAATTCGAAATTGAAGACGATGGCCGAGATTATCAAGTTCAACGAAGAAAACAAAACGCGTGTGCTGCAATACTTTGGGCAGGAGCACATGCTTGCGGCGCAGGAAAAGGGCAGTTTGCGTGACAAAAAATATCGCGAAGCGCTTGCTAAAAATCTTTTACTCACCCGCAAAAACGGAATCGATGCCGCGCTGAAAAAATATAAACTTGATGCGATCATCGTCCCATCAGGCGGCCCCGCGTGGATGATTGACCTTGCCAACGGCGACTCGACCAACTGGGATATGGAAAGCACATCGCCCGCGGCCGTTGCGGGATATCCGCATATCACTGTGCCTGCGGGCTATATCTTCGGTTTGCCTGTGGGTATTTCGTTTTTCTCAACCGCCTGGCAGGAACCCACCCTCATCAAACTGGCCTACGCCTTCGAGCAAGCCACCAAAGTACGCAAACCTCCACAGTTTTTGGCAACTGCATTTGGCGATTAGCGATCGGTGATTTGCTGCGAAACGATCCACTTTCCACTCTCACTTTCTATTCTTTCTTCTTTCATCCTCCAAAAGGTCTCTTCCCCCATGCTTCTTGAACTCTTCGAAAAACCCGTCGGCTTCTTCCTCATCATCATGGCAATCATTTTGATCACGCCGCTGCTATCAGAAAAACTGAAACTGCCTGGCATCATCGGAATCATCATTGGCGGCATGCTTATTGGCCCACATGGGTTTGGCTTATTGGAAGATAACGACCGCATCCAATTTCTTTCCACCATCGGCCTTGTGTATCTCATGTTCAGCGCAGGCCTCGAGGTGGATATTAACCAATTCATGAAGGTTCGCACGCGAGCCCTCATTTTTGGCATCATCACATTTATATTCCCACAGCTTATGGGCATGGGGCTTGGCTACATTCTTGGCATCGATTGGCTCGGCATGATTCTGCTGGGTTCCGCGTTTGCATCGCACACGCTGATCGCCTTTCCCATCCTCACCAAACTTGGTGTGGCGCGCAACGAAGCGGTGGCTGTCACCACAGGCGCAACCGTCCTCACCGACATCGGCGCGTTCATCGTCCTTGCGGTGGTGCTGGGTGCAAAATCTGGCGGCGGCATTACGTTTGGGTATTTTGCCCAGTTGCTTGTTTTGCTTACCATTTTCACAGCCGCGATCATTTTTGGTCTGCCGCGCCTCGGCAAATTCATTTTCCAAAAGCTGACAGGCCGCGCCGTTGAATTTCAATTCGTCATCGTCGCGTTATTCGTCGCCGCATTCACCGCCGAACTCATCGGCGTGCATGAAGTGGTCGGCGCATTTCTCGCGGGATTGGCGATCAACTCCATGCTGCCGCGTCACAGCCCTGTTGCGGGGCATGTGCTTTTCATCGGCGAATCGTTTTTCATTCCCATCTTTTTACTTTACAGCGGTCTCATCACCGACCCGTTGACCTTCCTCAAAAGCCCGCAGACCATCATCGTCGCCATCGGCGTCACCATCGTCGCGTACGTCTCCAAACTCATCGCCGCGTGGATCACAGCCAGAATCTACAAATACACCAAATCCGAATTCTGGACCGTCTACGGCCTTTCGCACGCACAGGCCGCAGTCACCATCCCGACTCTCGTCATCGGTTTGGAAACTGGACTTTTTGACACCACCCTGTTCAACGCAGCCATCTTGATGATTCTCCTCACCTCGATCACTTCGCCTTTAATCGTCCAGCGCTTCGCCCCTGACCTGCAAACTGTGTCGACAGACGATGAGCAGGTGCCTCTTTTTGGCAGAATCCTCGTCCCCGTTGTGGATGTGAAGCAGGCTGAAGGATTGGTCTCGCTTGCCAGTCTGCTGGCGCGTACTTCCAAGGGAAAGGTTTTTGCTGTGAGCGTGTCCAACGACAAAGGACTGAACGGCGGCGCAACCAGTTTCGGCCTCCACAAAGAAATGCTCGGACGTGTCACTGATGCCTTGAACGATCCCGAAACCGAGATCGAACTCATTCCGCGCATGGCCTCGACGCATGCGCAGGGAATTTTGCACACCTCGCATGAAGAAAATGCCTCGCTCATCGTCATGGGCTGGCGCGGCAGGCGCACCCTGCGTGAGAACGTGCTCGGCTCTGTGTTGGATGAAGTCATTTGGGGTTCAGATACGCCTGTTATGGTTGGAAAGCTGCCCCTGCCATTGAACAGCATGACGCGGGTTATTTTTGTGGTGCCTGCAACCTCCGTTCCGCCAATCGCTTTGCGCCGCATGTTGGAAGCCACGATTGTTTTTGCCAAATCGTTGAACGTCCCCCTGCTCATCCGCGCGGATTCAAGTTACATGCAAAACCTCGAAGCCTTGCTGGTGATTGCGCGGGAGGATCACCCCGTTACACTCGAGGTTCTCATGGATCAACTCAAACCTGAAAAGCTGGTGCATGAAGCGGTCAGTGATTTCATTATTCTGCCAGGTTTCGGTTCACGCAAGCGCGTGGCCGATACGCTGGGCAATATCCCCGAACAGATGGCCAAATCCTTTGACGGAAATCTGGTGATTTTGCATTTTGATAAATAGACTGTGAACCATGGACGGTGGACTACCGTCCATGGTTCACAGTCCACCGTCATAACTCAAATGTCGTTCCGATTCCCTGTGCAATCGCTTTTTGATAAACCAAATTCGCGGTGACCAGATCTTCCATTGCATGACCCATGGATTTATAAATGGTCGTTTCGTTTTCGTCTCTGCGGCCAGGTTTTTGACCGAGCAGATATTCTCCCATTTCTGTGCCGAACTCTGGATTCAGTCCCTGCAATTCGGCGCTGCCGACGGGAGGCGCTTGAAATGCGACTTTTGATTCCACGAAGATGTGACTGGTTTCCACGAGGTCACGCGGCAATTCTCCGCCAGGCGGGCGGTAGCCGACGGATGAGACGTGTGTGCCTTTCTTGAGCCATTCAGCTTTGATGACGGGTTCCAGCGACGATGTACACAGACACACAATGTCCGCGTTGGAAACTGCTTCTCGGACGGAATCAACTGCGAGGGCGTTGGAAGCGCGGGCGGCCAATGCCCGGGCTTTGGAAATGTCTTTCGAAGCGATCCAAACTTTTTCGATGCCGCTCAAAGTTCCGATCATTTGTAAATGTGCATCGCCTAAAACACCCGCGCCGACGATGGCGATGGACTTGCTGCCTTTACGCGCGAGGTGTTTGATGGAAAGGATCGCGCCCGCAGCGGTGCGCATGGCGGTGATGTATTCGCCATCCATGAAGGCGATGGGCGTGCCTGTGTTTGAATCAAAAAGAGTGATGGTGGCTTGATGTGCGGGGATGTTTTCGTGAAAGATGGTGACTAGCTTGACCGACATCAGTTTGTTTGGCATGTAAGCGGGCATGCCCACGAGCAGGCCTTTCGGTGCAATGGCCTGGTTGCGCGGCGGCACGTTGAGTTGACCTGCACTCAAAGTTTTGAAGCCCTCTTCCAACGCGGCAAGGAGTTCGCTGGGGTCAAGCAGGTTTTCGATTTCTTTGTGGGTGAGGAGCAGCATGAGAGATTTTTACTTCTCCCAGTTTTTGTATGCAATGAAGGCAGGCTTGGACTGAATTTTTTTATCACGTTCTATTACCCGCTCTGCCAGCCATTGAAACCATTCAAAAGCAGATTCACGGCCCCAAGACGCGCGAACCTCTGAAATATAGGCCTCCAATTTTCCCCATGAAAGCATAATCGGGCCGCTATATGCATCTTCTAACATCGTAATGTCGATTTCGCGGCGATATACGAGGATGCCCAGCCGCTCCCATGTTCCCAACAGCATATAGAAACAAACATGTTGTTCCTGGGGGAGGCTGTCGATTTCTTCTTTGGATGGGTTGTGATCAAGGTCTAAAATATACAATAAACCTTTAACGAACTCACTGGTCTGAAAGGAATTTAACATGAGAATGGCGGCTTCACGCTTGCGCATTTTTTGAAAGTTTCGCAGATTAAGAATACCAAATACAATGCCAAGAATAATGGCAAGGTTTGAGATAACCTGAAAAATAAAACTAAGTTCCATATGACACCTCTTGACCAATAAAATATTTGGTTGTGTTGTTACCAGATATCCCCAACCTTGAATCCGTTTGGAAATGGATCGCTGGGATCAACGACAAATTGATTAATGGCAGTGATCCACGCCGTGCCGCCGATGGTGGGGACAACGGCTTTGTATGGCCCGACCTGTGTTTCTTCGATGAGGCGGCCTGTGAATAATGTGCCAAGAATTCCTTCATGATAAAAATCCTGGTTCAGACCAAGTTGACCTTTTGCGTGCAGCACTGCCATCTTTGCGCATGTGCCTGTTCCGCATGGTGAACGGTCAATCACGCCCGTCCATGTGGAGGGATTATTCCAATCGAGTTTGCCTGTTGCCACGGTAACTGCGTTTTTGCGATGCGCCTTCGGGTTCGTGGGCGGCGCGGAAAGTTGTGAAATGGTGGGGCCAATAATTTCGGGATTTTCAGGATGCACCACAGGATATTGTTCCACGGTTGCGGCTTTGACCATTTCACTGATGCGCGTGATATCTTTTCCTTCATCGGGTGTGATCTGCAATCCGAATTGCGCCGCATCTGCAATGACGTAGAACATCCCGCCCCACGCCACATCCACTTTGACCGTGCCCAATTGCGGAACTTCCACATTTATATCGAGATGCACAGCAAAGGCGGGGACGTTTTTGAACGTGACCTTTGTGACCTTGCCGTCTTTGCATTCCGCACGGATGCCGACCAACCCTGCGGGCGCTTCCAATATGAACTCGGTGACTGGTTCGGTCATCTTGAGCATTCCCGTCTCTAAGAGAGTCGTTGCCACACAGATGGTGTTTGTCCCAGACATGGGCGGATATTCGGTCTGCTCCATGATGATGAAGCCTGCATCCGCTTGTGGATGCGTTGGCGGCAAAATGATATTGGCGCACAAGGCGGGGTATCCGCGCGGCTCGCGCAGCATTCGCAAACGAATATCATCGAGATTGTTTTCGAAGTATTTCATCTTCTCGAACATGGTTTTGCCGGGTACATCCAAAACTCCGCCAGTGATAACGCGGCCAGGTTCGCCGCAGGCGTGTAGGTCAACAGCGGTAATCATGTTGGTGAGGTGCATGGGAGACTCCGTCGGGTTGGCGGTTAATTAGAACGAAAGTTGAAAAGTGGAGGCTAATTGGCGGTGAATCCGAAATCGTCGTCATTGAAATCTTCTTCATCGAATTCGTCATCCACCCATGAATTCTCGTCCATCCAATCAATGACTGTGCCGCCGCTTTCGGGGTAAAAAGGGCTGACGAGATAATTCATGCCATGTTCCCACGTGACGCGAAACTCCCGCACTTCGAAGGTTTTATCGGCATGCAGGTCGTAGATGACATCGGTCAATTTTGGGAGGGGCGAGAATGGATACAACTGTTCAAGGACGATTTCCTTGTCTTCTTCAGGGATGATGAATTCCTCCACGCTCGTTCCATCGGGGAAGTACATCGGACGCGTTGGATAGGGAAGTTTTTCTTCGATGGGGTCTTCATCGCTGAAAAATTCATTATTCATCGGATGTTCCTCATCAGGCATTCGTCAGGTTTTTCACTTCGCGGATATGGTCGGGTGTCGTGCGACAGCATCCGCCGATGAGACTTGCTCCATTTTCAAACCAAGTCTTTGATTGATGTCCAAACGCGTCGCAGGAGGTTTCTCCGTGCCAGGTGTTGGTGACGGGGTCGTACACTTCGCCTGAGTTGGGATAGACGATGACTGGCTTGTCGCTGTTCTTTTTGATCTCACGAATGAGCGAGGGAATATACAGCGGGGAAGTGCAATTGATTCCGATTGCAGCAACTTGCTCGAATTGATTCAAATAAGCGGCGCAGTCTGCGATTTTTTCTCCGTTGCAGATGTGCTCGTCATCTTTGGCGCTGAAGGTGAACCATGCGCTTGCGTTCGGGAATTCACCCAGTAATTTGACCAATGCCTGGGCTTCGATCAAGCATGGGATGGTCTCGCAGGCTAAAAGGTCCGCGCCAGAGGCGATGAGGGCCTCCACGCGCGGGCGGTGAAAGTTGATCAATTCCTGTTCGGTCAATTTGTAATCGCCGCGATATTCCGATCCGTCGGCAAGAAACGCGCCATAGGGACCGACCGAACCAGCCACGAGCGGACGAGTTCTATTCACGCGATTGGCTTCGTTCGACCAGAACTCATCGCGCGCGCTTTGCGCGATCTGCACGGACTTTTTCATCAGGTCGAGCGCTTGCTCGCGGTTGAGTCCGCGCTTGGCAAAACCTTCGACCGTTGCCTGATAACTGGCAGTGATGGCAATATCTGCGCCAGCGTTGAAATAATCGAGATGCACCTGACGGATGAGTTCGGGTTGTTCCATCAACACCTTGGCTGACCAGAGCGCATCGTTCAAGTCACAGCCGCGGCGTTCAAGTTCGGTGGCGAGAGCGCCATCCACGATGGCAAGGGAATTGTTTTGGAGGAGGGGGGTAAGTGGGTTCATGGGAAAGGATGAAGGATGAAATATGAAGGATGAAAAATTACTGCCACGGCAGTTTATTGAGATCGACATTGCCGCCGCTGATGATGACACCAACTTTGAGCCCGCTGAGATCAATTTTCTTTTCCCAGAGTACGCCGATGGCAACCGCAGACGAAGGCTCGATGATGATCTTTGCGCGCTCCCAAATGAATTTCATCGAAGCGATGATCCCCGCTTCGCTCACCGTCACAATTTGCTCAACATTTTTTTGAATGATCGGAAAGGTCAGATCACCCAATGAAGTGAGCAGGCCATCCGCGATCGTTTTTGGATTTTCAGAGGGAATGATCTTGCCCGCCTGCATCGAACGGAACGCATCATCCGCCATTTCGGGTTCGCCCGCAATAATACGAATTCCTTTTTTGATTCCCACCGCCGCGATGGACGTGCCACTTAACAATCCGCCGCCACCGACGGGGACAATGATTACATCCAAATCGGGGATGTCTTCGAGCAGTTCCATCGCCGCCGTGCCTTGGCCCGCGATAACTTTCTCGTTGTTGTATGGATGGACAACGGTCGCACCTGTCTTTTGTCTGATCCCCTCCATTGTGCTTTCTCTTGCCGCGAGAGTTGGTTCGCAAAACGTGATCTGACCGCCGTAGCCTGCAACAGCTTCTTTCTTTACCGAAGGCGCATTGCTTGGCATGACGATGTATGCGGGAATTCCGCGCATCTTTGCTGCGAGAGCCAATGCCGCGGCATGGTTGCCCGACGAATGGGTAACAACTCCGCGCATGGCTTCTTCATCTGAAAGCGAAAAAACCGCATTGCATGCGCCGCGGAATTTGAATGCGCCCACTTTTTGCAGGTTCTCACATTTGAGAAAGACCTGCGCGCCAACTTTTTGATTCAGGCTTTCGTTGGTCAATACAGGTGTGCGATGAGCGTAGGGCTTGATCCGTTCTGCGGCTTGATGGATTTCAGTGAGGGTGGGGGGCATATTACTCCATTAAGTGGATGCGTCGCACCATGTGGGTGGAAGTTTTCCATTAATCAAGATAATCTGCTCGCAAGGAGGATTCTGATTAAGCGTGGTGCGTCGCACTTTCCTAGGATTTTAATTCCTGCGGGTCTTTCATCTGCGAAACAAAGAATCCGCTTACCAATAGTAACCCGATTGCGAGTAAAAGTGCAGGGGTGAAGGAACCATCCGCGCTTTTCATAGCTTCCATGATGTAGACGAAGACCACGGCTCCCTGCCCAAAGAGTTGGATCAATCCATTCGAAGTGCCTTCGGGGGTGGGGTGGGTTACCTCGGCGGCGTACTGCATGGCAATAGGCATCGCGCTAGTGAGGAAGAATCCCAAAAAGAAGGCAGAGACAAATAAAAGCATGGACGATGCCGCGTAGGTCAGACCCACCAACCCTGGGATTGCGCCGAAGAAAGCGATGTAAAGATAAAGCTGACGTTTGTGCTGTCTATCCGATAAAGCAGGCATGACTACCGCACCGATCACGCCGCCGACGATCATCAACGCACCAAGTGTACCCGCGTCTGTGGGCGTGAACCCGCGCGGACGGATGATGTTCTCGATCCATGTCGTAATGCCATTGAAGATGCCCAGTCCAATAAAAGAGACCAGCAAGGGTGAACCAGAATGGCTTGACTGTGAACGAGTGTTTGAGACCGTCCAGCATCAAAGCACGGACTTCCTGTCCGGGCGGGCAGGGTGGGGTGGGCGGAGTCTCACGGGCGAAGATGAGGAACAAAACGGCGGAGAATGCGGCGACACTTCCGTAAATTAATTGAATAGCAGGAATGGACATGCTTTCGAGCAGAATCGGAGTCAGCACCATGCCGAGGGCCGTGCCGATGAGGTTACCCAATGTTACGATGCCGACAGCAGTGGCGCGTTCTTCGATGGCAAACCAATTGGCAGGGACTTTTGTCCATGCATTGAGCAGAAAAGGCTGGGCGGCGGCGAGACCGAAAGTGCTCCACAGGGCAAGGGTGTAATTCTCCCCAGCGAGTCCGCGCAGGATGCCGAAGACCCCCATCAGCACCGCGCCGATGCTGACCGCGATGCGGAATCCGTACGTATCAATGACCCACGAAACGGGAATGGACAACGGAATAAAAGCGATCATGAACGACATGGCGAAAAAACCGACTTGCAGGTCGGTCACGCCATAGAATTGTGCGGCAGGGCCTGTGATGGGCGCATACGCGATCCACAGGGTTTGGATGGTGAGGTTGATGAACATAAAAGTTGCCAACACCACCCAGCGGTACGGATAAAGTTTGTATTGTGAGGTCATGAATGCTCCTTGTTGGGAATCGGAATTTCGGAATAGGGAGTGTGTGGTTTCCGAGGCCCAATTCCTGAGTTCCGTTCTTAATACCCTTTTTCAAAATCCACTTGATATTTCAGCGGCTTGCCTGCAATAAGCAATTTGTAATTCTCGATAAATATCTTTGCGATATCTTCTGGCAGACTTGGGGCGGCGGTGTGGAAGGTCATGTGCAGGTTGGGTGCTGACCAAAACGGATGATCCTGCGGAAGCGGTTCTTTTTCGTAGACGTCTAAAACTGCTCCAGCGATTCTGTTACTAATCAGCGCTTCGAGCAGGGCAGATTCGTCTACAGCGGGGCCGCGGCCGACGTTGATGACGAGAGCATGAGCTGGTAGAGCGTTGAGCAAATCTGCGTTGATGATCTTGCGGGTGTCTTTGGTGTTGGGGAGGATGTTGACGAGATAGTCCACACCTTTTGCAAATTCGAGCAGATTGTTGCCATGAAAATATTCATCCACGTCGGTGCTATTTTCACTTGACCAGGTGTAACCACGGACAGTCATGCCGAAGAATTTTGCTGTGCGTGCCACGTCCGCGCCGATGGAGCCGATGCCGAGAATGCCGATGGTCTTGCCGCGTAGTGTGCCTGTGTCGGTATCGTCCCAGCGTTTATTCTTTTGGTCTTCGAGACGTTTTAGGATCTTGCGTTCGTGGAGGAGCAGATAGCCGATGACATATTCAGACATCAGCTTGCCGAAGACGCCGCGTGCATTGGTGAGGATGTAATTGTGGCGCGAAGCGGGATCCAGCAAAGGCTCGACTCCAGCCCAAATGGACTGTGCCCAGCTCAAGGCGGGGAGAGAGTCGAGCGCGGCTTTGATGCGGCTGGGTTCGCCGAGGACGATGTCCACATCATCGGCGGGAGCAAATGCCCAAGTCAGATCAGGCAGGTTTTCCGCTTCGATGATTCGGCGGTAGGATTCGGATTCATTGCAGAGGATGAGAAGTTTGGGCATATTTTATTTGAAGATGGCGACCATGGCTTGTTCTTGCTGTACGAGAGAGAAGCCTGCTTTGCGGGCAGTGGCAACGGATGCTTCGTTACGTTCCCAACACTTCCAGCCAATGTGATGATAGCCGCGCTGTTCTGCTTCTATGAGAAACGTTTTGGTGAGGATGGTTGCAATTCCTTTGCGTTGATGAGGTTCGAGCGTGGCGATGCCGATCTCACAGCGGTCGCCTGTGTTGTATTCTGAAAGACACCAGCCAGCGATCTGATTTTCGTATACGGGGCATAACCCAAACCCATTTTCAAAAAAATCTTCAAGTGAAGTGCGCTCGGAATGGATTTCTTCCTTCAAGGCTTCAAGGCCGCCGATGTCGCTTGCCAGAAATTCGGGTGTGACATGGTGCAAGGAAAACCCGTCGGGTAGGGTTGGCATGTCCTGCGGGTGTGGCGTGGTCTTGAAATATGAACGCGTACCCAGAAAGATTTCATATTTTTGGAAGATCTCTTTCAGGGTGGGTATCCATGTTTCGGATGTGAATGTTGCCAGAAAGGCCCTTTCTTTGCGGGGAGAAAAAGTTGTTTCTGCAAAATACTGAAGCAGATCGGTATTGAATCTGCCTTGATTTGGGTCGCCTCCAAAGACAATACGATTTTTGTACGCGATCATCCCAGCTTTTGGCTGGGTTGCGTCATCTATGAATAACTGCGCTTCAAGATTGTTTTCAAATAATGCATAAATGAGCGCGTGATGTTCGAGTGAGGAAAATAACGCGCGTGCTTCGTGTGCAACTGACGGGGCAATATGGATCATCTGCATTCCTTTAGTACAACTTCAAAACGGGCGAGCGCATCATCGATCACTTCATCGGTATCTGCCATCGAAGTATACATGCGGGAGCCAGCCAGCGTGATGATTCCATTTGCCATGTAGGCTGCGCCCATTTCTTCCATCATGTGTTTGCGCGGTTTGAGTTCTTTTAGCAGCCGCAACGGATGTTTGAAATCGAGCAGCATGGTGCCTGCGGTTTCGAGGTGGACAATGGAACCCTGATTGTACGCGACGAACGGCAATTCATATTTTTCAATGATGGCTTGCAGACCCTGGGTAAGCCTGTCGCCTGCCTTGCCTGCAATTGCCGCCGCATTCGTCTTTTCCATTTCGATCATTGCATAATAACCCGCGACACATGAGATTGGGTTCGCAGAAAGCGTGCCGCCCACGTAAGCGCGTTCGCCGACCCCGCCGATGCCTGCCGCAAAGCTCATAATGACCTCGCGCCGTCCGCCAACTCCGCCTGCCATCGGATATCCGCCTGTGATGCACTTGCCAAACACGGTGAGGTCAGGCTTCACGTTGAAATATCCCTGCGCGCCGCCGAGTCCCAGACGAAACCCCGTGACCACTTCATCGAAAATAAGCAGCGTGCCGAATTCATCACACAGTTCGCGGACTTTTTGATTGAATTCCTTGGGAACGGGACGCGTACCGCTTTCGGGTCCAACAGGTTCGACGATGACCGCGGCGGTGCCGCCCCGAAACCTGTTCAGCCATAACTGACGCTTCAACGCCCCGAGAGCATTCGGATAGAACTCGCGGGTCTTGGCATTTGCCCCGCGCGGAATCCCTTTCGCTTCGAGCCGTCCCGTGCCTGGGATGTGCAGCCCGTAGACCATTTGGTCGCTCCAGCCGTGATATGCGCCGCCGACCTTGATGACATATTTTTTCTTCGTGAACGTCCGCGCTGCGCGGATCGCCGCCATCACGCCTTCTGTCCCTGAACCCAGCATGCGGAACATTTCAATGGACGGCATGTGCTCTTGGATCTTTTGTGCAAGTTTTAGTTCATATTCATGGAACAAGCCAGTGACAGGCCCGCAGGATTGCAGCATTTCCATCACTTTTTCTCGCACGGGCGCGTAATTGCTGCCGAGGATGGTGGGTCCGCCTGCCTGAAGGAAGTCAATGTATTTGTTTCCGTCTGCATCCCAGAGATAGGCTCCATCCGCTTTTTCGATGGCGATGGGGAAGGGATAGTTGAAGGCAAGGTTGTGCTGTACGCCGCCAGGGATGATCTTCTTGGCTTCGTCGGTCAATTCCTTTGAGCGTTTGCATTGATTATCAAAATAGGCGAGGTATTCCTTCATCTTCTCGCGATTGACAGGGCGGATCGGCTGGCTGATGAGGGTTTCCAGTTTGGCGTAGACTTCGTTTACGTTGGGGTATTGGGAGATGGCGTATTCCATAAAACTTCCTTGGTGATTGCTGGTGGTCGAGTAGACGGCGATGCTTTCGCCAGGTTGGGAGATTTGAGGATTTTGATTTGAATATTGGTCTCATCGGGTTCTTTGTGCCCTTTGTGACCAAAGTTTTATTTATATTTCTGCAAACTTCTTTTCATCCGCTCGTAATTTGGCAAATGCGATCTCGCGGATGGGGAGGGGAATTTTCGAGATTTTCTTTTCGGTGACGATCGCGAGCAGATAGGTCAGCGCGCATTTTTCGAGGAGCGCCATATTGTGGATGGCTTGCTCCATGGTGCCGCCGAAGACGAGCACACCATGGTTTTGCAGGATGTAGGCGTTGGCGTTCGTCTTCACTTTGGCTTTGACCGCGTTCTTGAGAAAGCCCGTTCCTGATGGGGCGTAGGAGATAATGTCCACGCTGCGACCCAAATGGCGGACTTGTTCATCGAATAGGGCGGGGATGGGCATGTTGATCAGCGCGAGTGTGCTGGCGTAGGGCTGATGCGTGTGGATAATGCAATGCACGTCCGCGCGGTTTTGATAGACTGCTCCATGCATTCCGCTTTCGATGGACGGCTTCATTGTCCCTTCGAGCTGTTTGGTCTCGAAATCGAGGATGCAGATATCGTCCGCTTGCATTTTGGCGTAGTCGTAGCTGGATGGGGTGATGGCGAAGGCGTTTTGTCCTTTGACTCGCGCGGAGATGTTTCCTTCGGTGGCTTTGAGGTATCCGCGCTCGAGGAGGGTGTGGCAGGTATCCACGACTTCTTGTTTGTAGGTTTGATAGTTGGACATGAGGAAATCCTTTTTTGGAACCGCGACACTTGCGACTGCGCGCAGTGCAGGTGAGCACGCAAAGAGCGCAAAGATTCTTTTTGTTTTTCTTCGCGAATTTGGCGGTCTTTGCGGTTAATTTCTTGACAGTAAATAAATTATCCTCTACAATCTTTACAGTGTCAAGATTATTCCTTGTCCCTCTAGTGAGAATGGGAAGGTTTATGCCAAAGAAAAAAACATATCATCACGGTGACTTGAAGAATGCGCTCATCAAGGCGGGGGTGGAGATTCTTGCGAAAGATGGCGTAAGCGGACTATCCCTGCGGAAGGTGGCGATGAAGGCGGGGGTCAGTCATGCCGCGCCGTATGCACATTTTGCAGACAAACAGGCATTGATCGCGGCGATTTCCACGGAAGGGTTTCGCCAATTGTATGAACGGGTGAGCGGGGTAGCGGAGGAGTATCAAAACCAGCCTGAAAAGCAATTGGTGGAGGCGGCTTGGGCGTATGTCCAGTTTGCGATGGATGACCCTGACCGATTCAAGGTCATGTTTTCGGGGGTGTTGGAGAAGGAAAAGGAATATCCTGATTTCGTGACGGAGTCGCAGAGAAATTTTCAGCTGGTGAAAATGATCGTCGAGGCGAATCAGGCGTCGGGGCGGCTGCGAAGCGGTGATTCAGCGTTGGTGGCTCTTTCGGCGTGGGGAATCATCCACGGGTTTATCCTGCTGCTGTTAGAGGGGCAAATATCGCATGCGGTGTTGGAGAAGATGAGTTTGCGCGAGTTGGTTGAGTTTCAATTGGAACAAATTCAAGTGAAATAAAAAAAGCCGCGCAATTGAATGCGCGGCTTTTTTGTAAGATGATTATCTGCGACGGCCAAAGAAAAGTCCCAGCACCCACAGCAAGACCACTGCTCCCAGAATTGCCACAAGCAAACTGGTGAAGTTGAAGCCCGCTTCGACTTCCACTCCGAAGAATTCCATGATGTAGCCGCCGATGAAAGCGCCGACAATACCGACCACGATATTGGCGATGGCGCCCATTTTCTTGTTCTTCTGCATGATGATGCTGGCGATCCAGCCAGCCAGCGCGCCGAAGATGATCCAAATGAGAATGTCCATATCTGCCTCCAATAAAATTAGATTTTTGAATGGACTAATTATAACGCCACTGGCTTTTCAGATTAAAGGGTGAATGAAAAAACTATCGGATCGTTGAAAGTGTTTTTAGAAATGCGATGACCTGATCTAACTGCGTTTTACTCAGGTGCAGCATTTCCAACTCGCTGTGACCTAGCGGCGCAGCGGGCGCTTCGTTGTAATGGTTGAGCACGCCCTCCAATGTGGTGAACTGGCCTGCATGCATGTAGGGTGCGCGAAGTGCCACATCGCGCAATGAAGGCGGCTTGTATGCACGCATCAATGCTTCACCTTCTGCGAGAATGAAACGCAATTCGTCACAGTCTTTGGGGGCGGCGTCGCTATAAGCGCTCAGGCAGTTGAATTCATCTGCGAGAACTTGCTGTGCACCAAGTGCGCGGCCAGTATCTTCGGGCAGGTTTTCAATGGCGGGCACGCCTGTGTTGTGAAAATCATTGTCTGTAAACAATGCGCCGTTATGGCAGCGTGTGCAATTCGCGTCGCCGATGAATAATTTCAAACCCGCAATTTCATCCTGGTTCAAAATGGATTCGGCGGCCTGAGAATCATTTTTCAAAACCGCTTCCACATACTGGTCGAATCGCGATTCGCCTGGTATGAGCGTGCGCTCGTATGCCGCGATCGCCTTGCCTATGTTGACGTACACCTGAGTCACCGCCTCGCGGTCTTCGGTTGTCATTGCTTCCCAGTTTGTAGCTGCGTCCGTTCCATTTGTTAAACCTGCGGGAACTGGCCCTGCAGATTCTGGGAAACGGCTGGTGTCTGAAAAATCTGGCAGCTCGCCAAAAATGGATTCGTATTCGTCCTTGTAGTAGGCCTGGATCAATTTCACATATTGGGTGCGTGTGCCACCATGCTCAACAGGGTTTTCGAGCGGCCCCAGCGCCTGTGCCCACTGACTATCTTTGCGACCATCCCAAAACAACCACGGGCTGTAGGCTGTCCCTGCGATCGGCATGGCGCGGCGTGTGGTTGTCCCCACGCCTTGCGCGCGGGGCAGGCCGTCTTGAAAATTTTTCTCAGGGTCATGGCAGGTGGCGCAGGCAACTTTTCCGTTGCTGCTGAAACGCGTATCGAAAAATAATTTTTCGCCCAGCGCCGCCGCCTTTGCATCATCACCAAAGCGATTGGATGGATCAGATGGCAGTGACGGAAGATTCCCGATCCAAAGCGTTTGCAGGATTTGAACTTCCGCATCTGACCACGCTGTGGTCTGGCTGCCACACCCAAACAGGATCAGCGCTGTGAGTGTGAGCAAAACCGCCGTATGAATGAAACGCTTCTGCACTCGTTTACCCGCCCAGCACCAAATTAAACGTGACGTTATCCGTTGTTCCATCAGCGGAGATGTTGAACTTCACTTCCCACCAACCGCCCATTTGAAACTTCAAACCTTCAACGAGATAATCGCCATTGCCCAGATCCTGTGTTACTTGCGGTGCAGTGGGCAGGCCGTGACCGTGCTCGGGCATCCCGCCATCAACAAGGATGGTTGCACCTTCCACTGGCTGACCGTCAGCGGTTTCGACATGGATTGTCCACGAATGGATTGGGCCGATGACAATGGGATCGAGCTCGCTTTTGAATGAGACTTTGAACGCGCCGTTCTCGGTCAATTTTTCGGTGCTGGTGTCCAGATCACTGGCGTTGACCTGACTGGAATTCCCATGCATGCGTTCAGACATCAGCGGATGCATAAACCGTGGTCCGAACACGGGCATCAGAAAATAAAAGGCGGCGAGTAAAACGATCACCGTGATGACCACGGTAACGACGATGGTTTTGCTTTGAGATTTCATTGAAAATCCCTTTCTTGAGTTCGATTTCAATCAATTGACAGCACGCATATTAATCGGTGGAGTTCGGGGCGTCAATTCGGTTTCTGGTTTCTTTACAATACCTTTATATAAGAACGATCCGCCATCTACGCTGTGATCAAGTGTGCGGGCAAGTGTTCGGTGCGGTTGAGATAGTTGATTACGATCTCGCCTTTGTGAAAGTCGAAGCGGCTGATCGAGCAGTTGTTGAGAATAAACCAGGATTTCATGTCATGGGCGCCCTGCCGCCAGGGGAGTTTCAGCATGGCCGAAAGCAAACGGACGAAAAACCCGCCGTGGCTGACGAAGGCGATGCGTTCCTCAGGTTGGCCGTCCTTGTCGCCGTGGCGGGCAAGCAACTCGGCGAGGACTTTGTCGGCGCGGGGCTGACGTTCTTCTTCTGATTCGAAGGGACGATTCCACCAGCCCGATTCGTCATAGCCATCGGGGAGTTTCAGTTCGGGATGGTTCTGCTCAAAATAGGAGCGCGGCTTGCCCGATAGGCCTTGAAAGCGTTCGTCCTTTTCGCGAGCGTAGATTCCGCCTTCTTCGTGGATATCCACCCAGGCTGTTAATGGGATACCCAATGCGCGGGCTGTAGGCACGGCTGTATTGGCGGCGCGTTCCATCAGGCTGGTGTAGATGTGAGTGAACCCAAAGCCGAATTGATTTTGATTGTTCCATGAGCTTGTGTCAGTAATGGGGTGTCTTTCTTTTAAATAAGCTGCAAGAACCTGCGCCTGTTCAAGCCCGATCTCAGTGAGATAGGGGTCGGGGTTTTCCACGTAATCGGGATTATTCCAGTTTACGTTGTTGATGGATTGTCCGTGACGGATGAAATAGAGTTGCATGGCTTTTTCCTTGTGCAAAAAATTGCCACCTCGCAAAGCGGGCGGTTACGTTTTTAATTTTCTCATTGATGCATGAAAATCCCCGTCATATGGCGGGGACTGAATTTTACTGTATTTGATATTCGATTTCCGAGTTGTCGTCGTAATCGTGCCGCTCTCTGTGTGTGGAGATGCGGGCGGTGATGATGCGGATGCCGCCCTCGGTCCTTTCGAACACGCAAGTCAACAGCCTTTCGCGGGGCATCGACCTGCCAATGACATACTCGCGCTTTTCCTTTTGCGAGTGTTCGAGGTCGTCGAAATACATCGCGACGGGGTCTTTGAAGATGGTGACAGCCTCATCGAAACTGACCCCATATTTGGATTCGTTCTTTTCTGCTCTTTCAGGATCCCAACTGAATTTGATTGGTTTTGGTTTGTGTTTTGCCATGCGGGCGAGTATAGCATACGCGCTTATAAAAAATGACAGCCACCTCGTGGGTGACTGTCATTTGATTTTCTATCTTCGTATCGTTGCATCCCTTTCAGGTCCCACCCCGATCCACTTCACTGGGACTCCCGAAGCCTCTTCAATCATCTTCACATAATTTTGCGCATTCACTGGCAAAGCCTCAAACGATCTCGCCTTGCTGATATCTTCCTTCCAGCCTGCAACGGTTTGATAAATCTTTTCCACTTTATCCAGCCCATAGGCATCCACATCCGCATAGCGGACATCGACTCCATTCATCTTGTAGCCGACACAGACTTGTAAATTTTCCAATCCGCTGAGCGTGTCTAATTTGGTCAGGCAGAGTTCGGTCACGCCGCTGAGTTGGGCGGCGGTTTTCACAATTTCCAGATCAAGCCAGCCCACGCGGCGGATTCGCCCTGTGGTTGCGGCGACTTCGCCGAATTGTTCGTACTCTGCGCTTTTGGTATCGAGAATTTCGGTTGGCAATGGTCCCGCGCCGACTCGTGTGGTGTAGGCTTTCGTCACGCCGACCACATTCGTAATATAGCGCGGCGGAATTCCCAGCCCAGCCGAAGCCGCCGATGGAATCGTTGTCGAAGCGGTCACGAACGGATAGGTTCCCCAATCAGTATCTAAAAACGTGCCCATCGCTTGTTCGAGCAGAAAATGTTTGTTCGCCTTCAAACCGTCCTGCACCAGTGAAAACAATTCCTTGATGTAGGGTTTTAGTTTCAAATAATATCCGCGATATTCATCGCGCACGCTTTCGTAGTTCAAGACTTCGCCGCCCAATGCGACGATGATCTTATTTTTCAATTCCAATTGCACTTTCAAGCGGTTCTCAAACACATCGCTTGTAAAATCCGTCCAGCGGATTCCGTTGTAGCTGACCTTGTCTGCGAACACCGGGCCGATGCCTCGGCGGGTTGTGCCTGTTGCGCCTGCGCCTTTTGCTTCTTCGTACAGGCCATCCAAAATTTTGTGATACGGCATGATCAAATGCGAACGCGGCGAGATCCAAAAACGACCGTCCACGCCTACGCCAGCTTTGTTGAGCATTTCAATTTCTTCGATCAACACTGCAGGGTCGATCACCACACCGCCGCCGATCAAACCGACCGTATTTTTTGCAAAAATTCCTGAAGGCACCAAATGAATCTTGAACGTCCCAAACTCATTGATGACCGTATGTCCCGCATTATTCCCGCCGTTGAACCGTGCCACATAATCCACCTGCTCTGCAAGATAATCCACCACCTTGCCCTTGCCTTCGTCACCCCACTGCGACCCGATCACTGCTGTTACTGTCATGTTATCTCCTTGTTTGAATTCCAACGCTTGAGCATTTTTCACACTGAAATAGCGCTTCGCACTTAATCTGTATCTTGATTCTGTTTCGAGTGCATTTTTTTCGGCTGGGAAGATGTCGCTACTGTCAAAACGCTGACTCAGCTTGTTTTGAAATGACCAGCCCTCGGTTAAGGGCGAGGCGGGTTTACATCCAATAGAATCATCTTGAAGCATTATAATTCGGGCGGTTTGATTTTGGAGCAGAGGAGCCAATTATGAAGATTTTGCAGGATACTGCCTTGACCTATGATGACGTTTTACTTGTGCCGCAATACTCCGCCGTGGATTCGCGCCGCAAGCTTTCCACGCTAACGAAGTTGACGAAGGAAATCACGCTGCAAATCCCCATTGTTTCCGCAAATATGGACGTGGTGACGGAAAGCGAAATGGCGATTGCGATGGCGCGTGAAGGCGGCATTGGCATCATCCACCGTTTTCTTTCGATCGATGAGCAGGCGCGGCAGATTCAGCGTGTGAAGAAAGCCGAATCGTTTATTGTGGATAACCCGATCTCGATGACCGTAGCCCACACTGTTGGCGACATCAAAAAGCTTGTGGATGAAACTGGCGCGGGCGGCATTTTGATTCTGGACACGGATGAAAGACTCGTTGGCATTGTCACCACGCGTGACCTGCTGTTCGAAAACGACGACAAAAAATCCGTCACCGAATTGATGCAGAAAAAGGTGATCACGGCCGCCCCCGACATTACGCTGAAGGATGCCGAGAAGTTACTGCATGAACACCGCATCGAAAAACTTCCGCTTGTCAACACAGATGGACGTGTGGCTGGCCTCGTTACGTTGAAAGATATTATGAAGATCACGCAATATCCGAAAGCCACAAAAGATTCACGCGGACGATTGATCGTCGGCGCGGCGGTGGGCGTGCGTGACAAGGAAATGCGCCGCGTAGAAGCCGCCTTGCAGGCAGGTGCAGATTGCATCGTGGTGGATATTGCCCACGGTGATTCGCATCTTGAAATTGATATGATCCAGAATATCCGCAAGCATTTTCCGAAGATTCAGATCATCGGCGGAAATGTGGCAACGAGTGATGGCACGAAACGATTGATTGACGCAGGTGTGGATGCAGTGAAAGTTGGTGTTGGCCCTGGCTCGATTTGTGTCACACGCATCGTGGCTGGGTCGGGGGTTCCGCAGCTCACTGCTGTGATCGAGTGTGCCGAAGCCGCGCGTGATGCAGGCATTCCAATTATTGCAGATGGCGGTATCCGTCAGCCTGGTGATGTGGCGAAAGCCATTGCTGCAGGCGCGCAGACTGTAATGATCGGCTCAATGCTCGCAGGCACAGACGAAAGCCCAGGCATGATCATGACCCGCCGTGGTCATCGTTACAAGGCTTCCCGCGGTATGGCCTCGCGCGAGGCAAACATTGACCGCAACCGCAAGGAAGGTAACGACCTCACTCAAGAGGAGATCGAAGAATATGTGGCCGAAGGTGTGGAAGCCGCCGTTCCGTATCGTGGCAAGGCAAGGGAAGTGCTCACCCAATTGGTTGGTGGTTTACAATCAGGCATGAGCTACAGTGGTGCGCACAATTTTGAAGAATTTCAGAAGAAGGCAATTTTCGTGCGGATGACCGGAGCGGGACTCAAGGAATCTGGTCCGCATGATGTGGAAGTATTGGGTTAGATAGTTGGCAGGTTTGAACGTTTCAACCTGAAGACCTTCCAACCTTTCAACTAAATTTGGAGGCAAATATGACAAACCAGGAAACACAGAATTGGATCGAGAAAGACAAAAAGCAGTTGCATCCAACCTATCATCCCAAATCACATGCCAATCCGCTTGTGATCGAGCGTGGGGATGGGGTGTGGTTGTATACCACTGATGGGCAAAAAGTCCTCGATGGCATGGCGGGGCTGTGGAATGTCAACGCGGGGTACGGGCGGGAGGAATTGGCGAAAGCCGCCTACGACCAGATGAAGGTGATGTCATTCACCTCCAATTTCTCTGGCATGACCAACCTGCCTTCCATTACGTTGGCTGATAAACTCGCTGGTTTTGCCTATGAAGGCTTGAATACAACGCTTTTCACTTCGGGTGGGTCGGAAGCAAATGATTCCGCATTCAAGACCGCGCGCTATTATTGGAAGCGAAAAGGCAAGCCAGGTAAATACAAGGTGATTGCCCGCAAGGGTTCGTATCACGGCATTACGCTTGCCGCCACATTTGCAACAGGCCTCGAAAAATATCACACCATGTTCGGCCCTGCAATGGAGGGATTTGTCCATATCCCGGCGCCGAATCCGTATCGGTACGAGGGGCAGTTGAAGGCAGGTGAGACCGTTGGTCAGGCTGCGGCGCGTGAATTGGAAGAAGCCATCCTGCGCGAAGGTGCGGATACTGTATCGGCGTTCATCGCTGAACCTGTGATGGGCGTAGGCGGTGTGATCGTCCCTCCCGCTGACTATTTCCCGCTCATTCGCCAGATTTGCGATAAATACGAAGTTCTGTTCATTGCCGACGAAGTCATCACTGGCTTTGGCCGCACGGGGGAATGGTTCGCGCTCAAGCATTGGAATGTCAAACCTGATATTCTTTCCTTTGCCAAAGCCGTCACCAGCGGATATGCTCAATTGGGCGGCATCCAGATTTCGGATGAGATCCGCGAGACGATGGAATCGGCAGCGGATACCGAAGCTTACATGCATGGCTATACCTACTCGGGTCATGCCATGGCATGTGCTGTTGGTTTGAAGAACATCGAGATCATGGAACGCGAAGATTTCCCGAAGCGTGCCCGTGAATTGGGTAAACGCCTGCTCGATGGTTTGCAGACCATGAAGGAATTTTCCTTCGTGGGAGATGTTCGCGGAATTGGACTGGTCTGCGGCGTGGAAATCGTTTCAGACAAAGACGCCCGAACTCCCGACCCCGTCCGCACGATGCAGATATTCAAAGCCGCACAGGAGCGCGGGCTTCGCACCCGTCCGCTTGGAAATACGCTGGCGTTCTCACCTCCGCTTTCGATCAATGAAGACGAAGTGGATGAGATCATCAAACGCCTCGGCGCTGCAATGGATGCGACTGCGTAAAAGGTTACAAGTTACAGGTTGAAGATTTTTCTTTCAACTTGTAACCTTCAACCTTAAACTTTCGATTTGCCATGTCTGTCTACCTTCACGATATTCCCCTTTCCCAGGCTCGGGCGCGATTAAGAGAAGCGTTGCAAGATGCGAATCTCTGGCGTGTGCTCGGCGTTGAATCGATTCCGCTCGATGAAAACGCGCTGGGGCGGGTCACTGCTGAACCGATCTGGGCTGAGATTTCTTCGCCGCATTATCACGCCTCCGCGATGGATGGCTTTGCCCTCCGCGCGATCTCGACTCATGGCGCGATGCCTTCTGTGCCTGTCACGTTGTACATCGGCCCCGAGGCGCAATACGTGGATACGGGCGATCCGCTTCCTGAATGGGCGAACGCAGTCATCCCGATCGAGAATGTTGAATCACTCGACGAGAACGACCAGGTCACCAAAGAGATTCGCAAACCGAGAACTATTCGCATTCGCGCTGCTGTTGCACCGTGGAGTCATGTGCGCCCATTGGGGGAGGATATCGTTGCGACCCAGCTTGTTTTACCCGCTGGACATTCGCTTCGACCTGCAGATTTAGGTGCGATCGCCGCATCTGGACATCAAACGATTCGCGTCGCGCTTAAGCCGAAAGTTGCCATTTTGCCAACAGGCACTGAACTCGTCCCGATCGGATCCAAACTAAAATCGGGAGATATCCTCGAATACAACTCCCTTGTGCTTGCGGCGCAGATCAAACAAATGGGCGGCGAACCAACCCGTTACCCGATCACGAAAGATGACTTTGATCTTATTTGTGAACGCGTGTCCGAAGCCGCGCAAACTCATGACCTTGTATTGCTCAATGCAGGTTCCTCCGCAGGTGCGGAAGATTTCTCGTCAAAGGTTGTTGAAAAACTCGGCACGCTTTTGGTGCATGGTGTTGCGGTGAGACCGGGGCACCCTGTAATTCTTGGAACGATTGATAAGAAATTAGGGATTAGGGATGAGAATGCAGATAAACGAATCCCTATCATTGGCGTTCCTGGTTATCCCGTCTCTGCCGCTCTCACAGTGGATATCTTTGTCGAGGCGTTGATCGCCAAATGGTTGGGCCGTCCTCCGCTTGAATTGCCGACCGAGATGGCGACCCTCACGCGCAAACTTGTCTCCCCGGCGGGTGATGATGATTATGTCCGCGTGGCGGTGGGGAAGGTGGGCGATAAACTTCTCGCCGCGCCTCTGTCGCGTGGAGCGGGAGTCATCACGTCCCTTGTGCAGGCGGATGGATTGGCTTTGATCCCCAGCGGCGTGCAGGGCATGGAGGCGGGAGAGGCTGTCAAAGTGCATTTGTATCGCAGCAGAGCGCAGATCGAAAAGACGATCTTCTGCATCGGCTCGCATGATATGACATTGGATTTGCTCGCGCAATTCCTAGCTGAGCATGATCGCAGATTGGCTTCGGCGAATGTTGGCTCGCAGGGCGGGTTGGTTGCATTGCGACGTGGCGAAGCCCACATGGCTGGCTCGCATTTACTCGACCCAAATGACGGCTCATACAACATTTCCTATATCCGCCAGTATATGCCGAATATCCCAGTGAAAGTAGTTGCCCTGGTGGGGCGCGACCAGGGGTTGATCGTTAAGCAGGGAAACCCAAAGGGAGTCAAAAGCCTGGAGGATCTGAGCAGGCGTGAGGTCCAGTTTGTGAACCGACAGCGCGGAGCAGGTACGCGCGTCCTGTTGGATTATCATCTAAACTTAAAGGGGATGTCCGCCGAATCCATCTCTGGTTATACTCAGGAAGAATACACCCATCTTGGAGTTGCGGCTGCGGTTGCATCGGGCCGCGCTGATTGCGGACTTGGCATCGCCGCCGCTGCCCAGGCTTTGGATCTGGATTTTGTGCCGCTGTTTCAGGAGCGATATGATTTGGTTATCCCGAAGGGGTTTGCCGAAAGCGAATTGCTCGCGCCTCTCTTTGACCTTTTGACTGATCCTGTTTTTCGAAATTCTGTATCGAAATTAACAGGCTATGATGTAAACGTAATGGGTAGAATAATTCTGGAGGACTAACTTCATGGAAGACGGATTGATCATCGACGATAACAGACAAACAGCAGATGCCCTTCAACAGATGTTGGAGGTGTTGGATTTGCCCGCCCGCGTTGCATATGGCTCAAGCCCCGCAATGTCGATGTTGGGCAGGTTTGTACCCCGTTTTATCTGCCTTGATATCAACATGCCCGGCGTGGACGGAACAGAAGTGCTCGCATTTTTGCGCCGTGAACCGCGCTTGAAGAAAGTACCCGTGGTCATCATCACATCGGATGACCAGCCTGAGACCCGTCAGCGGGTGATGAAGGGCGGTGCCCAGGCGATCGTGATTAAGCCCGCCACACTCGATGCTTTAGAGAGTGCATTCAAGAAGGCAGAGATCGTTTAATACCAGGACCGTTCTGATAAACCACAGGACTCACCCCGAAATTAATTTTTAGGGTGAGTCTTTTTTTAATCCCTTTTCTGCGCCCCAACTAAATTTGAGGCTGATCATATGTTTCGAACTAAGGCGCAGGCCAGGGAATTTGGGCGGGCTTTGAGAAGCCGTGTTTTTCAACGGTATAAAGCACGCCCTCAGATGGGAGCGGACAGCCTGCTTCATCTTGTACGGTGTAACTGGTCGTGAATTGATCGGGGTAGGAAAATGTCCACCATAGGTACGCGCCATTCTGACAGACAAAGGCAATGATGAGGTAGCCGCGATCGTGATCGGTTGTCATCTCGACCTGGTTCCAACTGATCGTCACTTCATCACCATTGCGGACGGCGGTGATATTTTCAGGCGGGGCGTAATTGCTGTAGCCGACGGATTGCAAATCAGGCTCGTTGTAATACAAGGTGCTGATATCTCCAACCACATCTACAACCGAGGGCGCGACCCAGCAGTAGTATTTCAACTTATCAAACTTTACGTGTAGCCATGAGCTGTATTCATATCTTCCATCCACGTAGCCGGTATCGCCGGGGTATAAGTCGGCAGCGTGCAGAAATGCAACCGATGGTCCATAGCGGCAATGCGCCTGCTTGTTGACCGTGATTGAGGGAAAGGAGAACGTCGGCGTGGCGGTAATGGTGGGTGTGAATGTGGTCGTCGGAGTGAGCGTGATGGTTGAAGTTAATGTCGCCAGCGGGGTGGCTGTAAATTCTGGCGTATTCGTGAAGTCGGGAGTTTCTGTTGAAGTGGGTGGGAGTGGGGTGGCTGTCGGCATTTGCGATGGCAGTCCACAAGCAAGAATGGCGAGCACGAGGAAAAGATGACCCAATAATGTTTTTTTCATTTGAACCTCTCCAGTAAAGTGACGATATTATTTCCAAGGGCTTCATTTGCGTAGCCACCCTCCATGATAATGGTAGTGGGCAGGTTGAGATCAAAAATCCGTTTTCCGATTTCGCTGAATCCGTTTTGTGTGACATGGAATGTGCCGAGCGGGTCGCCGTCGAATGTGTCCATGCCTGTGGAGAGGACGAGGTACTGCGGGCTGAAGTTTCGGATCATTGTCAGGGCTTCGTCCAATGCGGCGAGATAGCCTGTATCATCGGTGTCTTTGGGTAGCGGGAAGTTTCTGTGAAAGCCGAGCCCTGCACCCGCGCCAGTCTCATCAGCAAAGCCGATGTAGTGGGGATATTCAAAATCAGGATCGCCGTGGATCGAGATGGTCAGCACATCATTTCGTTCGTAAAAAATATCCTGTGTGCCGTTGCCTGCGTGATAGTCGATATCGAGCAAGGCCACCCTTCCTTTTTGAGAAAGCCAGTTCGCCGCAACCGAGGCGTTATTGATGAAGCAATATCCGCCAGCATAATCTTTGCCAGCGTGATGGCCGGGCGGACGGCACAATGCAAAGGATGAATTATGCAGGCTGAAGGATGAAGATGCGGCGCTTAGAGCGCAATTCGCAGAGGCGAGTGTGGCTTTATATGTCGCCTCCACGATACAGGCGGATAGATCCATGATGTAATAGCCAGCCTTGCCAAGCAGGGAGCTTGGAATGCGAGTCTTGCGCCGCAATGCAAAGGTGGCTGGTAAAAATGCATTTTGTTCGGGCGAAGCCGCAACTTGAGGATCAGAGGCCAGCCACTCGGTCCATGCTGAGGCGAGGAATTGAACATAATCTCCATCGTGCACGGCGATGATCGGGTCGAGTCCAAAATCCTTTGGCTCGGTCAATTCTGCCCAATCCGTTTTTTTGAGCGCCGCTAAAATCCTGTCCATGCGGTCGGGGTTTTCATAATATTGCACACGCTTTCCGCCGTCGAAAACTTCGAAAGGCGGATAATGTTTGCGATGTTCTTCGGAGTAGAAAATTTTCATGGTAAGACAATTTTACCCGCAAGCGTCATGGATGACGGAGGAACGATGGAACTATTCGAAGCAATTCATGGAAGATTGACGATCGGAAAATTAAAACAGGATGCCCTGCCGCGCGAGGTGATCGAAAAACTTTTAAGCGCAGGCGCGCAAGCGCCCAATCATCATAGGGTAAGACCCTGGCGTTTTATAGTGCTGACTGGAGATGGACGTAAAAATTTGGGCGATGTAATGGCCGCTTCTTTTCTGGACCGTAATCCTGGTCTGCCGCAAGAGGCATTGGCAAAACCCCGTTCGACTCCGCTGACCGCGCCCGTGGTCATTGCTGTGGGTGTGGATAAGCCCACCGAGCCGAAGATTCTAGAAATTGAAAACCTCTCTGCGGCTTCGGCGGCGTGCCAGAATATTTTGCTTGCGGCGCATGCGCTGGGGCTGGGTGCAAAATGGAAAACGGGTGAATGGGCACGCGATGCGAAGGTAAAGGAGTTTTTAGGCTTTGCTCCAGACCAGTATATTGTTGGCTTTATTTATGTAGGATATCCCGATGTGACACCCGAACCATACGCCCGCATTGGATTTGAAGATCGAACGGTTTGGATGGAGTGAAAAAGAAAGAAGAAAGACGAAAAAGAGAGTAATGAGGCGAACCTCATTACTCTCTTTTGATTAATCGTGATATTTCAATTCACCTGCCTCGATCTTGATTGGCAGGCGATTTTCTTGGAGGGGGATGGGACAGGTGGCAAAGGGTGTATAAGCGCAGGGCCAGTTTTCGGTGAGATTGAAATCGAGGACGATCTCATCTCCCTTGGGGATGGGCAGGTAGAACTTTCGCCCGCCGCCGTAGGTGGTGTCTTTGTTCGTACCGTCGGTGAAATTGAAGAGTAATTCGTCGCCGCTTTTTTCGGCTTCCAGCGTATATTCAACTCCGTTCAATGTGAATTGCGCCTGACCCAGCAAGGCGCTTTCAATTTCAGTGCCAATGACCTCCGTCACTTTGATCGGCTTCGGTGGGTCATAACGGACGTATTTTGCCACGACGCGATATTCAGGTTTAGGCGGGTAATAATGAAAACCGTTGAAGTCTTTGAGCGCAGAAGATTCCCTGTCCCAAATTCGTATCAGCGGTTCGCCGCCGCGGATGATGATCTTCATGGTCAGCGATCCAATGCTGATCAAATCCGGGTCTTTCTCGCGGTCCGTGTGCAACGGACCATCCTTGGGGGCCTTTCCGTTTACGGTGATCTTGATCCCTTCAACGGGATGCAATGTGACGATTCCATTTTCGAGATGGAGGGAACCGCAATGGGAATTTGGGAAAGCGGGCAGGCAGATATTGCTTCCCTCGGCGCTTCCAAATGAGTTTCCGCCTTTTTCAAGCCAGAATAAACCCGCCAGATTTAACCAGTGCAATGGGTTTGCTGCTGTTTTTTCGTCTCGTTGGGCGCGATGATTTTTGATGCTGTCTTCGTAGGATGTCATTGCAGATTTACCTTCCCAATACTTTCATCATAATATCTGGCCTGTCGGTGATGAGACCATCCACGCCCCAGGCAATGAGTTTTTTCATGGTTTCTTCATCGTTGATGGTCCACGGTTCAACGGCGAGGTTGCGTTCGTGAGCGGCTTTTACAAAGGCGGGTGTCATCACAGTGATGCCGCCAGATTCTTCGGGCACTTGCAGGGAGAAAAATTTCGGCGAGTAAAAACTGCCGAGAAATGGCTTGGTAAGCAGGACGAAAACCGTCGTCTCATTTTTTGCGCTGGAGGTAGCCACCTCGGGACATTCTTCGCGGAATTCAACAAGCCTATCGTCGTGGAACGAGGCGATCAAGACCTTGTCTTCCATGTTGTATTTACGGATTAATTCACAGAATGGTTTTGCCATCGAAGCATTTGTCTTTTTGATCTCGATGGTCATATGCTTGTCTGGAAAAGCGGTGAAGACCTCTTCCATGGTGGGGACTGTGACGCCCTGTCCACGGAAGGGGAAAGTGGCACCTTCGTCGAGAGTCCAATCGTAGCCTGCGTCGAGTTGCTTGAGTTCATCCAATGTCATGGATTCGATTTCGCCTGTGCCGTTTGTTGTTCTATCCACGGTTTCATCGTGCATGAGGACAAGGATACCGTCTTTGGTGATGTGGACGTCCATTTCGAGTACGTCCACGCCGAGGTCAGCGGCATTTTGGAAGGCGAACATGGTGTCGCCGGGCCAGAGGCCATCTCCGCCCTGGTGGGCGATGACAAGGGGATAATTCAGGTCTGCGGCGTAATAGGGATGGTCCATTGCGGGTTTGGAGGTGATGCGGATGAGGGCGGCGACGATCAACAGAATGCCCAGGACTTTTTGCCAGGTTTTTGGTTTCATCAATGTGCTCCGAAATAAGTGTGCGCTATTTTACCCTCAGAATTGACATGCTTGGCCTTTTCACTTATAAGTAGCAAATCCTGTTCGCGGATTCGGTTCTGTGGATGGCTGAAAATAAAATTTTGGAGGCGGATATGCTTGCGTTGCGGTTGTTATCTGAAGGTGGGCAAGGGCCTGACACGTCCCTGTCATGGCTGTTGTACATTGGGATCGCTTTCTTTGTCATGATTATCATTTTCGGGTGGCCGGAAGGCTCAAAGAAACAGAGCCAGCCAGCAGGTCCGCGTGAGGCGCCGAGAGGGAAGAAGAAAGCCGATGACCTGGTAAAGATCGAGGGAATTGGTCCGAAGGTTGCAAAAGTCCTGAACGAGGCGGGGATCACAACCTTTGATGACCTTGCCCGTGCAAAGGCTGCCGATTTGCAGAAAACCCTTAACTCGGCTGGCTTCCAAATGATGAATTCCGAGGGG
This sequence comes from Candidatus Villigracilis affinis, assembly GCF_016705895.1. Lineage (NCBI taxonomy): Bacteria > Bacillati > Chloroflexota > Anaerolineae > Anaerolineales > Candidatus Villigracilaceae > Candidatus Villigracilis > Candidatus Villigracilis affinis. Next base: position 59,799 of record NZ_JADJKT010000039.1, on the reverse strand, counting down.
TGGATCGCTCAGGCGAAACTCGCCGCAAAGGGCGAGTGGGATGAACTGGAAGATTTACAGGATGAGTTAAAGGGTGGAAGAAAAGCCAGATAAAAGGTTTATGCATCTGCCCGGGAATTCCCGGGCAGATGTTTGTTTTGGGGTTAGATGAATAAGTAACGCGAGATCGCCATGAAAACAACGGCAACCAACAGGGCGTATATATTAATTGTGGAGAATGTGCGCTGGCGTTTTTGGAACAATTGAAGCTGCGCGATTTGTTCGGGGGTGGGCTGGCCTTTGATCTGTGCGCCAAGCTGCATCATTGCCATGTTGTTTCGGCTGATCAACATCCCGAAGACGAAACCGATGAATGCGAAGAACGCTCCGATGCCGAAACCGATGCCCGCGTTCGATCCAAACCATGCGGGGGGATTGCGGACGTATAAAATTGTCCCAGCGATGACCGTTGAGACTGAAGATATGATCAGCATTTTTTGCAGGTTGGTTTTACCCATCATGTGTCGCATGAATTGCAGCCCGGAATCTCCTGTTGCCCCTACACTCGGTGCAATGTAGAGAGTCATCATCCATGCTGCACCGACCCAAAAGACGCCTCCAAGGATGTGAATTAGCCGAAGTACTAAAGTTAGTGCATTCATTAACAGTCTCCTTTGGTGAATTTTATTTAATTTCATAACCCCAAACTTCTCTGCAAGTGTTGAAACCATCCGGATTGGGCAGGTGAGGGGGTTCCTTTAAAATCCTGTACTTAAATTCACAAAATGTATATAATACGGCCCGCTGTCGAACCAAATATACATATGGAGGTAGTAATGAAGAAAGTGTTGTTTGCTGTTTTAGTTTTAGCTGCGCTCGCTTTGGCGGCTTGTGGCGGGGGCTCGAATGCAGTGGCTACGTTGGCCCCTGTTCCTGCTGAATATGCGGGTAAGGCCAGCCCTCTCGGTGCTGATGCCGCCGCTGCCGGGGCTGAAGTGTTCAAGACCAACTGTGAATCCTGCCACGGCCCGCAAGGCCATGGTGACGGCCCTGCAGGTGTGGCTCTTGACCCTGCTCCCAAGAATCTGCCCGAACTCGCCGCTCAGGCTGGTGACGACTATCTGTACTGGCGTATTAATACCGGTAAAGAAGGCACTTCCATGGTTGCCTGGAAGGGCGTTCTCACTGACGATCAGATTTGGCAGGCGGTTGCCTTTATCCGCACGCTCAAGTAAAGAACAGACAATTCCAAAGGCGACATACTCCGCAAGGGGTATGTCGTTTTTATTTGCTTGTATAATTGCCCATTCAAAAGGAGACCGAACTCATGCCAATATCGTCTGGAATCCCTGCGCCCGAGTTTGAAATGTTCGATGATACGAATACCCTGCGGAAACTTTCCGATTTTCGCGGCAGGAATGTTATTTTATATTTTTATCCAAAGGATGATACGCCGGGCTGCACAAAGGAAGCTTGTAATTTCCGCGATGATTATTCCGCTTATGAAAAGGCGGGTATTGTCATTCTGGGTGTAAGCCCCGATGATGTGGCTTCGCATGTGAAGTTTAAGAAAAAATTTCAACTTCAATTTCCGCTGTTGGCGGATGATGAGCATAAGGTTTGCGATGCTTATGGGGTGTGGGGACCGAAGAAGTTCATGGGCAAGGAATATGAAGGCGTGCTCCGCACAACTTTCTTGATCGACGGGGAGGGGATGATCAAAAAGGTGTATGAGAATGTCCGCCCTGCCGAGCATAGCACAGAATTGTTGAAGGAATTTAGCGTGTAAGTTGACATTTAACGCATCACCCGCCCTATTACAGGGAGCTGCTTTTCGGCCAGAACCATGAATCCGATTAAGGAAGATGCGTACAATGTCCACAAAAAATAGTGACAATTTGACCAAAATTTGGTAAATTAGGTGAGTTTGGGGCGGGCTTCCCCGTTTGAAATTTTTTGAGGAGAGAGCATATGCGACACTTTGTGATCGTGGGAATTTTGGTCATTGTAATGGCCGTTCTCACTTATGTAGGTCTTGACGCTGCCGGTTTTGCAACACAGATGAATCCTGTTGCAGCAAGCGCTCAGGCACAGACAATCGATAGTATGTGGCACTGGGAAATTATTGCCATGTCCTTCCTGTTTGCCTTGATCGTTGCACCGATGGCGTACAGCCTGGTCGTTTTTCGAAAGCGCAAGGGCGATAATACAGATGCCCAGCACATCGAAGGCAACACCGCTTTGGAAATTGGCTGGACCGTTGGTCCGTTGATCCTGGTGGTTGTCTTTGCGTACATGGGGGCTTATTCTCTTGGTGAGATCCGCCGCGTGGATCCTGAAGCGGTCGTCATCAAGGTCAAAGCGCAGCAATTCTCGTGGACATTCGAATACCCCGAGTATGGTGTTGTGAGCAATGAACTGCATTTGCCTGCAAACAAGCAGGTATTGCTTAAGATGGAATCTGCGGATGTGATCCATTCATTTTGGGTTCCCGAGTTTCGCGTCAAACAGGACGTTGTGCCTGGGCGCGTGACCGAATACAGAATCACCCCGACACTGATCGGCAGCTACAAAGTCCGCTGCGCGGAATTGTGCGGCACATCCCATGCCTATATGGAAGGTGCAATTGTGGTGAGCGAAGAAGCCGATTATGATACCTGGATCGCCGAGCAAATTGCGATCGCCGCCGCGGCACAGACTCCTGAGGGCAAAGGTCAGCTTCTGACTGTTTCGAAGGGCTGTGTGGGTTGTCACTCCATTGATGGCTCGCCGCTTACAGGTCCGACATGGTTCGGATTGTTCGGTTCCGATGTGAAACTTGCAGACGGTTCCACCATTACGGCGGACGAAGCCTTCATCTCTCAATCGATTCTTGACCCCAATGCGACCATTGTCGAAGGCTTCCCATCTCCATCTGTCATGCCTCCCTACGTGCTGACCGAAGAAGAGATTGCAAACATCATCGCGTATCTTAAGACGCTGAAATAATTTGGCGGAGGATTTCTAATATGAAGCGTTTCATTTCAAGTGCTCTTGCGCATGGGCTGGGGTGGCAGTTGATCGGCACCCTGCTGGGCGCCGGGCTTATCACTGGCATTCGCGCACTGATGGGGTTAAGTGTCACAGATCGATTTTTCTTTACCGAGCCTGCCTGGGTGCTGGGTGGTTTTATCGGCGCCATTTCCTTCCTGTTTGGTTCTGGTGTCACCAGCGACTGGATGAAGTGGGCACGCGGTATCGATACTCCTGAGCATCACGAAGATCATCATTCAGGTTGGGAGAAGTATGTCAATGTCTCCCTCGACCACAAGGTGATCGGTATTCAATATACCATCGTGGCTTTGGCGTTGATCAGTATCGGCGGTTTGTTCGCCCTGATCTTCCGCACGGAACTTGCAGCTTCCCAGCTTCAATTTCTGACCACAGATATGAAGTTGTTCGGCCAGAACGGCCCGCAGCTTTACAATACCTTGATGTCTCTGCATGGCATGATCATGATCGTGTCTATTTTGCTGGGCATTTCCGGTATCATCAACTACGTTGTCCCGCTTTTGCTCGGGGCACAGGATATGGCTTTCCCGCGTTTGAATGCATTTTCATTCTGGATCGCTGTCCCTGGTGCTGTTTTGCTGCTTTCGAGTCTTTTCCTCGGCGGTTTCGATACAGGCTGGACGGGCTACCCGCCGCTTTCTGCCCGTGCCCCTGTCGGTATGCAGATGTTCTTCCTTGGCGTGTTCGTTGCAGGCTGGTCATCCATTTTGGGCGCGTTGAATGTGATCGTGACCGTGCTGCGTATGCGCGCCAAAGGCATGACCGCGATGCGGATGCCGATCTTTGTTTGGGCCGCAATTGCCACTTCGCTTATTGCGTTGACCGCCACGCAATTCATCGGTCTGTCCTTCCAGTTGGTCATGTTCCAGCGCCTCTTCGGCATGGGCTTTTTTGACCCAGCCAAGGGTGGTAATCCCGTTCTCTTCCAGCATCTGTTCTGGTTCTATTCCCATCCCGCTGTGTACGTGTTTATTCTCCCCGGCCTCGGTGTGATCTCTGAGTTGCTGCCTGTGTTCGTCCGCAAGCCGTTGTTCGGCTACCGCTGGATCGCCATGTCATCCCTCGGCATCGCGCTCGTCGGCTTTGTGGTTTGGGCGCATCACATGTTCACCTCAGGCATGAACGAATACCTGCGCGTTCCGTTCATGTACAGCACCCTGCTGGTGGCCATCCCCACCGGTGTGAAATTCTTCTCCTGGGTGGCGACGATCTGGAACGGCAAGATCACGACTCCAACCCCCATGCTCTTTGTGTTGGGCGGTATCGTTGTGTTCCTGATGGGTGGTCTCTCCGGCCCCCCGAACGCCATTGTTTCCACCGACTTGCACCTGCACGATACCTATTTCATCGTCGGTCACTTTCACGATACCATTTTCGGCGGCTTTGTCTTCCCGTTCTTTGCCGCCTTGTATTACTGGTTCCCGAAGGCCACTGGCCGCCGCATGAACGAGACACTCGGCAAACTGCATTTCTGGTTAATGACTCCCGCGTTCTTCGTGCTGACCTTCGGCATGATGTACATCGGTCTGTTGGGCATGCGCCGCCGCATCGTGGATTATGACCCGGCGCTTGGTATTGACTCAACACACCTTGTCCTCACGATTGCAGGGTATCTCATCGGTCTTTCCGTGGTCATCTTCATCTATAATTTCTTCAACAGCATCAAGAATGGTGAAAAGGCCGAAGGCAATGTCTGGAATTCCCGCTCACCAGAGTGGCAGGTTCCATCTCCCATGCCTGTGCACAATTACGATCAGCCTTTTGAAGTGATCAGCGAACCGTATGATTACGGTTTGGAAGGCGGTTCACCATATGTCAAGTTCTCTGAGCCTGAATCAGGCAAGCATCAATAAAGGGGAGGAGCGAAATGTCACACACACAAACTAAATCTGCCGCTTACGGTCAGGGCGTGGTGGTTTTCATTTACCTCGCTGTTTTGACCGCTTTGGAGTATTTTGTCGCCGTTACCTTTAATGCGGTTTCCATCCTCGTGGTGGTAGCTGTCATTAAGGCGGCCCTCGTTATGTATTACTTCATGCACATTTACAAACTCAACGAGGCCAGCGATGGCGATGAGCATTCCTACGACTACAAAACAGGCACGAATCGCATTGGCCTTTGGCTGTTTCTGCTTTCTGATGCTTTTGTTTTTGCTGGTCTGTTGACCGCCCGCATTAACCTGCTCGGATTGACTCGTCCGCACCTCAACCAGACCCTCGGCTTGGCAGTGACGGCTGTTCTTTTGATCTCCTCCTTCTTCATGAATCGCGGCGAGACTGCCATGGCTCATGGCGATAGGAAGGGCTTCATGAACAACACCCTGATCACCTTCGTCCTGGGCTTGGGCTTTTTGCTCGGCGTGGTACTGGTGGAATGGCGTCTTGCTGCTGAAGAAGGCCTGACCGCCAGCTTCGGTAACCCTGCAGTTGGCCCGATGGGCGCAGTGTTTTACATGATGACAGGCATGCACGCCTTCCACGTGTTGACAGGTTTGATCTTCCTGCTGGTGGTATGGAACAATGCCCGCAAGGGTGTCTATTCCGAAGAAAAACACTGGGGCGTGGAAGCTGCTGCCGTTTACTGGCACTTTGTAGACCTGGTGTGGATCTTCTTCTACCCTGCACTATATTTGATCGGCAAGCTCGTAAACTGAAAAATAATCGCCGCCGATGAGGCGGCGATTATTTTTTATTGGAAAAATTCCCCGATTTTTGATATAAGCATGGCAGGCCGGTACACCCGGCTTTGGAGTATTGTTGCATGGATAAAAAAATTACCTTCGTGGGGCTGATTTCCCTTGCCGTTGTGGCATTGGCAATTGCCTTGAATATGTTCTTTTTTAAGCCTGCCAGTTTTCGTGGCACGGCATATGCCGATCCGCTCGTGCTGGCTCCCGATTTCACTCTTAAGGAAGCGAATGGCGGCGATTTTCAACTTCAGGCGAATCATGGCAGGATCGTCCTGTTGTTCTTTTGGTTATACCTATTGCCCCGATGTCTGCCCGACCACCCTTGCCGAATTGAAGGTCGTGATGGAAAAGCTGAATGGGCAAGCAGACAAGGTTCAGGTTGTTTTTGTGTCTGTCGACCCGGGGCGGGATACTTCCGAAGAGATGCAAAAATATATCGAACGTTTTTCCCCGTCATTTATCGGCTTGAGTGGCTCAGAAGAGGAACTTGCGCCGATCTGGGATGATTATGGAGTGTTCAGGGAAGTTGTCGAGCGTACCTCTGAAACGAATTACATTATCAACCATACCGCCCGTGTGACCCTTATTGATCAGAATGGAAACATGCGCCTTTCCTATGGTTTCCAAACCCCGCCCGAGGACATTGCCCACGATATCGAGATCCTGTTGAATCAGTAGCCATGCAAAAAAATACAACCATAAAACGTATTATAGTGTCCATGCTCATTGGGCTTGTCATTGGCTTGCTGTTAAATGAGGTCACATTTTTTCTTCTTGGGCTCACAGCCCGCAAGCCCACCGTGGTCAGCATCACCATACCAGATGGTACAGCCGAACTTGTTTCGCGCGGCGAGCAACCGCCGACCCTTCCTGCGGATATGATCTTCGTGGTCGGAGATGTGCTCATCATCAAGAACGAAGATTCAGCCGATCATCAGCTTGGCCCGTTATGGATCCCCGCTGGAACTTCGGGGCATCTTGAGCTGGGTCGGCCCGAAAGCCTGGCGTATGAATGTTCCTTCCAGCCTGGGAACTATGTTGGTTTCGATGTTCGTGAGCCTCTCACGCTTTCGACACGTATCTATGGCATTCTGTTCGCGGGGCTTCCAATGGGAATGCTGATCGCCCTGTACGCATCCATTTTGCCTGCAAGGAAAAACACAAAAAATGATCTTCAAAAAGATGTTCAGCCGTAAATGGCTTGTTGCAACCTTTCTCGTTTTTTTCGGCACTGCATTTTGCATCCGCCTCGGTATTTGGCAGTTGGATCGTCTCGAACAGCGCCGCGCTTTTAATTCACAAGTCGAATCCATGCGTGCGGCGGAATTGCTGGATTTGAACACGAACACACCGCAAGATGTCGCTTCCATGGAGTGGCGCGCCGTGACCGTGACCGGCGAATACGATTTCGAGAATCAGGTCGCCATACGGAATCAGTATATTGGCGATCAATATGGGTATCATCTCATCACACCGCTTCTTTACAACGGGACAGCTGTTCTGGTGGATCGCGGCTGGGTCCCAGCGGACGGAAATGCCGCGCCTCAAGACTGGCGTCAATACGATGAATTGGGCACTGTCACGGTTACGGGGCAGATCAGGCTTGGGCAGGGCAAACCAGCCATCGGCGGAATCGCAGATGCGCTGCCAGCGGCGGGGACCCGCCTTGCGGTGTGGAATAATCTCGATGTGAAGAATATGTCAGCGCAGTTTCCCTATCCGATCCTTGAAGTTTATATTCAACCAAATGTGGATGCCGAGGATGCCGTGCCGCCCATCCCATATCAACCAATAATTGAGTTGACCGAAGGCTCACACTTCGGTTATGCTTTGCAGTGGTTTGCGTTCGCAACCATTCTATTTGCAGGATATCCATTTTATTTGCGAAAACAGGATCAGTAGGCATGAAGTATTCTCTTCGTTCGTCTTTTGCGCGTTTGACATTGATATTGTTCGTCGTTGTTTTTTTGCTGACCGTTGTCGGGCGCATTGTCACCGTGACGGGTGCCTGGGCGTTCTGCCTTGGCTGGCCTTTGTGCGTGCCTTCCGAACCGCTGGGTTATTTGAAGCTTGCCCACCTTGCATTGGTGGGTGTGGCAATGTTGTTGATGGTATGGCTGCTGCGAAAAGCATGGCGTGAACAACGTGACCAGAACGTACTTTTGCCGTTGACAACCGTGACAGGCGTGTTATTTTTCGGGCAGGCTTTGATCGGTGCGGTCGAGGTCACTCGCTCCTATCCTGTGCACCTGGTCGTCTTGCATGCTCTGACCGCTGTCGCCTTGTGGATATCGTTGGGCTCACTGGTGTACCTTTCCGGGGTACTTGCTGTTGATACGAATGTGGTTGTGAAATTCGATTATCGCCAGCGAGCGAAGGATTTTTTCATTCTTTCCAAACCCATCATTGTTCTGTTGCTGTTGGTAACCACTTACAGTGGCTTGGTGGCTGGTTCGCAGGCCTGGCCTTCCGCTTCGCTCACATTTTGGACCCTGTTGGGCGGCACGCTGGCCGCTGCGGGCTCCAGCGCGTTGAATCAGTATATTGACCGCGAATTGGATAAGAACATGCAGCGTACAGCCAAGCGGCCTCTCGCTGATGGGCGTTTGACAGCAGCGGAGGGTTTGTCTTACGGTCTTGCGCTGTGTTTGACCAGTTACTATGTGATGGCTGGTTTCGTGAATTTACTGGCGGCTTTGTTATCTCTCACGGGAATCTTCTATTACGTTTTCTTTTACAGCGTCTGGCTGAAGAAGGCGACCGTGCAGAATATTGTGATTGGCGGCGGGGCGGGGGCCATTCCGCCGATGGTGGGCTGGGCGGCAGCGACAGGGAATCTCGGCCTCGCGGCGTGGATCCTGTTTGCCATCGTATTCATGTGGACACCTCCGCATTTTTGGGCATTGGCCATTGTCCGCATGAAGGATTACGAGAAGGCGGGTGTGCCAATGATGCCCGTGGTTCATGGTGAGGAAAAGACGCGCAAGCATATCCTGATCTATACCGTTGAATTGATCGCGGTTACGCTGTTGCTCCCAATTTTCAATCTTGCGGGGATGGTGTATGCGGTTTCGGCAGTTGTGCTGGGTGGCTTCCTGCTATATGCTGCGTGGAGGGTTTTCAAGGTCGGCGGGAACAAGGTGGCATGGACGATGTATCGCTGGTCGAGCATGTACCTGGCGTTCATCTTTTTAGCATTGATGATCGACGCAGTTGTGTAGAAAAAATCCTCCGAACTCTCGGAGGATTTTTTTTCTAGCCTTCTCAATTTTCAGTGAATTCAAGCTTGAGGTTTCATCAGGATGCTCAGATCCACTAGGCATTTTGAATGCCAGTTTGATGCTTTCATAAGCGTTTATTCGGTTTGATAGATCTTCACAGAATCGGTCGAGTAGACCAGCGAAAAATCACTGCTGTTGTTGAGTGAATCGATCAATGGGCTTTGTCCGCCTGCCACAGATAACATGATGTAGTCGTAGTCATCGGGGAGATTGCTTTGTAGTTTGTAAACACAATCCATGTTTGAGTAAATACACTGTTGAACGGCTGCGATCGTGTCGTATTGGTTGACATAGCTTTCTTTTCCGATCAACCATTCGGTGCCTTGAATGGTTGCAATGCTTTGCCGTTCTGCCAGGGCAGGAAACCATTCCGTCAGCGGGGAATGCAGAGGGTTGCTCTCCTGATCCAAAACCAAAAAACGATCTGCTGAATTTGTATTCAATGAAATCCATTCGATTGCCTGCCGCTCTTCAGGGCTCAATACTTGATGTGAAAGTGTGTCTGAAACTTGAAAAGCATTGTACGTGAAAAGAAGGATGAAGAATCCGAAGAACAATCGTCCGCTGTTGAATTTGAGCGCGTCCATCCAAGCGTTTGGCGGAGTGTTTTCAGGAACGAGACGCGATGCAATTCCATCTGAAAGCACGGTTGCGGCCATGATGGAAAATGGAAAAATGGAGGCTGCGATTCCGCCGCGCGGTTCAACGAACAAACAAAGGAATACCCACACGATCGGAAAATAATCCTTTTTTGCAGCGTGCATGAATAATCCGCACAGCCCGAATACCGCGATCACGGGTGTGTATTCATCGGTGAATGAAAGCGTGAAGAACACAGTCCAAAATTTGAGCCGCGAATAAGTGCCTTGTCCTGCATTGAGCAGCGTGCCGACCCCGTGCTCTTGAATGACATTAACCCACCAGGGAGATGTCAGCAAAAGGACACCTGCTGCGACGATTACTGAGTACAAAATTCCCTGCCTGTCCCTGCCGAAAAAATACCAGAGAATGACAGATACCACAGCAGATTGCACTGCCCATGCAGGATGACTCAACACGACTCCCGCCGCGCTGAAAACTGCCGCTACAACCCAAAATCTTGATCTGCGCCGATACATTTGGTAAACGCACAGAACAGTTGTTGTGAACAATAAGGTTCCAAGCGAGCGCGTCAACCCGCCTCCGACGATATTCCACCAGTAGGAGTTTGGTGTGAGTGTGAAGATCAAAGTGGCAAGCGCTGCTTTTGGTCCTGAATCAAGGATATTCTTTGAAAGCAAATAAAAAAGTGGAATATTCAAAACGGTAATGCTGACAGGCAGCCAGCGTAGGATATCCAAAACTGAAATATTGGTTAGCAGGTTGAGCAGACCCGCCAGATAAAACCCCAGTGGCGGATAGGCAAACGGGATATTTGCCTGATTGTAGGAAGTGAACGCGGGCAGTGTGAAATTTGATGCCCGTAGATCCATGATCATGGAATAAAACATCCCGCCATCTACCAGCGGGAAATTTGTTTTGAAAAGGGGGTAGAGCCGTACCGCCAGCCCGAAGATGAAGGCAAGCAGCAGGAAAAATGCAGTGACATCTTTGGCGTGCGATTGTACGTTTTTCATTGCCTTCTTTGGTAGATCACGATTTTGGAATCGCCGTAGACCATTTCCCATTGTTGCGGATCAAGTTTCCCCAGCAGTGCCTGATAAGGTTCCAGATAGATCAGGTTGATCTGATGCGATTCCAGGAGCGCGAGTCCCTTTTCCGTTCCTTCGGAGATATGAACCCACTCTTGAATCATCTCATTGCCGTATAGGTCTGCGCGCCCATCGATGAAAACGGGATACTCGCGCAGTTCCCAGGTCAGATATCCGCCCCAATTGTAGGAGTTGAAAATGGGTCCGCGCGGCTGATTCTGCTTGATCCATGCAGTTGCTTGCGCAGGGACTTCCTTTGCGATGCTCTCGGGTATTGAAACCGCCCAGGCGTATCCCAGAAGCAGAACCACAAATAAGCCAGTCAGCGAATTATTGATCACTGCCGCGACCTTTGGTGGAAGTTGTTTTTCAGATGTTTGTTTGGAGAAACGCTCCAAAAAGGTTTTTACCTCTGGCGCAGCGGCAAGGTTTGCAAGTGCTGGCGAAAGGAATTTTTCCACGATGGGTAATATGATGATGGTGTATGCCACGAGATTGCGCTGGGCGAAGAAGAACAAATAGGCAAATCCAAGCCCCTTGAAAAGGTCGGTGAAGGAAATCCGCTTTTCGGCGAAGGCCAGGCCAAATATCAGCAGGAATAATAGCCATAGCATCGGGTGCGCGTAAAGTTGGTGAAAGTCTGGCGAGAGCCACTCTTGAATCGCAAGTGAGACATCCACCTGTTGGAAAGGAAGTTTCCACAACTCAAATCCATTTGGGTTGATGGAGACTGCGAGAAGCCCTATTGCGCTCCAGCCTCCCAAAGAGCCGATTTCCCTATAACTTAATTTGGGTTGATTCCCCAGCAGGTTGTTGAAGGTTTCACCAGCAAGGGTGGCCAGTAAAAGCAGTGCGCCCCAGATAAATCCGCCGTGCAGATTGCCCCACAGCGCAAAAAGAATGACCAGGGCCCAAAGCGGCTGTCTCTTAAAATTAATGTGCTGATTTAAAAAAGAATCCAGCCATGCAAGCAGGAGAAAGGACAGCAGCTGCGGACGGGGAGTCCAGTTTGCGATCATCCCCATCATCGCGAGAATGACCAGCAGTCCGCGCAGAATGATCGTGCCTGTCATCTGCTTGAAGACGATCCAAAGCACAGCCGCTGCCAGAAGAGACACAGTCAATGTGATGGCAAAAAATCCGCCGACCTTCCATAAGCCGTAGAGTGCGAGATCTGAGATCCAGAACGCGTTGACCCAATCTTCGCCATATTTGGTGTACGAGAATTGGTCGGTGAGGAGGATTTTTCCTTGATGCCACATTTCATCGCCAGCGCGCAAGTGCCACCACATGTCATTATCCACGGGCGGGTTGATGGCGATGACGGCGACCAAAAGAAAAACGATGGTGATAAAGAAACGGTTGGATTGTGTCATGGGTTTGTGGGATTGACTCGATATTTCCATATGGCAAAAAGCAGGCCGAACATAAGCACATACGGAATGGTGTGTGTCAATAGCGGAGAATAATAACTGAATAAAAGCAGAAGCGATATGGACAAGGGAATCAAAACAATATTTTTGGCAGGTAGAGAATCTCTTTTTAACAAGATGAGCATCAGCACCACGATTGGTGCGATGAGCAGAATTAGATCCTGGGCATGGGAATGGGGCGAAAAAAGGATTGCAGCTACGGCGGTGAGGCTGATTTCATTTTCCGAAAGGTTCACGCTATTTCGCCAGAAATAAATGCTCATGGATAATAAGGCAAGCCCATAGAATATCCACCCTATAGTTCTGATCAATGCGGAGGATAGAAACGGAAAGAGCCTTCGTAAAAGTCCGATGAGATTGATCATGTTCTCTTCATTGGTCCTGAAGCCTTCTCCGCTGCCACTAACAGCAAGGATGTTGATGAAGCCCTTCATACCGCTGAAGCCTGTATAAAAAAGGCTGAACAGCGCCAGCGCGAAAGCAGAGAGAACGAACCATTTCAACACAGTGTGTCGCTGAAAAATGAAGGGGAGTAGTAAAAATATTGCAAAGTGCGGCCGAATGGTGCAGAGCGCGAGTCCCAGCCCCGCTGCCCAGTCCTTTTTTCGAAAAATGCCCCAGATCAGCAGGGACAGACCTAAGAACATGATGGCGTTATCTTGTCCCAAAAGAATGCTTTGAAATACTGGGAAAAACAAAAGGATGCCGATGGCAAGGATCAGATTTTGATTGCGCGGAAGATGCTCCCTGGTCAATGCTGTAAGGAAGGGAATGCCTGCCGCAAAGGCAAGGCTCATCAATAATGTCCATCTCTGAAAAGAGATGAGGTAATCGGCTGTTGTTGCAAGTTGAGCAAGCGGAATCACAAAAGGCGGGTGAATGTAGGGAAAGGTTTCCTGCAATTCGATCTCACGATTGACGACCCCCTCCTGATATTTTTTTTGCAAATTCAAGTTGTATGCTTGTGCTGCCCCTTCATTGTCGGCGATGCGTCCCGCTGCGTAGAATGCGATAAAGTCCGCACCTGTGTATTGGACGGGGTCTGCGAGCATTTTCATCCAGAGCAGGGGATAAACCAGCGCCAGCGAAATGATCATGACGATGATGGCTGTTCGTGAAAGATCGATTCTGATTTTCATATCTGCAGATGCCCGAGTTTTGGTATTGTAGCAGATAATATAAAAGCCCTTGATCTCTCAAGGGCTTTGTAATTTATTCGCCTAAATAGTCGCGCAGTTTCCTGCGGATGGATGGGTGACGCAAGCGGCTCAGCGCCTGCGCTTCGATCTGCCTCACGCGCTCGCGGGTGACGCCCATTTTGCGTCCCACTTCTTCGAGGGTGTAAGCCTGCCCATCAAGCAGACCGTAGCGCAATTGCAAAATACGCACTTCGCGCGGGGGCAATCCGTTCAACACTTCGCCGAGATGTTCGCGGAGCAGGTTGTAGGTCGCGGTTTCGTCGGGTGGGGGAGCCTCATCGTCTTCGATGAAGTCGCCGAGCACCGAATCTTCCTCGTCATCCGTCGGGGTTTCCAACGAGAGCGGACGACGCGCCACCTGAATCATATTTTCAACCTTCTTGGGCGGCACATCCAGAGCGACGGCAAGTTCATCCACGCTTGGTTCGCGCCCAAGGCGCTGGGTAAGCTGATGCTGTACGCGCAGGAGTTTGTTGATCTGGTCGCCCATATGCACAGGCACGCGGATGGTGCGTCCCTGATCGGCAATGGCACGTGTCACAGCCTGACGGATCCACCATGTTGCATAGGTGGAAAATTTGTGTCCGCGGCGATAATCGAACTTCTTTGTCGCGCGGATCAAGCCAATGTTGCCTTCCTGGATCAGGTCAAGGAAGGGAACGCCGCGTCCCATGTATTTCTTGGCTACAGAGATCACCAAACGTGAATTCGCGGTGATGAGGTGTTCACGGCCAGCCCAGCCATCCTCGATGGAATGGCGAAGTTCAAGGCGACGCTTGCTGGTGACGCTGCCGTGGGCAAGTTCCTCACGGGCAGAGCGGCCGCGCTCGATGCGCTGGGCCAGTTGCACTTCCTCAACCGCGGTCAATAGCGGTACGCGGCTGACCTCTTTGAGGTACAAGCCGATCGTATCATCGGTATCGATGTTGGCCAGATAATCATCGAGGGAAGGATCAGGTAAATCCTCTGGTTCAGTTGTCTGTTCAACTGCGGCTAGTTCGTCTTCGGTAGGCTCGGGAGTGATGGTATCTTCCATAAATGGAATGCCAGCGCTCAAGAGGGCTGAAAAGGCTTCTTCGAGTTGCTCCACATCCTGCTCGGCTTCGGGGAAGAAATGCAGGATATCGTCCAGCGTTACGTATGATTTTTGGCGGCCCAGTTCAACGAGTCGTGCAATAGCTGAAAATTCTTCTTCGTCGTCAACGATCAATATTTTCTCTACATCCATTTACATATCCAACTTTCAAAATATATTTGTCAGCAAACTGCTAAATCAGAATACACTTTTTTAGCGTGAAAATCAATACCCGCCCACTTTTCAGATGCTTTGCAATGCTTTTGTATTACGAACGTCCGGAGCCAATCCGGACGTTCGTATTATTCACAACAGAGTTATTAAACCCATTAAGGCGTTGGGGTTACGGATGCCTCAGGAGTAGCTGTTTCTGTCGGCGGGGCAGGCGTGGGCGTCTCGGTCGGTGGAGGCTCTGTAGGCGTCGGTGTCGGAGTGTTCAAGTAGGGCGGGGACGACTGTAATTGCAACAGCGCATCCAGACCGCTCATACCTGCCACCACGATGCGGCTTTTGTCGATGCGCACATAAAATCCGCTGTTCGACGGGGTCAGGTCGCCAATTTCAAGCGTATGTGTTTTGCCGCTCGCAAACTTGACTATAACAACATAATCGGGACTATCCAAACCGAAGTCACTGAGCTCGCCCTCGACAACGCTGATCTCGCGAATTGCGGAGACTTGCGTCGCCGCCGCTTCAGCATACCCCTGGTCTGCTTCTGTTTCGTAGGGCAGTTCCAGCACCCAGACATTTTCCTCATTACGGACAATGCGGACCGCTTCTCCCTCGGCAGGTTTCACTTCAATGCTGGAGGGCGTGCCATCTGTCGCAGGGAACAGATTCGTGACTGCCGTTGTCGGCGTTTCCTCTGGGATGGCATCCTTATTTTGGTTGAGATAAATCGTCAGCGCTAGCAGGGCTGCCAGTAAAACCAATGTGAACAAGGTGCCCACACTGAAGACAGGTTTTTGCTGCTTGGTAACGGGCGCTTCCTTTGCTGACCCAGATGCAGCCCTTGTTTTCTTCTGGCGCGGGGTCGGCTGTGAATCGCTTGTGGTTTTTCGAGGCATTTTCTAACCCTTCTTGCGGCGCGCAAGCCAGGAGGAGACACCTGAGAAAACGACCAGACCCGGCAGCACGAATATCGAAATGATGATCATAATGATGAACACACCATTTGTCGGCGGTGTGAACATGCGCGGAGTTTGTTCACGCGGGGTGATGTTGATCAGATCTTCCTGCTCTGCGGCCCAATCCACTGAGTTGATGAACATATTGCCATTGCCATAGGCGTCGAAGACATCATCGGTGGCGAACAGCGAGTTGCCGAAGACGACCACGCGTCCTGTGGTTATCGAGTTTTCTGCCACAGCCGCGAGATTCAGCGGACCGGGATTGTCCTTTTCAGCATCGAATACGGGCTGGGTCTCTGCGGACATTTCCGTTTCGCCCCATGACTGGTCTGTGGTCAAAATGATCGGGGTTGTGGTGACATTTTCCACGGGTTCGGCGGTAACGCTGATACTGCGGGCTTGCGGAAGAATGACGATGTAATTCTGGGTCAGGTTCTGTGTGATCGGGTGCTCGACGATCTGCGAGGAAACCGCCTGGAGCGGATTCTGCGAGTTCACAAGGTCGATCACAATATCTTCATTCAGTTTGATGCCCCAGTCGGAATCCAGATATTTGGCGAGCGGATCAAACGTGTCGCCGAATTCCGTCACAATGGTGGGGTCTTCCATCACGACCAGTGAACCGCCTGCTTCCATATATTCCTTGAGCAGGACCATCTCAGAACTGGCGAGCGGCTTCATGGGGCCAGCAATGATGATCGCGAGTGCGTCATCGGGAATCTTATTCGTGGAGAGCAGATTCAACGGACTGACGGTATAGTTTTTCGATTCCAAAGTGGATTTGGCGATGGAGAAACTCAACTGGCCGTTCCCGGCTTCGAGGGCGGGTTCGCCGTGTCCCTGAAGGAAGTAGACTGCGCGTTCACCGGGGTTGATCAAGCGGATCAAGGCCTGGGTCAATTCAGACTCGCTGGCGAAGGAAACGATCTCTTGAGTTTCACCCATTTTGAGCAGGATCTTGCCGTCACCGGTGACGCCTGCCTCACGGGCAGAAACGGGGTCTTGATCTGGGTCAATGAACTTGTAATCGAAATTGCCTTTGCTGTTGTTCTTGAATTTCACCAAAAGTTCTTCGGCATTGGTGGAATCGAGGTTCAAGCTGTAATAGGCTATGGCCGTTACTTTTCCAGGCAGGGTTTCCAAAGCTTGCAGCGTTTCAGGTGCCAGCGTGTTGGATAGGTCCTCGGTCATATCCCAGGGGGATTTGAGAAAATCGGGATTTTGGAAAACGAGCACATTGGTCACGATCAGGATGCCGAGAAATGCCAAAGTGAGGATCAGCGAATTGGAACCGTAGCGTGCCTGGCGTCCAGTAAGGAAGCGGCGCACTTTGTCGGGTGACATGATCGCATAAGCGGCGAGTCCGATCACGATCAATGCAAGGCTGATATTGAAGGCAAGGTTGATATTATCGGATATGGTGCCATCGAGGGTGAAGATCTGTTGAGCCACCATGCCCTTTGCCACGCCGGTCAATCCTGTTGAAACACAGGCAAGCCCGGCAAGGATCAGCCCAATTACAGCGTACTGAGCGGAAGGATTTTTCTTGTTACCAGCCATTAGCGCCATCTCCGAATTTCAATTGCGGTGGTGCCTGCGAACAGGCCCAATGCAATGAGACTTATGTAGTAAACGATATCGCCCAGAGCAATGGTTCCCCTGTTCATCGAGGAGAAATGCTGGGACAAGCTCAGGTAGTTGTACACATCCCCGCCTTGTTGCAGGTAGTTTGCCGGCAGGTTGACCATGAACCAAAGGAAGAAGAACAAGCCGAATGTGACGAAGAATGCGGCGAATTGGTTTGTGAAGATGGCCGAAATTCCTGTGCCAAGCGCCAGCAATGCGCCGCAAACGAGAACAAGGCCGATATAGGAGGCGATGATCACCTTCCAATCGATTCCCGGGGTGACAAAGTTGTTGATGATGATCGGGAAGATGAGCGTGAACAACGCGATGGTCAGAACGAACAGGAACGCGCCCAGGAATTTGCCAGCCACGAGTTCGAAATCGCGCACCGGGGCGGTCAGCAGCAATTCAAGGGTACCCATACGCGCTTCATCTGAAAGCAGACGCATGGTCAGCGCGGGACTGAGGAAGATCATCAAAAAGACGAACAGCCAGTTGATGGGGGTGCTGTCTGGCGGAGGTCCGCCCATCATGGATTGCTGGGCACTGACGTACATGATCAATGAAAAATAGATCCCAACCGGCAGGACAATGGAGAATGCCACGACATAGGCCAGCGGGCTGTTGAAGTAATTATCGTATTCGCGTTTTGCGATGGTCCAAATGGTTCTCATGGAATCCCTCTTTATTTATTCTTCGAATCAGAGCCGGTGAGTTCGAGGAAGATTTCTTCGAGGCTCATGCCGATCGGACGCAATTCAAGCAGGTCATAGCCCGATTTGATCACCTGTTTGGCAACTTCGGGGCGAACATCCTTGCCGGAGGCAAATTCAAATTCCACCATGCCATCATCCTTGGTTTCCACGGCTTGCACGCCTTTGATGGCGCGGATGGTCTTTACAAGATCATCATCAGATTCGCCGCGCACACGCAGCACGGCGCGTTCGGCGCCGATCAGGCGGGCTTGCAGGTTTTCGGTGGTATCTTCTGCGACGATCTTGCCTTTATTGATAATCAACACACGGTCACAGATATTTTGCGCTTCATTAAGTAAGTGCGTGGAAAGCAGAACCGTGCGCTCTTTGCCGATCTCGCGGATCAGTTCACGCACTTCCACAACCTGGCCAGGGTCAAGGCCAATGGTCGGTTCGTCGAGGATCAATACCTCGGGTCTGTGCAGCAGCGCTTGAGCAAGCCCAATTCTCTGGCGCATACCCTTGGACAGGTTGCCAATATATCCGTCGGCGCGGTCGATCAGGCCGACCATGTCCAACACTTCTTCCACGCGATCATCCACATTGGGGATGTGGCGCAGCTCGCCCATGAACTTCAGATAATCGAAGGCGGTCATATCCGTATACAACGGGACCGTTTCAGGCAGATACCCAACACGCTTGCGCACTTCCAGCGACTCCTCCACCACATCGTAACCAGCCACAATGGCTTCGCCGTCTGTGGGGGGCATGTAGCCGGTCAGGATGCGCATGGTGGTGGTCTTCCCGGCGCCGTTGGGGCCGAGGAAGCCGACGATCTCTCCCTGCTGGGCATCGAACTTCAGGTTATTAATGGCGCGGCGGGCGCCGTAGTCCTTTGTGAGACCACTAACTTTGATCATTGCCTCTCCTTGCAATAAAATTTTTTGTTGTAAAAATGGGGTGTTACCAAATAAAAGGCACAACCCGTGGGCGGTGCCTTATCTGTTTTGCCGTTGATTACTATACAATATGTAGAGTCGCAAAGTCAAGCGGGTAATTAACTTCTAATCTAACGCTAATTTTTCAAGCCTTCGACTATAATCTGCGTATGACCGAACTCCTTTACCAAACCGATTCCTATCTCAAAGAGTTTTCAGCCACCATCCTTTCTGTAGATTCAGAATCCCGCTCGGTGGTACTCGATCGTTCCGCTTTTTACCCTGGTGGAGGCGGCCAACCCTGCGATTTTGGGGCATTGGAAGTGGCGGGCATCCGCTATCCGGTGGAAAAGGTGAAGAAGCAGGGTGACGACGTCCTTCATTTTCTCGGTGGAACCGAGCCTTTGCCGACTCTCAATACCGCTTCACGCTGCGCGGGGACCTTGGACTGGGTACGGCGACATCAGTTGATGCGCACCCATACAGCGCTGCACATCCTGTGCGGCACGGTCTTTCGCGATTATGGCGCAAAAGTCACCGGCGGTGACATGGATCCGCTCAAAGGCCGCATGGATTTTGAATTCGAGACCATGCGCGGGGAGCTGGTCCGTGATATCGAAGCAGCGGTCAATCTTGAGGTCCAGAATAGACGCGATATTCGGGTGAAGATCCTGCCGCGCGAAGAGGCGTTCCAAATTCCCGATCTGATCCGCACCAAGATCAATCTATTGCCCGAAGGCATTTCGCAGGTGCGTACTGTGGAGATCGTCGGCCTCGATCTGCAAGCCGATGGCGGCACGCATGTGATGAATACTTCCGAAGTGGGCCGTGTAAAGGTTGTGGATTACAAGAGCAAAGGCGCGATCAACAAACGAATTTATATCGAGATCGAATAGCCCGTTTTGGGGAGTGGCTTTTTTTGTTTCGCTGAATATAATGCAGAGAATAACCAAAGGAGAATGTGAAAAATGAAAATTCGAAACCTCTCGATCCTGCTTGTTGTGGCCGTGCTTTTTGCCTCGGTGCTCGCCTGCGGATCCAGCGCCCCGGCGGGCGTGTCTAATGTTTATATGGCGAATGACGCGGAAGGTACCAATAAGACCACCACGTTTGCGCCGACCGATGTTATTTTTGTGTTCTTCGATGTCAATGGTATCGAAGC
Source organism: Candidatus Villigracilis affinis (assembly GCF_016705895.1). Lineage (NCBI taxonomy): Bacteria > Bacillati > Chloroflexota > Anaerolineae > Anaerolineales > Candidatus Villigracilaceae > Candidatus Villigracilis > Candidatus Villigracilis affinis. The sequence continues at coordinate 39,850 of NZ_JADJKT010000039.1, read as the reverse complement.
TGGCGCCCAGTTCCAGGTCCGCTGGTTCGCGTTGACTTTGGATGGGCAGGACCCGAACGAGCCCTTCACCGTCACCGATTACACCTACAATGACGAAGGAACGATCTACGCCCAGATCGAAAGCACAGACGGCGGATTCCCGCCTGCGCAGTACAAGGTGGAGATCCACATGAACGGCGCAAAGGTTGCCGAGCAACTATTCTCGGTTCAATAATTATCGGTGGTATTTCTTCAAAAAATGCGGTCATTGTGATGACCGCATTTTTTGTTTGCGAGCGTATAATCCATATAGATGGAGGCTCACATGGAATATAGGAAGTTCGGGAGGACGGGGTTCAAGGTTTCCCCATTGTGCATGGGAACCATGCAGTTCGGCTGGTCTTTGAACGAGGCGGATTCGCACAGAATCCTTTCAGCCACCTTTGATGCGGGGATCAATTTCTTCGATACGGCGGATATTTATTCCAAATGGGTGGATGGGAATCCCGGCGGCGTTTCAGAAACCTATATCGGCAATTGGTTGAAACAGAATAAGATTCCGCGTGACCAGGTTGTTTTGGCGACCAAAGTGCGCGGCGAAATGGGGAAAGGTCCCAACGATGAAGGTTTGAGTCGCGGCCATATTATGAATGCAGTGGAGGCATCCCTGCGCCGTTTACAGACCGATTATCTCGATTTATATCAGTCCCACTGGACGGATGATTCGACGCCCATTGAAGAAACGATGCAGGCGTTTGACGATCTGGTACGGCAGGGAAAGGTGCGTTATGTCGGCGCTTCGAATTATGCTGCCTGGGAGTTGATGCAAGCGCTATGGACTTCGGACAAACTCAATCTGGTTCGATACGACAGCCTTCAACCTCACTACAATCTGATCTATCGTGATGAATTCGAACGGGAATTGCGGGATGTCTGTAAAGCTTACGAGATTGCGGTCATTCCGTACAGTCCGTTGGCGGGGGGATTTTTGACGGGTAAATATCGCAGGAATGAACCGCTGCCGGAGAGCAGACGTGCCGAAGGCCGTAAACGCGCGATGACCGAAAAGAATTTCTCCCTTTTATATGAGATCGAATCGATCGGCTTGCGCCACAAGGCGTCCATTTCTCAGGTGGCTCTGGCGTGGATGTTGTCCGACTCGGTTATCACCAGCCCGATCATCGGGGCGACTTCCATTGAGCAATTGCAAGAAAACCTCGGCGCGCTGGATGTCCATTTGATGGACGATGAGATCGCCACCTTGAACAAGTTGACCGCTTGGAAAACGGACGAGGACTGAAGTCTGCATTCCGATGCAATAGCAAAACGCGCTCCATAAATGGAGCGCGTTTTACTATATGTGTTTTCAATTCTTACGAAAGGATTACCTGTCCGCAGTATTCGCATTTATCCATGCCGAGTTCGAGCGTGCCGCCGCAGTTGGGGCATTGGAAGGTCTCCACCTTGATGGAAAAACCCGCTTTTTTGTAGGCTTCTTCATTGTCAGCTAGGTCGCCGCGCAGACGTTTGAGCCGTGCCAGATATGCATCACCCGTCACTTCACCGGCTTTGCGCAAGCGCTCCACGTCAGCGATGGATTCCTTCAACATGCGGCGCTGCGCTTCGAGGGATTCCTTGCTCTTATCCTGAAAGGAGACCTTCATCTCGGGCTTCGGTGGAATGGAGGCAAGAATTCCTGCAATGACCAGCATGATCGCGGAAACGATCAACCCAACGATGAGCGGCGTAAATTGAAAGCCTGGAATGGAATTAAAATTGACCTTGTTTGCCTGTACTGCACCGCCATCGGCGATCACCACGTAGCGTTCGTTGCCTAATTTTCCAATATCAATACGGGTGATGCCGCTGTCGTGGGAAGGCAGGTTGTTACGCGTGCCGTTCTCGGTGAACACGGCCACCTTGCCTGAATCGTCACCGATGACCGCTTCTTCCTTGCCGTCTTCGTTGATATCAAGACCCGAGATCTCGGTTACTTTGTCAGATAGGGAAGCGGTCCACATTTGAGTGGTAGTTGTGCCATTGTAGGAAAATGCCCAGATGCCGCCGTCTTTCCCGCCGACAATGATCTCCCGCGAAGACGGGTCGCCGTTCAATTCCACTTCGCGCACTTCACTGACCGCCTGCCCGAGTGATTTGCTGAAAATGGTCGAGCCATCCACTGCGCTGTAGATGTAGAACGCGCCATACTCGCCGCCGGTGATGACTTCGCTGTTGCCATCCGCGTTCAAGTCGAAGGCGCGCATGCGGCGCAACTGTTCCTGGCTGATCTGCCAGACGGGATTCCCTTGCGCGTCGAAGACACCAACTGTCCCGTCGTGCGAAGCGATCGCGGCGTAAGTCTTTCCGCCGATCTTTGCATCGTCCATGCCGCGGATTTCTTCGTTTGCGAAGTCAGACTGCCATAACACCTGTCCGCTTGTGGAGATGGATGCGATGCTGCCTGAAACATCGCCAAGAACGATTTCCGAGCCGCCATCAAAACGGATCAATGCGACCCGCGCAGGCACGAAGACGGGGAGTTCGCTGGCGATGGTCTTCTGCTGCCCATTGATGATGGTATCCACAGAAAAGAAATTGCCGCTGTGATAGACCACGATGTCTTCGACACCGTCACCGTTGACATCGCCAAGTGTGGTCTTCGGGCTGTCGTAGGTAAAGTCATTGAGAATATTTCCATTGGGGTCGTAGACCCGTACGCCGCTGGCGTTTTGAATGAATAGCTCATCCTGTCCATCGCCGCTCAAGTCGATGACCTTCATGCTTTCCGCGATATCGTATGGCTGCGACCAGGCTGTGGTGCTGCCGAATTTTTCGGCGGTCACCGCACCGCTAAAGGAGAATACGCCCGCCACGACCATGACGAGACAGGAGAGTACAAATGCAATAATAAAGGGGATGGTTTTGCGACTCATTATGCAGCCTTTCGTTGTAATAGAGAATAAGTTGATTTCAAAAAGCCCAGGATCTGTTCCTGTTCCACTTCATCGAATGGGGAGCTGGCGACAACGTTGATCATGCCGCCATCCGTGCTCAATTGTGTGACGGTGTATTTCCCGATGTTCACGCCCTGTCTGAAGTCTTTGTTCGGAACGATCTTGTACGCTTCCGGATTGACCACGATGCGGATCTTCAGGTCGTGTGCGGAGCCTTTGAATTTTTCAGGTTTGAGTTTTGATTTTCCGCTGATGCGGCTTCGCTTCCAATAAGACGTGCGTTTCTTTGATTTTTGAATGGCAGACACACGCAGGATGTTTCCGTCATAAAGTTTTGCCTTGAGTGAAAGCCACTCATCGCGGAAATACTGTGTGGTGCGGTTTTGAGTGTCTTTTGTTTCGCGCGCCACTTTTGTTTTCAGCAGTGCACCGGTCAGATCAAGATGGCCCAGAAAGGTGCCACCGGGTTTGAGGTCATCGCGCAGGGTGTGCAGGATTTCCTTGGTGCCTTTGTAACGCGGGGCAAAATCAAGTGTGTCGCTTCTTCGCAGACTGCGTGCCATGATAAAAGCCGCGAGCCACAGTAAAAAACCACCCGCCGAAAAGACCAGCGAGAAATAGCCAAGCAAAAGGAGCAGACCATCAATGGCCATCAAGCCCAGACCAACAAAGAAAATGATCAAGGGAATCCAGCGCCACTTATCACCAGCAGATTCAGTCTTTTGCACCTCGGCCCTGAATCGCTCCATACCAAGCATGATCGAGTCCGGTTTGTCGGCAATCGATACATACACGGGTGCGTATTCCTTTTTTCCTGAAATGCTGGTGGGGGCGGCGACCTTTTTGCGGGCGGTGTTCAGTAGATAAAAGAACAACGCTAAAACAACAACACCGGCTACGCCCAAGATACATAAAGCTGGCATACATTCCTCCGAGTGGCTTATAGCTTATAATTTAAACAATGACCAAGATCCTATATACCGCGTTCGATATTGTACCAAGCCCAAAGGGCGCATCCACACATATTTTGCACAATTTGCGCGGGTTGGTCAATGGGAAATACGATGCCCATCTTATCACGCCCAACGACGGGCTTCTACCCACCGAAGATACTATTGAAGGTGCGCAGGTCACCCGCATTTCGCAGGACCTCTCGCAGAATTTTCTCGCCCGTGCCATGCATTTCGGACGTTCGGTTTCGGCCCACCTGGCGCTGAATCAGGATTACGATGTCGTTCATTATCGAAATATCTGGGACGGCCTTTCCATCGCGCAGAACAAAAAACGGTTTGGCTACAAAACACTTTTTGAAGTGAACGGCCTGCCGTCGATCGAACTCAAATATCATTACCCGGGGCTCGACCCTGAATTGCTTTTGAAAATAAAGGAACAGGAAATCGCGACACTGCACTTAAGCGACGCGATCATCTGCCCTTCGAATGTGACTCGCGACTACATTGCCTCGCTCGGACTTAACCGCAAGCTGGTCACTGTCATCCCAAACGGAGTCAGCGCCTCGGATTTTTCTGCATCCCCGCTGCCCCCCCGCGATGGACGAGTCCCTGTGTTGTTATACATCGGCACCCTCGCCGATTGGCAGGGATTGGACATCGTCGTCAAGGCGCTGCCCAAGATCCTCGAAAAACAACCCGTCCATTTGCTCATTGTCGGGCGCGGGCGTTCCCGTCAGCGCAAGATGCTCGCCAAGCAAATTCGAAAACTTGGCGTCGAAGAGCATGTGACTGTGCAGCCTGCCGTGCCGCATCACGAGATCCCTGCCCTCATCGCCAGCGCAGATATTTGTGTTGCCCCGCTTGGCCTGAATGATAGAAATGTCACGCAGGGGGCCTGCCCGATCAAAGTCCTCGAATATATGGCGGCAGGGCGTCCTTTATTGGCTTCGAACATGCCCATCGTGCGTGAGCTTGTCCGCGAAGATATGGATGCGCTGTTATTTTCTCCTAGCGATTCCGAAGACCTTGCCAGGCAAACCATTGCCTTGCTGAATGATTTTGAATTATCCAAACGCCTGGCCCAATCCGCCTCCGAACGCGCGCTGACCCAATTCACCTGGCACGAATCGCAGAAGAAATTATTGAAGGTGTATGAGAAGTTGTTGACTCAGTCTGCAGCAGCCTGAACTTTTCTATTCATTTCCTTCATCGCGGGGATAAAAGCCATGCTTATAGTGGTAAAGAAGTATGTGATCCCAAGTGCAATCAACATTGGCAGGTAGCTGAATTTTTCAGTGAGCACGCCGCCCAGTAACATCCCAAACGGCATCGCCATCCACGCGCCAGCCGTGACCGCACCGAAGACTCGTCCGCGCATATCTGGCGGGATGCGTTCGAATTCCACCGCACCGATGATGGGGTTTAGCGGTCCCGCGCCCATGCTGGTGATAAGGACGGATGCGGCCAGAATGTAGATCGGGGGTTGTAGGGCGTACACCCAAAACTGCAGGCCAGTCAAAACGAATGCGGCTACGAAAACAGTGTGCCGTGGCAAACGATGCCCGATGGAGGCGAAGATCAATCCGCCGATGACTGCGCCTCCGCCATTGGCGGCGATCAACAACCCCAGGCTGACTGCATTGTCGTATACCGCCTTCACGTAGACTGGTCGCACCACGCCGCTAAAAACGGAATCCAGAAAATTTGTCAGCATGATCATAATAACGATGGCCAGAATCAGCTTATCGTTTGCAATGAATCGCAGTCCTTCCTTCATCTCTGCAAAATAGTTGCCAGCTTTCTTTTCCTCTTCAGATTTAACCGTTTTAGGTGCCGCGATCATCACGCCGATGATTCCTGCGGAGATGAAAAATGAAATTGCATCCAGCCAGAGGACATTGGCTGTGCCCATGATGCTGATCAGCAGACCTGCCAAAGGTGCGCCGATGAGCCTTGAGCCGCGTTCGATGACATGTGTAAGGGAAGTGGCGCGTTCGATGGGCATGCCTGCTTGTTCAGCAAGTTCGGGCAACAAGGCGTGGCGGGCGCTGCTGCCGGGGGTATCAAGCAGCGCGCCAAGGAAGACCAGGATCATCAACTGCCAGAATTCCAGCCCAATCGTGAAATAAAAGATGGGAATCAGCGCAGTTGTCACGCCGCTGGCGAGATCTGAGATGATGCTGGTGCGCTTATAGCCAAGGCGGTCGATGAGTGTGCCGCCGAGGAAACCTGCCAGCACTACAGGCAGAATCGTAAAGAAACCCGTGATCCCTGTTTGTGTGGCGCTGCCGGTGGTTTGCAGCACGAACCAGGGAATTGCGATCGCGGAAAAGATATTGCCAACGAGCGAGATGATGTTGGCAGTGAATAATGAGTAAAGCGGAATGGGGTTATGGTTTACTTCGGGTACGGCTGCTGTCATAAAATACCTCCGATTATTGATAAACAGTGACTTGAGTTTTTCTGTTCATTTCCTTCATCACGGGGATGAATGCCATGCTGACGGTGATTACAAAAAACGTGATACCCAACCAGATGAACATGAGCGACAGCCCAAAGCGTTCGGTGAAGTAACCGCCGATCAGCATTCCCAGCGGCATGGCGAGCCCGGAACTGGCTGTGATCGTGCCGAAGACTCGTCCGCGCATGTCTGGGGGAATGCGTTCAAACTCAACTGCGCCAAGGATCGGGCTGAGCGGTCCCGCACCGAGGCTGAAGATAAGCCCAGTGATGACCAAAACAGAAAGAGGCGGGTAGGAAAGGTAAAACCAATATCGTATGCCTGTAAAAATAAATGCGCCAACAAAAAGAGCATGACGGGGCAGGCGATGCCCAATGGATGCGAAGATCAATCCGCCAATGACGGCGCCTCCGCCGTTTGCGGCCAGAAGCAATCCCACGCCGATTGCGCTTCCGTAAACCTCCTTGACGTAGACTGGCTGTAAGACGCCGCCAAAGATCGCGTCGAGGAAATTCGTCAGCATGGCCATGATGACGATGGTCAGAATCAACTTGTCGTTTGAGATGAAGCGCAGTCCTTCCTTCATCTCAGCGAAATAGTTTGTAGTTTTCCCTTCATCGCGTTTGACTGTTTTGTGATCTGTAATCATCAGGCCAATGATCCCCGCTGAAATTAAAAATGAGACCGCATTCAGCCAGAGGACATTGGCTGTACCCATAATGCCGATCAGCAAACCTGCCAGAGGCGCGCCGATGATCCTTGATCCGCGCTCGATGACATGCGCAAGGGAAGTGGCACGTTCGATGGACATGCCTGCCTGTTTGGCGAGGTCAGGCAAAAGGGCATGGCGCGCTGTGTTGCCGGGTGTATCAAGCAATGCACCAAGAAAAACCAACACCATGAGCTGCCAGAATTCCAGTCCAATCGTGAAATAGAAAATGGGGATTAGTGCCGTGGCGATGCCGCTGGCGATGTCTGCAATGATGCTGGTGCGTTTGTAGCCGAGACGGTCAATAAGCGTGCCGCCGAAAAAGCCCGCCAACACCATCGGCAGGATCGTGAAGAAGCCTGTGATGCCTGTTTGCGCGGCGCTGCCAGTGGTCTGCAGCACGAACCAGGGGATTGCGATCGTGGAAAAGATGTTGCCAACAAGCGAGATGATATTGGCTGTGAATAGTGAGTAAAGTGGAATGGGATTATGGTTTGCTGCCTGTGCGGCCGTGGTCATAAAACATCTCCGATTACCAATAAAGTTATTTCGCTTAAGATGGGTTGAATACTTTGATTACGGCTTCTGGCACGGCGCGTGGACTGCCAGTTTTGACATCTACGAAGACCCAATCGGTTTCGCCTTTGACGAGGGTCTTGCCATCAGATGTTCGGGTGAATTCATATTTGCGCAGGGAGCGCACGCGGCGGATATTTTCCACCCAGGTCTTGATCTCGATCTCTTCACTGAGAAAGGCTGGGAGAAAATACTCGATCTTGTGCTCGCGTACCACCCAGGTTGAATCTGCGCCTTGTGCCTCAATGCCGCCGATGGAGGCGTAATGCTCCACGGCAATGTCCTGCATCCATTGCACGTAGGTCACATTGTTGACATGGCCGTTCTCGTCAATTGCAGATTCGGGAATGTGAATTGTCTTTGAATAAATGGGGGAGATGGGCATATGCCCAAGTTTACCGCGTATCTATATTGGTTGGCTGTACCTGCCAATCAAAACTTCCTGTTCGGTCATGCCTTCGCATTGGGCATCCAGGGCATTATATTCCGCCTGCCATTGTGCCTTGAAATTGAGATATGAAGCCGCAGATACCCAACGATCAATGGTCACGAACCGAAGGGTATCTGTTTCGTCATGCAGCAATTCAGTTGCAAGATAGCCTGCGCTTTTGCCGAATAGCTTTGCCCACGCGCCATCGTTGGAATATATTTCCACGAAGCTTGCCAGGTGCTCTGACTTTACTTGATATGCCCAAATAATGATGTACATTGGTTTACTTTGTCTGGTCGGCATTGCGCCACCAATAAAATGTGATGAAGAATCCGATCGCGCTTGAAAGCGCCACAATGATATAGCTGTGCATTCCAAGCACTTCAGCGCGCGGACCAACCGCCCCGCTGAACAGGGCAGGCACCGACCACGGAAGCCAGCTGCCCCAGCCCATTACCACAGCGATCTGCGCAATGGCGACAGTAAAGATCGCCCAGCCAAAGGCGGCCATAAATCCGCGCCCGATGCTGGCGAGGAAGGCCACGAAAGGCAGCAGCATGATCGTCAGGATCCCCGCGCCGAGAATGTCGATGGTCGCTGAGCGGAGGAGTTCACTCGACCAGCCCGGGATGACAACAGCATTCCCAACGATCAAACCAAGCCCGTAACTGAGCAGGGTTAAGGTGAGAGTCCATAAAACAATCACAGTGAATTTTGCGGCAATGATCGCCTCGCGCGATGTGGGCAGGGAGAGCAGTTCCTTTACAGTGTGGTCTGAGAATTCACGGCCGAACACCCAGGTGGTGACAATTGCGAAAATGATCGCGCCGCCAATGGCTGTCGCTTGCGCAAGCAGGTTGAAGAATGTCGGCCAGTCTGCCACGCCTGCGGTCAATTGCGCTTTTGTGCCGATCAGCCCCATGGATTTTGCAGCCTCGGGGTCTTTCAAGATGACCATGAATAAACCACCGATCAATGGCGCGATAAAAAATCCTAGCATGGTTAGCACAGGCACTTTCGAGCGAAACGCCTTGAGACTCTCGGTTTGTAAAGCGGCGAGATAAGCATTCATTTTTTACTTCCTGTTAGTTGCATAAAATGTTCTTCGAGATTTTGCTGTTCCACCGCAAGGTGGGTGGGTGGAGTACCCGCGTTGACGAGTAAACATGCGATTTCATCTGGTGCTTCGAGCGCATGCGCATCGGTGATGAAAATCGAACCTTCGTGGATCGTCGCTGAATAATGTTCTTTAGTCAAAATCGTGTGTGCTTTTGCAAAGTCACGGACTCTGATCTCCAATCGTCGCGCGCGGAATTGCTCGAGCTTGCTTGCATCGAGGTCTTCGATAATTCTGCCTTTATGAATAATTCCTATTCGTGTGGCAAGCCTGTCCACTTCGGTGAGAATATGGCTGGACATAAAAACGGTCACGCCGTTTTTTGCTAGATCAGCAAGCAACTCGCGGATTTCAACCACACCCGCAGGGTCGAGCCCATTTGCGGGTTCATCCAGAATCAACAGGCTTGGATTGTGGATCATTGTGCGCGCCAGGCCAAGGCGTTGAAGATTTCCCATCGAAAGCGTGCCAGCTTTCCGTTTGGAATAGGAGGCGATGGAAAGTTTTTCCATCACATCATCCACGGCTTTTGGGTTTTTCAATCCATATAGTCGGCGGGCGATATCCAGATTCTCGCGGACAGTCAATTCGGGATATGCCGATGGACTCTCCACAAGATGCCCCACCTGCGCCCACGGCCCGCGTCCACCTGGACCGAGAGCCTGCCCCAGCACTTTGACATTTCCCTCGCTCGGGCGGATCATCCCCAAAAGCATGCGGATGGTTGTGGTCTTGCCTGCGCCGTTCAAACCAAGGAAACCGAATATCTCACCCTGCTTCACCTGCAAGCTGACATGATTCACGGCATGCACATCGCCATATTGTTTTGACAGATCACTTGTTTCGATCGCGTAATTCATCTTATTCTCCGACGATATATCCTGCTACTAGGTCGATCATTACATTCATGGTTTCCTGATAGGCATCCTCTCCCAGGTCATCGCGATGCAGACCCATGAAAAACAGGCCCTTGATCAGGTTACTCACAATTCGCGGAGAGGCCTTGACGGTGATGCCTTCCCGTTTGATCTTTTTGATCAATTCATTTGTAAATGCTTCATCGTTGCTGACGTGCTGCATGACTCGTTCCGCAGGGACTTTTCTCACGAGATAATCAAAGTCAGATTTGCTGAAATTTTTCAGCAGGGGATAGGCATCCCAGGTAAGCAGCAACCCCCCGAGCATCTCGCTGACATTCTTGCGCGCATTGGCTTTTGGCTTGACGGCGAAATCAAGGATGCTCGTTTGGATCTCCTTCTCGAACTGCTCGAGGATCTCAAGGAATAATTCCTCTTTTGATTCGAAGAACAAATAGAAGGCGCCTTTCGAAATCCCAACAGCCTCGGTCAATTCATCCACACTTGTCTTTTTTAGGCCGTGCTTCTCGAAGAGCTTTTTCCCTTTTTCACGCATTTGAGCGCGGATGGTGTCTCTTTCCTGATCTGAAAACGCTTTTGGCATGGGTTCCTCTTCTTGTGACTAATTTAGTAAAAATAGTCACTGATATTATAGTCAAAACCTGATAAGAGTCAAGACTGTTGACTGGTGTTTTTGAAAAGTGCAGATTGGGCGTTCACCTAAGTCAATTTGTAGGGAGCAGGCGACGGCGTAGAAAGTATCGTATATGCCGATTATCTTGATGGGGCGGCGATCCTGCTTGAGAAGAAGCCATTCAGGAAGCCGCAAAATAATTCCGTCTGAGCCATGCAAAGTGGGTCGGATTTGCGAATGCTTTACTTCCCAAAATGGCTATTTCATGAAGCGAAAACCCTGTTGCTTCGCAGACATAAGCTTTTTGTTCAAAGTGGGGAAAATGGACATGATGAGACCGTGGAAATCAATACCCGCCTGAAAGAGATCAAAGTGGATGTGGAAAAAAATTCCCGCTCTCGGAAACCGAGACAGCGGGATTTAGGTCTGAACTATGAAAGCATGTGCTTGCAATTTCGGAGATCAAGCAAAAAACGGTCGAATTGCTGCAGGGGATTATGTAGGGGCGGGGGAACTATTCCGTACGGCCAAGCAGATCTTTTACTCTTTGGGAAAGTTCGTCAATGTGGAAAGGCTTGGTGAGGTAGTCGTCTGCTCCAGCACCAAAGGCGACTACCTTGCTGTCGCTGTCATCCAATGCGGTGACGATAATGATCGGCGTAAAGATAAATCTTGGGGTTTGTCGCAGCATTCTGCATACTTTAAAGCCGTCGGGGTCGGGCATCATGAGGTCCAAAATGATGAGGTGCGGATTTATGGAATCGGCTATTTGCACCGCTTTGGAACTGTCGTTTACTGCGGTTGTTTCGTATCCCTCCACTGTGAGAACTTTTTGCAGTAAGTCTGTGGCTTGCTTATCGTCGTCAACGATCAAGATTTTTGTCATGACATTTTCCTGATGAAGTGGATGAATTTTTATCCCAAAAATTTGAAATAATCATTAAATACGTCATTATTATACCCGAGACGCATTTAACCGAAAGACCGCCGCTGCGCTGATAAGTGGCAGGTGCGGTCTTCCTCGCAAATCTGTAAGTTGCTGTCTGAAATGGTCTAGAGCAGTGCGTTTATTTTCTGGGTTAGTTCCTTGGGGAGGAAGGGTTTTGTAATAAAATCCTTGGCACCGGCGTTAAAAGCGTCTTTTTTGCTGCCGATATCATTCAGGGCTGAGACAATGATAATGGGGATATCCTTGAGGGTCTGGGTCGACTGAAACATTTTGCAGAGCTGGATGCCGTTGATCCTGGGCATCATAATATCCAACAAAATAAGATCGGGGATGACCGAGTTCGCGGTTTCGATCGCATCTGCGCTGTTGTTGATCGAGGTGGGCGAGTGGCCGTTCATTTTTACAAGGCTTTCCAGAAGCTTTGTGGTTTCCATGTCGTCGTCAATTATCAATATTTTTGACATATTTCTTTTCCTCGTTGTTGGAATGTTTTACAACAGGTCTTATCCACATTGTCTGAAAACTCGCGTAGATGTGACGCAGTATTTGCCAGATGAAAAAGGTCAATCAATGAGTATGACTGTTGGGAATGTGTTGTATGGATATCAACCGCTTAGCAGGGTTGATATCCGAAGAGAGAGTTCATCGAGATTAAATGGCTTGGCAAGGTAGTCATTCGCGCCAAAAGATGTTGCCTTGCTGTTGCTGTCAGCCATGGCTGTGATGATCAGGATGGGGGTCCGCACGAAAGCGGGGTCTGCACGTAACATGCTGCACAGGGTGAATCCATCTGGCGGAGGCATCATCAGATCAAGGATGAAGAGGTCGGGATGCTCATCGTTTGCCAAAATGATGGCCTTTGAGCTGTGCGTGGTTGCGATGACCTCATGACCTTCCACGGAAAGGTATCTCTTTAATAATGTTATGACTTGCGGGTCGTCGTCTACGATCATTATTTTAGCCATTGCATCTTCCCAATATTTATGAAATTCTTCTCAATCATACAATTAAAAAGTTAATGGCGCAAGCAATTCATCCATTTTTGATGTGGTAGGCGGGGTGCGCGTACTCCCACCATTCACAAGCTTGCAGGTATTCATCCAGTAGGGCGTCGCTGATCGGCATATTTACTCTATGTGCCGCGCGCCATGCCAAAAAACCGAATGTGGGGCGGGCTGTTTTGTAGATTTCCAGGACCAGCCTGCCAATAGGTCCACACTGAACATTAAAACCTGTTTTTTCAAATTCTTCGAAAATTGCCATGTAATCGAAATTAACCCTGCGAAACGTCGGAACCCATCCCTGACCATTTCCTTCCAGGAGCATGTAGCTGGCGGAAAATATGCCGTCAAGCGGCACGCCAACCGAGCCAGGGTTGAAGATGCGCCATTTGCCCGCCTGACGATCCATTGGCAGGTGGGTGTGGCCACAGATCACGAAATCGGCTTCCACTGTTGAAAGCAGGCCTTCGATTTCCTGATCTGTCATTGTCCAGTAGATGGATTCCCAGGAACTGTTGGGCGAACCGTGAAACACCTGAATGGGAGGCGCATCGTCAAAACGCAGGTTCAGCGTGTCGGGCCACGTGGCGATGACGTTTTTCAGTTCGGGATCGATGCGTTGATTTGTCCACAAAGTTGGAGCAAATTGGACGGGATCAGCCCAATCGGCGGGAGCCCGAGGCGTTCCATAATCCAGAAGAAAATATTCGTTGTTTCCGCGAACGACAGGCCAGCCGTTATCGATCACGATCTTCGCAGTCTGATTGGAACTTGGCCCAAAATTGATCACATCTCCTGCGACAATGATTTGGTCTACATCATCTTGTCTTAAGTCGGAAAGTACTGCTTCAAGTGCGGGTAGATTTCCGTGAATGTCGGAGAGGATCGCGAGTTTTGTCATGCTGTAAATCCCTGAAAGCAAATTGATTATTCTGCCTTGTTCTTTATCGCAGCGCTGATCTGTTTCGCTTCCATTGCGATCTCGCGCAGCATACCAGTGGGGGAGACGTAATATCCGCAGAAGTACAAACCTGGGGTCGATGCCTCACGTCCCGTGGAGATCGGCGTGCCATTTTCATCGTATGCTGACTTTTCATGCAGAAACGTATTGACTCTTGGATGATAGCCCGTCGCCAGAATCACCGCATCGAACTCCGCTTCTTTTCCATCGGTGAATTTGATCCTGTTTTCTGCGAAATTCTCCACCCCCGAATACACGGTGACATGTCCCTCGCGGATCAGTTTCATTGTGCCGATATCGATCAATGGGATGTGTTTTTCGTTTTTGATCTGTGTGGCTGGGCCGTATGGCAATTTGCGAAGACCGTATTTCGTGATATCCCCAATGACGGCCCGCAAGATCGGCGCGTTCATTGCATCTGCCATCCAGGCTGGCATGATGTTTTGTACAATGCCGATCGAGAGGATGGGAATCCCTGCAAGTTCCTTTGGGATGACATTCACTGCATTTCGAACAGCAATGCTCGGTCTTGCGCCATGTTCGAACAGGTCAATGGCGATCTCGCCGCCTGAGTTGCCAAACCCAACGACCAGAACGCGTTGTCCCTTGAATGGCGCGCCATTTTTATATTCAGAACTATGGATGATTTTGCCTTTGAATAATTCCCGTCCCTGCCATTCTGGGGTGAATGGTTCGCGGGCATATCCTGTGGCGATCACAAGATTGGATGCATGGTAGAGCGTGTCCTGGGTCTTGATCTCCCAGCGACCATTTTCTTTTCGCGCAGAATTCACTTGCTGATTGAAACGGATGTCCAAATCAAATTTTTGGGCGTACGCCTCAAGATAACCAACCAGTTGATCGCGCGACGGGTAACGCGGATATTCTTTTGGGAATGGCGCAAAGGGTAATTCGGAATTTCTTTTATCGGTATGTAAATGAAGCCGATCATAGTGCCGCCGCCAGACCGACCCAACCTGGCTGCTTTGCTCGAGAATTGTGACTTGGACCCCAGCCTGTTTTAGGCAGGCTCCAGCCGCCAGCCCTGCCGGGCCCGCACCGATGATGATCGTATTATTATCAAGTTTTGGAGTGGACATGCGCCCAAGTGTACCGCAGATGTCCCGCTGTTTTACTGCCGCCCTAATATGTTTCGATTCATTGTCAATCCCCAATACTGAATGAGATTTCGCCCTATATCGGAACGCCTCGCACAATTTGTTATTAATCCTCATAAAAAGATGATGATATATAGCAGGTGTAAATGGTCGAATTTGGCGTAGAATAAAGTTGACGTGGATACTTAAGGAGAAATGCAATGCCTAAACGACATTTTGAAATTCATTACGCAGATCGGATCGGTTGGCTGCGGGCGGCTGTTTTAGGAGCCAATGATGGGATTGTTTCAACAGCCAGCCTGGTAGTGGGCGTGGCGGCGGCGAGTGCTGTCCGCGGTGATGTGATGATCGCGGGGATCGCTGGGATGGTTGCTGGAGCCATGTCCATGGCGGCCGGGGAATATGTTTCTGTCAGTTCACAAGCAGACACTGAAAAAGCAGATCTGGAACGCGAGAAAAAGGAACTTGCGACTGATAGCGCTGGTGAACACCGGGAACTTGCCAACATCTACATAAAGCGGGGGCTGGATCCCGCTTTGGCAAAAAAGGTTTCAGAGCAGTTGATGGCCCATGATGCCTTGATGGCGCATGCGCGCGATGAACTTGGCCTGAGTGAAATCCATACCGCTCAGCCCATTCAGGCAGCGCTTGCTTCAGCCTTATCCTTTGCAGTGGGGGCGGTGCTGCCATTGCTTGCGGTCTTGCTCGCACCGTCAAATTTAATGATCCCATTGGTGGTGGGCAGCTCGTTATTTTTTCTGGCATTGATGGGAGTGTTGGCGGCGTATCTTGGCGGTGCAAATATTTGGATCGGTGCATTACGCGTTACATTTTGGGGATTACTCGCTATGCTGGCAACTGCTCTGGTAGGGAAATTATTCGGAACCAATGTTGCTGGGTAGGTAAGAAAGGCCGTAATTTTTATGCGTTTTCAAACGCCTTTTCAATTAATTTAATCTAAGTTGCCACCTTGTCTTCTAAAATCTCCCTCACCCCGTCCGATATGAATATTTTATCGGGACGATTTCCCCTCTCCCGTTGTGTTGACGGTTCGACTTCCGCTCACCGTCCCGAAACATTGGGGGAATTGAACGGGACACCGCGATAATCTATTGAAATTAAAAACGCTCGAAGACGGCCTGAATCATCACAATGCGCTCTTCTTCATCATTGCGTTTGTCCGCAGCTCTGATTTCGGCCAGCAGATCAGCTCCCATCACAAGATTTTGGATGGTATGTGTGTTTGTCGTACCTGGCGCAGCCGATTTTTCTTGCGTGACATCATCCCACTTGCGGGTTTGAAACCCCGTCGACTCGATCAAGGCGCGTATCTCTTCAGGTTTACGCAGAAAGTTTCCTGTTCCATCGCGTGACCACATGACGGGAAAGATGAGCGGCTGCCTGGGGCCAGCCATCGGCTCCTGAGTGGCGAACAAGCCATTCGGTCGAATGACGCGGTAAATTTCCGCATATAGCCTTTCCTTATCCATGATGTTCATGCCCGAGTTTTGAGTCCAGACGACGTCAAAGGCGTGATCTTCGAAAGGAAGTTCCAATGCACTGCCAGCCTGATGGGTCACATGGTCATTGAGGTGCATCAGGTCCGTGAGCATTCTGCCCGCCAGCACATAAGATTCCGCGAGATCGATCACGGTGACATGACAGCCGAACTCAACTGCCAGCGTGCGCGCAGGTCCGCCCAGCCCGCCGCCGACATCAAGGACCTTCATGCCTGATTTCAAGTCGGCGAGACGCGCGAGGCGGGTTGTGAACCCTTTGCCGCCGCGATGAAATTGATCCAGCGGAGCGAGGTCTTCGAGGGTGAGTGTGTCCAGCGGTTTGCCTGAGGCAATCAACGCATCATAAATGGTCTGACTTAGCCCATCCCGATCCCAGTGATCTTTGATTTCCTGCATAGCGTGGTCATTGTTCATGCGTGTCTCTTTTTTATTTCTAAAACATAGTCATGATCCCGTCATCAGATTATCCACTGCATTCGCCAGCTCCCGCAAATTACTGACCTTCAATACGTTGTTGCAGAGCGGTGCGTATTTTGCCATATCGCTGTCGCCCTGCCACATGGCCGGGGGTTCAGGATTCAGCCAAATGGTTCGGGTGGCGCGGCGGGTCATCAAGGAGAAAATGTCAATACATGGGTCGTTGTAGTTGTTACGTCCGTCGCCAACGATAATAAGAGTTGTCCCGCTGTTCAACGTATCAAGGTATTCATGGTTGAAGTTGTCGAGTGCCCGGCCGAGGTCGGTATTGTAATGTCCGCTGGGCATGCGCCATAAAACAGACTGGATCGCCTCATCGGCATTTGCGCCGTTGAAATCCTCAGAGATGGATTCAAGATGGTCGATGAATGCGAAAGCATCTGTCTTGCGCACCTGTCCCTGCAGCGCAAAAAGAAAACTTAACATCAACTCCGAGCAAAATCGCATGGATGTGCTCACGTCACAGATGACCACGATCTTCGGTTTGCGCACACGATCTTTATATTTGATCTCCATCGGCACACCGTGATATTTCAGGTTCGCGCGGATGGTCGCCTTCGGATCCATATGCCCGCTTTTCATGCGCTTTTGACGCAGGGCGATGCGTGTCCGTAGAACAGCCGCGAGTCGTTTCACTTCACGCTGCAAAACTTTTTTATCGGCATCCGTCAATGCCTGAAAAGGGCGGTTCATCAAATTATCGATATTCTCGTCTCGCGGCCTTTCACTCATGTTTTCTGCAAGCCGTTGACCGGCAAACTGTTCAATCTGTTCCTGCATTCCCTGCATGTTTTGCTGAATCATATTGCGGATCTGTTCGATGCGTTCGCGGTTCATTCCCATCTGCTGGAGTTGCTCCATCAACTCGCGCATCGCCTTCTGGATTTCAGGGAACGCCATCGCGCGCATCATGCGCTGTGCCATCCAGTTTTGATAATTGAGATCGTCCGCCTGATTCAACCCAACGAGTTGACCCAGCGCTTCCAATTCGGACTTCGTGAGCGGCTCGCCATTCATCAGCCTTTCCATACGCTGACGAAGATTCTCCGTAAACTGCTTCAATGCCTCCGCCAGCGTTTGAATTTCCTCTGGCGTAAGGTCGTCTGTTGGATTCCCGCCCATCATCGGCGGCTGCCCCGTGCCGAAGAAAAGCGGAAATAGTTTTTCAAATGTGGGCAGGTCTTTCACATCTTTGATGAGCGTGGCCTGTAAGGATAAACGGAATTGCTCGCGGTCTTGAATTCCCATCAAATCCACGGCGGAAAATGCCTCGGCAGATTCGGCCAAAGACACACGCACTCCGCTGGCGCGCAAGGCTGCAATTAATTGTAAGATTCGGGATTCCATGGTTCAGTTACTCCATCAAGACAGGCCTGTAAGGTCCTGTCAATTTAATGCATCAATTCTTTTCGCAGATCCTCGTATGAATTCAATCCGATCTTTGGTGTGATCTCGTTTTTCCAAATTTCATCCAATTCCTGCTTGATATTTTCTGGCACCGATAACTTCGCACTGCCGACCTGCCCATCCCGCACCTTGGAGAGTTGACCGTCCACGGGCAGCCGCATCGCTGCGCTGCGTTTCTCGCGGATGATGTGGTCTTCAAATTGATCTTCGTGCGCCTGCATAAATTTGATATCTGACTGCCTGACGACGATCTCTTTCAACTCGTCATCGAGCGGGATGCCGATAAATTCTGCCACCCGTTCAACGGTCCGAGGCAGGTCCGCTTTCATGTTTTCGAAACACAACGGCAGGACGTTTTTATCATTGCGATATTCCCACAGTGCTGTGATGTGCTTGAAAACAGCGCGCCCGGGCAGGTGGTGTTCCTTTGCGAAAGTCTCGATGTCAATGGACCCCTTCTCGAAGAAGAAGCCCTCGAAAAAATAATAGTGAGAAAGAAGCGCATCTTTCGGCTCACGTAACACCACAATGTATTTGCCGCCCTTTGGCACTTCGTCCATGGTGCTGTGTGTTTTAAACGCGCGCGGATGAGCGACCTGCGGTGCGTAAATGTCGATACCTGTGTCGTGTGCCATATTGATCCACGGGACGACGCGTGTGATCTCATCGAAATCCATCGAGCCGCGTGTTCTTAATCCATGCACGATCTGCTGCATCCAGGTTGTCCCGCATTTCGGAGGCGTGACGATGAATACATCCGTGGGGTCAGGTTTGTAATCAAGTCCCTTTTGCCATCCCTCTGTCGTTGAAAAAGCCTTCATGCGTTCCTGCATGTCTTGTATCGTGGTCGGGCGTGTAAATCTTTCCTGGTCGGTCATTTTGGTTACCTCTAAAATATGGATTGAATCACCGTACAGATTTTATATTAAGCAGCTGGTTATATCATTACGGCTGGCCGCCTGCTTGAATTTTTTGAATTAGATCGACTTTCTCGCTACTCGCCGAGAAAACGAATTGCTCAGTCACATAAACGCCTTGCGGACATTCACTGCTTTGGATCATATCCAATATCTGTCTGGCAAGATAGCTCGGATATTTGCTTTGACTTTCACTGAGCGGCCCGATCTTGCACGACTTCGCGGCTGGATATTTATCCTTGTTCTCCACAAGATAATCGATTGCTTCGAGATTCGCAACGATGCGCGGCAGGTTCGCGGGATTGAATTTTCGCGCGTAGGGCGGCTTGAGAAAATCTGGGCGCGTGATGTAGTCGATGTTGAAAATGGCTTGCACTTTCCTTCCATCGGGATCCACGTAGCCATAAAGGGCGGTCTGCGAATCATCCCAGCGGGGCGCCCTGCCGCCAGGGAGAGCCACCATATTCCGCAATTTGGGAATCAGGTCCGCGCGATGAACGAGCGTTAACAATTTCCGTAGTTGTTCATCGTTCCAGCGAAGTTCCGCAGTCACGCCGAGTCCATTTGTATTCTTCAAGTTGACATGCCGAAACGTGTGGTTGTAGATCATGGCATCATGTTCGATGCACCACACGATCACGTTTGCCAGTTGAATATCCTGTTCCACCATGCTGCCCTCGCCATAAGGCTTGTCTCCGAGGTTTGCGAACAGCGCCCAGTGAAATCCGAATTCGGGATGTCTTTGGTAGAAATCCCAAGCCACGCCGAGTCCTGTGTTTTTAGCAGGATCCCCGTCGGGAGTCAGTGTAATTTGATTCCTGAAGAAGACATCGTCCATGCTGAAGATGACCGGGCGTTTCCCGTCAGGCACGCGGATATCGCCTGCCAGCCATCTTTCAAGCGATACGGATACATATCCGCTGCGGTAAAGGTTTTCCAATTCCTCTTCAAAATCCAGCCTGCTGACCAGGCTATAAGTAGATGGTCTGTTGGTCTTGAACTTGTGATAAGTAAGGATGGCCGCTGCGGGCTGGCTTTCCCAAACCGTGGCGGTAATATAAAACGGAGGCTGTGTCGGTGCCGCAGTATCCTTTGGAGCAGGGGACGGGGTGGGAGTTGAGGCGGGAAGCCTTTGCGTGGTTTGTGCAGATCTGGCTGTGGGTGCTCCCAGCGAGAGGGTGAGCATGGCAAGAAAGGCAATGATGTGAAGTGTGTTTGGCCGCATGATAGGAATCTCAGCGCCGTCACCTCATTTTATGGAAACCCTTCCAGATCTTAGGGTGATTTTTCCCTGTTCTTTTTTCTGCGTTGGGAGATTTCGTGGAAAGCCATGCCGATATTGGGATTCTCTTTTAGAAATACCCGCGATGGCAACGATCCAGCCAAAAGGAAGATGGTTTTTAATGGTGCGGCAAACCTATTATGGCGGTCTTTTGGCGGATTGTTCATTGTAGTAGTATTGCCATCAGTTCCCGGAGAATCTTCCGAAATCGTCTGCTGGTCTTTGTTTGGGGTGTTGCGGCGGATTAAGCATCTGCCGTTTTGCTTTTTGCAAATCTGCTTCGTGTTTGAGCAGAACCGAAAGAGTATCTTCCAAAATGGTTTTATCCAAATTGGATGCATTCAACGCCACTAGTGCATTTGCCCAATCCAGAGTCTCACTGATGGAGGGGGACTTGCGCATGTCTGCCTTGCGGAGTCTTTGCACGAATTCCACGGCTTGCTGTGCCAGTTTTGGATTCAGGTCTGGCACCTTCAAGCGCACAACTGCCAATTCTTCCTGAAGATTCGGGTAATCAATAAACAAATACAAACAGCGGCGTTTCAACGCTTCAGACAACTCGCGGGTGTTGTTGGAGGTCAGAATCACAAACGGTTTGTGCTTTGCTGAAAGAGTCCCCAACTCGGGCACAGACACCTGAAAATCGCTCAAGATTTCGAGCAGGAAGGCTTCAAACTCCGCGTCTGCACGGTCGATTTCATCGATCAATAATACTGTCGGTTTTTCGCTCAAGATCGCCTTCAACAGCGGACGTTGCAGCAAAAAGCGATTGGAGAAAAAGACATCTTCCTCTTTTGCCAATCTATCCGCTGCTTCGGTCAAGGAGTCGGCTTTGCCAAGCGTGTCGTTCAATTTATCGCGCAGCAATTGCGTGTATAGCAGCTGCTTGGAATATTCCCATTCATACAGCGCTTTGGATTCATCCAACCCTTCATAGCATTGCAAGCGGATCAATTCGCGGCCTGTTGCCGCTGCTATCCCTTTGGCTAATTCGGTTTTGCCCACTCCAGCTGGCCCTTCGGCGAGAAGCGGCTTTCCCAATTTCTGGGCGAGATAAACGATTGTCGCGATTTCGTCTGATGCGATGTACTTTTGTTTCGAGAGTTCACTTTTTACGGTCTTGGTGGAATCAAATACGGTTGTCATGGGGCTCCCAAATGGTGATTAACGATTCGATCTTCTTCCAGCCTTCCCCTTTGGTTACATGTTCAACTTCGATGTTTGTGAAATATTCGTCCAATACGGCGGCGCGTTCCTGCGCCAGAGGCGGCACGCAATAATCCTCTTCCTCCCAAATGGCAACGCCGTCTGAATACCAGCGCGCGTTATCCAGTCCGCTTTGAAGCGCGTTTCCGAACGGGCGCATGACGTTGATCTCCCCCGAGTCCAGCCATTTTCGCAAGTCCTTCATTTTTGATGCGATGGGTTTGGCAGTGACAAGATAATATGCCATCTGCTCCTCCTTCTGATAGGGTGATTCTCTCACACTTTTGGGAATTGCCTAACGTACACTGATTTTCCATAGACGCGTCAGCCTGCGGATTCCTGACGCGTTCGTCATAAATTGATGTTGAAGTATTCCTTCAAAGCCGCCTTGAATTCTTCCTCAGAGCCCAGCATTCTTTCGTTTCTCGCGCCATCTTCCGTGGCGATGAATTTCAGATCGCTCAAGGTAAAACGTCCATTTTCGGTGGCGCGCGAGCAGATTCGCTTTTGCGTGAAATGCGATTTAGGCGATGTCTGATGATACTGACACATGCCCTCGTATTCTTTCATTTGATGGGATGCCAGCGTGAAGCGATACTGTGTCTGCATGACTGGATTCTCATCCCTGTTGTTTTTCTCCGACAAAATAAGCGCCTCTCCCGCCGCCGACAGTTGATACGACATGCCGCCCTGGCTTTGCTCTCCCCGATAGTTGATTCGTAGCGGTGCCTGGAACGAATCTCCGAAACCGACATCCACCAGATATTCTTCATCGAGATGAACCAGCAAGGTCATGTGATCGAACTCAGGACCGAATCCACCATCGTCTGTGATCACTCCCGCCGAAAGCATCGTCACGCGATAGCCAAGCGAGCGCAGCAGCCATGCGAACAGACCGTTCAACTCATAACAGAATCCACCGCGCTGCTGCAAAACGATCTTTTGATACAACGCCTCTTCACTCAAAGTGATCGGCTGTTTGTAATAGACGCTCAAATTCTCGAATGGAACCGTCCGCATGTGTGCCGTTTGCAAGGCGGATACAGTCTGTAAATTTGGTTCCAGCGAACCTTGATATTGAATTCTCGCCAAATAAGTTTGAACGTCCATTGTCATGATGAACCTGTGTAAAACGCCTTATGAAATTCCACTTTGCCTGTGGGTATTTCTTCATAAAATGGCAGTGCCATGAAATATTCTGGGGCAGGCGCGCCTTCATAAACCAGGTTTGGATAAGATTTGAACCCAAAGCGCAGATAATAGATCGGACTGCCTTCCAATACACAGCCTTTTGCGCCTTTTTCTTTCAGCAGGGATAATCCCTCCCGAATGATCTTCGAGCCGATGCCCTGCTTTTGCAACTCGGGCGTGACGGACACAGGACCCAAGCCATACCAGTCTTTATATTCTCCATCGATTGCCACTGCTGAAAACGCCACATGCCCAACGATTTTCCCGTCCAACTCTGCCACTAGGGACAAGGTCAATGCACCTGCTTCGCGCAGTCGATTCACAATAAGGTGTTCCGTCTGGTCGCTGTACGGCTTGCCAGCGAAGGCGGCTTCGGTAATTTTCTCAATGGCGCTGTGGTCGGTCGGCTTCTCAGGCCGAATGAGAAGTTCCATGCTCATTTCTTGATCCAACGCGGCTTGGTCAGCACTTCGGGCTTGAGGATTTCTTCCAATTCTGCCTTGGTGAGCAGACCGCGCTCCAACACGATCTCGGTCACACTCTTGTTGGTGGAGTACGCTTCCTTCGCCACGGAGCTGGCGTTCTCATACCCGATGAACGGATTCAGCGCAGTAACGATTCCAACCGAGCGGGTCATGTGCTCGTTCAAACGTTCATGATTGGCAGTAATGCCCTTCACGCAACGCTCGGCCAGGGTGATGCAGCCATTGCGTAAATAGATGAGGCCGTCAAACAAACTGTGCGCAATGATGGGTTCAAAGGCATTGAGCTGTAATTGCCCGCCTTCCGCCGCAAAAGACACGGTGACATCATTGCCGATGACCAAAAATGCAATTTGATTCACCACCTCTGGGATCACAGGGTTGACCTTCCCAGGCATGATGCTCGAACCCGCTTGAACGGCAGGTAAATTGATCTCACCAAAGCCAGTCCGTGGACCTGACGACAGCAGACGCAGGTCGTTGCAGATCTTCGAGAGTTTGACAGCCACACGCTTCAACACGCCCGAGAGTTGCACGAACGAGCCCACATCCTGAGTCGCTTCGACGAGATTGCCCGCGGTGATGTATTCGATGCCCGTGATCTCGCTGAGATGTTTGCGCGCCAGCGAGGCATAATCAGGATGCGCATTAATGCCTGTGCCAATCGCGGTTGCGCCGAGATTCATTTCTTGAATGAGCAAAGCACCTTCACGTAAACGCTGCTGGTCTTCTTCGAGCATCACCGCATAGGTGCTGAATTCCTGTCCGAGCGTCATCGGTACGGCATCCTGCAATTGCGTGCGTCCCATTTTCAGCAGGTCTTTGAACTCTTCGGCTTTCGCGGCGAAGGCGAGGCGTAATACTTCCATGCCTGCGATCAAATCGTCGATCAAGAATCGCAGCGCAACTTTTACCGCTGTCGGATATACGTCATTCGTGCTCTGGCTTAAGTTGACATGCTCTAGCGGGTGCAAAAAATTGTAGTCTCCGCGCCCATGCCCGAGAATTTCCAGCGCGCGGTTGGCGATGACTTCATTGGCGTTCATATTCGTCGAAGTGCCTGCGCCGCCTTGAATGACGTCCACCACGAATTGATCGTGTAAACTTCCCGCGCGGATCTCTTCGCAGGCTTTGATGATGGCGTTTGCATGTTCTTCGTCGAGCAGGTCCAATTCGCGGTTGGCCTGTGCGCAGGCCTGCTTTACGCAAGCCAATGCCTTGACCATGCTTGGATAGGTGCTGATGGGAATGTTGCTGATGGGAAAATTTTCGAGCGCCCGCGTGGTGTGGACTCCGTAATACACGTTGGTGGGGACTTCACGGTCGCCTAAGAGGTCATGTTCGATGCGATGGTTCACTTTTTTCTCCAGAGTTTTGATTTACGAATCTCCGCGCTCGTGATTTGCCGGGATTCTGCTTCGGCTGAGAGTCAGCCCATGAGCAGCAGGCAGGCCACGGGTCGGCGAGATGCGGTTTTTTATTCCAGGATTTCGGAATGCTTTGACAAAATAATGATACCATTGTGAAAATCAAAATTCATGGGAATTTGTAGTGTAATCTGTCGCGAAACGGATCTGGCTTTATTCGAGGTTTGAAATTTATGAGTGTATCGGAATTCAATTCCCCTTTGCAGGCAAATCGTATTTCCACAAATAGAACGAAACCCGCGCCGGAGACCTATCAACTGCCGCCGTTGATGAAGTCGCGCCCGTTTGGCGTGGATGAGCATGGGCGGAATGTCGGGCGCACGAAGGGGACGGTTATCAGTTCCACTTTGAAATATATGCTGAAGCAAGTGGAATTACGGACGAAGGATGTACAGGCTGTGGGGAAGGCGGAACTTGAATTGGTGCGCCGCCTCAATGCGGCGATCGCCGACCCGCGCCACCATGTGACACTGGAATACCTGCTCAACGAGGGCAATGTATATTCCGTTGAATTCGATCTGTATTTTGCGGAGATCGCTCGGCAGATTTCGGGTCAGGCGTTCGATGAATTTCATTTTACGCGGGCTGTCAACAGCGTACCTGAGTCGATCGCTGTACTGGTACGTCCGCTTTCATTGCGGCAGGTGTACAACCTGCTGCCGCGTTTTGCCGCCAAATTCGCCGATACCGATTTTCAGGTCGTTTCGGTCAAGAGCAATTCCGCCGTGATTCAATGGCGCTGCGCCAAAGAATTGCAAACCCTGCCGCCCGAAATGCATAATGTGTTCATTCATGAAAGCTGTTTGTTCGTGCAGGGATCGCTTTCGCATGTACCTACTGTGGTAAGCGGAGATGTGCCTGCGAAGGTGATCGAACATAAATGCCAGTTGTGGGGCGATGATTGTTGTGAGTATGAATTCGTTTGGGAGACAAGAAGTCTTTTGAATCGTTTGTTCGGTGTAAAGAAGGCCTCGACTGTTCCGAGCATGCCCGCCGTTTCGGCTTTGAGCGAACGCACTCCCGAACTTCAGCAGAAGATCGTGGATTTTCCGCCGCTGCCCGAGCGGATGGTCTTTCATCCGTATGGATTGGATGAGAACGGCAAGCGCATCGTCAACACGGATGCGGCCACCTTGCGAAGTGTCATCGAATACTTGAAAGAGTGCATCGCACGAAACGTCACGGCCTCCCTACCTGCGGATACACCTGTCGCCTTGCGTGAGAAGCAGATCGCAGAAGCGCAGACGCAAGCCCTCGAGATGCTTGTAACCAGACTCAACGCGGCCATGCCAGATTCGCGCTTCCAGGTGACTTTGGAGGATATGACGCGCGACGGTAATTCCTTCTCCGCTGAGTTTTCGTCTTTCTTCGCCATTTACTGCAGCGAGCTTTCCGGTGACCCGAAATTCGATTTCAATCGCGGTGTCAAACTTGCCTATCTTGCGCCGTGGCTCATCCGCCCGTTGACCTTGCGGCGCACCTTCATCATCATGCCCAATCTGGTGGCGCGCTTTTTCAAGGCGGATATCCGTGTGTTCAATGTCACTACGACCAGCGCGGTGATTCAATGGCGGGTGGGAGATCACCTATTGCAGTTGCCCAAGTCTATGCAGGCGCGGTATGTGTATGATGTCTGTCAGGTGTTTCAGGGGGTATTCAGCGAGATTCCGCGCGTGCATTCCAATTTGCTGCCCGCGCAGATCCGCGAGACGAAATGTCAGGCGCATGGCGACGAATATTGTGAATGGGAATTTACCTGGGAAACACCGCGATCGCGCCGCATTTGGGATGTTTTTAAACGCAAACAGATCAAGCCGAACGAGATTCTTTTCAACGCTGTTCCCGCTTCACCCGACCCTGATCTGCCGCCAATGCCCCGAAAACTGATCTCCCATCCCTACGGCATGGATGCGAACGGGAATCCCATCAAAGAACTCAATGGCATCTTTCTGCGTGTGACCATTGATTTCATGCTTGCCACCGTTGCGCGGCAGGCGGCAGGAAACCCTCCAGCGGGGATAAAGGTGGAAGATGCCATTGCACAGGCCCAACAGCAAGCCATGAAGCGTTTGTTGGAGCGCGTGAATGAATGTATTCCTGAATTCCATCACCTGACACGGGAGAGCCTGTTGAGTCTCGGGTACGCCTCCTACGATCTGGGGACGGTCGTGCGGGATGCCTGTAATGAGATCGCGCATGTGCCGAACTTCTTCTTCCATCAGGGATATGCCATCGTACAAAGCATGGCCTATCTTTTGCGCGCTTTTAGCATTAGGCAGGTGTTCAACGTCGTGCCGCGGTTCGCTTCGAAATTTGGTGATGTGGATGTGCGAGTCATACATGAAAACGCATCCTCCGCGACCCTGCGCTGGTATCCCGACTTGATCTTAAAACATTCTTCACCAGAGACGCATCGCCACGTCATTTACATGACCTGTCAAACCATTCAAGGCAGCATGGCATACATCCCGCCCGTGGTGGCAAACCTGCCTCCCGCACAGGTGCGCGAGGTCAAATGTCAATTGCATGGCGATGAATACTGCGAATGGGAATTTACCTGGCAGGTGCCGCGCCCGTCACGCTTCCGCACGGTGTGGGCGGGCGGCGCAATCGCAGTTTTGTTCTTTGCCTATGTCTATTTTCAATTGCCAGGCTGGCAGTGGACGAACTGGTTTGCATTGTTATTCTTCCCGATATTGGGCGGCTGGTTTCTCAATCGCTGGTCTTTGCGCGGATATCAACTGGATCAGCGCGAAAGACTCTTGATGGAACAGCGTGATGCCTCCGAGCGGCAATACGATGCCCTGCAAAAATCGAATGCCGATCTGCAGCTTGTGAATGTCGCCTTACAGGAAAAGATCGCCGAAGTGACCGCGCTCACCGAAACACTCGAACAACGCGTGGCTGACCGCACCCGCGAAGCGGAGGAAGCGCGTCAACTGGCCGAGACCGCCAATCGTGCAAAATCCACCTTCCTTGCGAGCATGAGTCATGAGATCCGCACACCGATGAACGGCATCATCGGCATGGCAGGCCTGCTTTTCGATACACGCCTCACGTCCGAACAGCGCGAATTTGCCGAAACCATTCGCAGCAGCAGCGATGCCCTGCTCACCATCATCAATGATATTCTCGATTTCTCCAAGATCGAAGCGGGCAAAATGGACCTCGAGGCCCAGCCTTTCGATTTGCGTGAATGTGTCGAAAGCGCCGTGGATCTGATTGCATTGAAGGCCAGTGAAAAAGGCCTTGAGGTCGGTCTGCTCATCGAGCCGAACGTGCCCGAAACCGTGATGGGTGATGTCACCCGTTTGCGCCAGATCCTCGTCAACTTGCTGAGTAACGCCGTCAAATTCACCGAGAAGGGCGAAGTCCTCATCACCGTTCAGCCCGAAGGCTCGCTCCTGCACTTCTCCATCAAAGACACGGGCATCGGCATTCCCGCTGAACGCCTCACTTCGCTCTTCCAATCCTTTACGCAAGTGGATGCCTCCACCACGCGCAAATATGGCGGCACCGGGCTTGGGCTTGCCATCAGCAAACGTCTCTCTGAAATGATGGGCGGAACGATGTGGGTGGATAGCTTCGCTGGGACAGGTTCCACCTTCCATTTCACGGTTCATACCCCGCCGACAACTGCCACAACACCCCCGAAATTGATCGCCCCGATTCAACTGCGCGGCAAGCGCATCATGATCGTGGACGATAACGAGACCAATCGCCGCATCCTCACCCTGCAATCGGAAAACTGGGGCATGCGCCCGGTTGCCTACGCAACCCCGTTGGAAGCCCTGTCCGCCATCCAAAGTGGGGAGCGTTTCGATGTCGCCGTCCTCGATATGCACATGCCTGAGATGGACGGTGTTTCTCTTGCAGCGGAGATTCGTAAATACGAAGCTGCCCATCACATCACAACGCCGCTCGTCATGCTGACCTCCCTTTCCTCACGCGAAGAATTGGACGCGATGGAATTCTCGGCCTTCCTCACCAAACCAGTCAAACAGTCTGTGCTGTATAACGCCCTCATTGAAGCGCTTGCCATTGAAGTTATCAAACCAGTGAATGTCGCTGCGCTTGAACAGCAATTCGATCACACCCTGGCCGAACGCATTCCCATCCGCATTTTGCTGGCCGAGGATAATGCTGTCAACCAAAAGCTGGCGCTGCGAATGCTTGACCGCATGGGCTACCGCGCCGATGTCGCCGCCAACGGTCTTGAAGTTCTCGAAGCGTTGGGCAGGCAATTCTACGATCTGATTTTCATGGATGTTCAAATGCCTGAAATGGACGGGTTGGAAGCCACCCGCGCCATTCGTGTGATGCCCAGCCTTGCGCGTCAGCCGCGCGTGGTTGCCATGACCGCCAATGCCATGCAAGGTGACCGTGAAATGTGCCTCGAAGCCGGCATGGACGATTACGTCAGCAAGCCGATCCAGGTGAAGGAATTGCAAAGAGCCATCGAAGAGATGGCTGCAAAAGCGGACTGAAATCCGCTCTCCGAAAGCGGAGAAATTATTTCCCCACGAGGGCGTTATAAATTCTCAGATTCGCTTCGAGTTCTCTTTGCGGCGTGAAGGCTGTTTGAATCGTTTTTCGCGCCTGTTCCCCCAATTGTTTTCTTTGCTGTTCATCTTTCAACAGGGCTTCGATTTCCTGCGCCAATGCTTCCGCGTCGTTGACAGGGGTGAAGCGTCCGTTCACACCATCTTCCAACACATCCAGCACACCGCCGACGGGTGTGGCGATAACAGCCTTTCCGCAAGCCATCGCTTCAAGGACAGCATTCGGCATTCCATCTCTTAATGAAGGATGCACAAACACATCCATCAATGAATAGTAGGCAGGCAGGTCTTTGTGGGGGACATGTCCAGTCACGACAATTCGATGTTCAGGATTCAACGCTCGGAATTCGTCAAAGAGTTTTTTATCTTCGCCTTCGCGGATTTCGCCGACGATGAGCAGGGAAACGGGCATTTCCTTTGTGACTTGCGTGTAGCCACTTAAAAGAGTGGCCAGCCCTTTCTTTTCACGCAGTTCACCAACAAAGCCGATCCTAAAGCTTACAGCACTTTCCCTTTCTTCTTTCCTTTCCCTCAACCCAATCGCCTCCGCCAACATCTCATTTCGCTCCATCGGCTTGAAACGCTCGGTATCGATCCCGTTGGGGATGAGGTGAATTTCGCGGTCAATAAATGCTTTGGCTTTCTTTGCCAATTCGCTGGCGTTGGTTGTGACCGCACTTGCATTTTGCAGGGCATACATCACATGCGAAAACTTTGATGGGTCAAAGGCGGCGCGTTCGATGTCATTGCCGCGGATGGAGACTACGCTGGGAATGTTCAAATACTTGCCTGCATACGTGCCGACGAATCCTGCCTGCGGAAGAAAGTAGGCGTGGATCAGATCAAATGGTTCGCGCTTGTGTTCTTCGACGATGAGTTCAAACCAATCCACGAGTGTATCGTCCGCGCGTTTGTGTGCGCCGAAGCGAGTGACGCTGACTCCGTTTGAGGGGAGAGTCTGTTTTTCGGAGGCTGGCAGGTTTGGGCTTGGAGCAAAGACGCGGACTTTATGTCCAACAGAATCAAGCAGATGACCCAAACGTCCTGTTGAGATTGCGAGACCGCCGATGTCTGGTGTATACTTTTCTGAAAGCAATGCAATTTTCATGAGGTGTCTCAATGGCTGAAAAATGTGAAATGATTATTGGTTATCTTGTTCCGCATCGCTGTGAAAACCCTGCGTTGGGCGCGTGTGTTAAGTGCGGGCGCGGTTTTTGCGATGAGCATACCAATCAGACAAGAGAGGGGCGGGTATGCCTGGCCTGCCAGCAGGGATTGGAAATGCCCGTTGCACTGCCGATCGCGGCGGCTTTGTTCACGCCAGCCGATCTGAGCACATTCGATCGCTCCCGAAGTATGAATGACATGGATGATGAGAGCGGGGATTTGTTTTCTGATTTGAGTTGATTTTTTACCACAAAGGGTCACAAAGGTACACGAAGGAAAAACTTTGCAGCCCTTTGTGGTGAATTTAATACGGCCCAACCATATCCCAGATCTTTTTATTTTCAACAATAAAATCATCGCAGCGCTGACAGGGTTTCAATGAAGGCGGGTGCATTTTTTGGCGCACATTTTGATATGCCAATCCTTCCCAAATTTCCTTGAAGGATTGTTTGCGGATATCGCCCAGCGGGGGAATTTGTTCGCGGGTCATGCAGCACACATAAACGAAGCCGTTGAAATCAATCAGGCTATGCGTCCACGGGGCGAAACAGGGATGCTTGCCATAGTAACCGAATGCGTATCTTCCAGCGCGTCCCAACCTGACCTCGGACTCGTCTCTACCAAATGGGAATGCGTCTTCATCTGCGATGGTAATGCCTAATTCGCTCGCGCGTTTTTCGATGTGTGGCGCAATCTCTTCGTTAAATAATGCAATATCTTTTTTGCGCATGGATAGATGCTCGCCGCAGTGATCATCCACAGGGATTAAGTTGATCCCATCCGCGCCGAGTTCGTGGGCGAGATCGGGCAACGTGGCGAGGCTGAAATAATTATCGCGGCTGACCACCGTGTTAATGCGGACAGTCAATTTTCCCTTGTGAGAATATTTATTGAAAAGCGAAACAGCTTTGGTGGTCAGTTTGAACGAGCCTTCCACACCGCGCACCTTTTCGTGCACTTTGCGAATGGGTGAGTCGATGGAAACGTTCACGCCGCGCAATCCCGCTTCGATGAGGGCTTTGGCTTTTTCCTTGTTGATTAGCGTGCCGTTCGTTGTGAGCGTGACGCGCATTCCCAGCCCCGTGGCGTGTGCGACCAAATCAGGCAACTGCGGGCGGAGCATCGGCTCGCCGCCGGAGAAATGAATTTTCTTCGTGCCAAGTTCAGCGAGTTCTGTGATGACTTCCTTGAACCTGTCCATGGAAATGGGCGCTTCGCGGGTTTCGCGCCAGTGTTTGCACATCTCGCATTTGAGATTGCAACCGTAGTTGATCTTAATCTTAACGTAAAGCGGCTTGAACGCGCGCGCATTCAAAACCGCTTTTTGGAAGTCGTCTTTTTCTGTGGAAATGGTTTCAAGGCTATACATGGCTAAGGTCTTTGACTCGGAATAAATTAATAAGGTGTCGCCAATTGTAACACCCATGAGGTGCGTATATTTATCCCTTGACGTAAGACAATTTTTCGAAGATCAAGCCGTTTTTAAACTGGAAGATATCTACTCCGCGGACGTGTCCTTTTTTGCCTGCTGTGTCCACCCAACTGTATTTCCAGCGCATGATGCAGCGAAGCCCAAGGCCGAAGACTTCCTCGATCTCGATATGGGCCTGTGGTGACTCGCGGAAGAAGTCCGCCCAAAATTTGGTGACGGCTTCCTTTCCCGAATATCGTGTGCCATCGGGGGCTGGGTCGGTGTTTTCGAAGACGCAGTCTTCCGTCATGAGATTCATCATCCCTGCGACATCGTGGCGGTTGAAGGCCTCGTTGAACTCGATCACAGTGCGGACGCCCGATTCTATTCTTGACATGCGGATTGGACTCATACAACATCTCCTTGCCGTAAAATCAAACTTAGATTTTTTCGATCACTCTCGCATAGAAACTGCATGCGTCAAGGATCTGATCCACTTTGCAGCTTTCATTTCGCATGTGAGCGAGTTTGTATTCTCCGGGACCAAAACCGATCGTGGGAATTCCCATGCTGACAGGGGTGACTGCGTTGGTGCTGAAATCCCAGAAATCATATTGAGCGGGTTCGCTCCCGAAGTTTTCCTGATATGCGGCAATGCAAGCCTTTGAAAGTTCGTGGCTCAAATCGATCTTCCACGCAAGGTGGAATGGCTCGTACGTAATTTCCATGCCCGTCCAGCTTTTTCGGTGGAGGGTGCCCACTTCCCAGCTCGCATTTTTGTCTTTTATAAGCTGATCCATTTCGCGGCGGATGTCGTCTTCTGTTTCGCCTGGGATGATTCTTCTATCCAGATACACTTCGCATTCGGAGGGGACGGCATTCAAGGATGCACTGACACTGGATATCCGCGACATGACCAGGGTTCCCCGCATTTCGCCCTTTCTCATAAGCTCGAGGTTGGCTTTGTCGACACGTTGGATGATCTCAGCCATTTCGTAAATGGCGTTTACGCCCTTTTCAGGCGCAGACCCATGTGCGGATACGCCGTGGGTTTTGATCGATACCTGCGCCTTGCCTTTATGCCCAAGCGTGATCACGTTATCTGACGGTTCGCAGATCACCACGTACCCTGGCTTGAGATCAAGCTCCTTGAACAAATGCTTCAGGTTTTCCCCGTCGCAATCCTCTTCGAATACCGTGCAGGAAACATAGACTGTTTTGCCAGAGGTGAAGCCCATTTTCTTTGCAATGGCGCCAGCGTAAATGGAAGCAGCCACCGCAGATTTCATATCGACAGAGCCCCTGCCATGCAGACGCCCATCCACGATGTCGCCGCTAAAAGGAGGAAAGTCCCATTTGCTTTCGTCTTTGACCTCAACCGTGTCAACATGCGAGTCGAATAAGATCGATTTTTCGCCGCTACCGATTCTTCCGAGAATATTCCCCATGGAATCAATGGTTACTTCATCGTATCCGAGGGCAATCATTTTCTTTTCGATGAGTTTGATGACAGCCTCTTCCTGCCCGGAAAGGCTTTTAGTCCTAACAAGGCTTTGGGCAAATTCAACAAGCTCTTTTTTTATTTCTGGCGCGAGCAGATCGGATGAATTCATTCTTTTCTCTCTTGCATTTTAGGCTGGCGATCGTTTGTTGTATATAAAAGTCAATGCTGTTGATAAAGTTACAGTCAGAAACACCAATGCGAAAAGTGTAACTCTTAATCCCCCGCCTTGCCCGGCATTGGTCAAACCTTCACGGGCGAGAAAAACGAGGTTGAGGAGAAGATATAGACCGATGGAGCCGATCGCGATGGATAAAAAAATCGCACCGACTCTACCTGACGCCGCAACTGCCAGCCATAAAAGTAGAATCATATTCGCAACGACACGGATGACTTCTAATTGGTCTGTGGCGGCGTGGAGGATGATATCAAGGATCTGGATGACTGCAATTGCAATTCCCAGGGCTTTCAATGTTGTACTTTTATCCATTTAATTTTGCCTTCTTAAGGCGAACAAGGTGTCTTCATTTCAACCCGCGATCAGCCAGTTGGTTACATAGGCGGATAGCGGAAGGTAGATGGTCTCCGACAGGATGCCTGCAACGGCTTCCTTCCAGGTGTAGTTTGGACCAATGGTTTGCCCGATTTCACCCATGACGAACATCAGCCACCATAGGAAAGCATAGAGTATCCACTGTCCGCTCAATGAATTACGGGCGAAATGGAAGATCAGCACAAATGCGATGGCTGTTCCGATCTTTGAGATCAGCACGCTGACCAGAAAGCGTGCCGGGGACGCGCCTTCCGGTGACTTTAGGCCTGCCACCACTGAAGCAAGACCATATATCAGGAAAGGCACAATATAGATAATGGTCAATACAAAAAACACGCTCAATATCACGTTTGTCATTGCGAACCACCTTTCATTGTCAGTTTGTACGGACAGGTCAATTAATGACTTATATTAGCAGGCATATAAATTGTGATATGAATCTATAAACGTTGTTCTTTTTATTTGTATATTCTTTCCAATTCCGTTTTGATCTTAATTATCAGATCCTTATGCTTTTCATAGTCAAAATCGATCGGCTCAACATTTTCCCAATAATATTTAAAGGGATTTTTTGTTTTGAATTTTTCATCTTCCCATTCATACCTTGGGTGAATGTGTACATGCAGGCCGATATCCGCATTCCCCAATATTGAATAATTGATCAGCCTGGCACCAACGGCTTTTTGCAGTGCCTCGCCCGCAATTGTCATTTCCTTCATGAATTTTGTTCTTTGATTTATTTCAAGTGAATGAATATTCTCAACCACCGGGTCTGACAAAAAAACGCAATATCCAGGAATGTTTTGATTGTCTCCAAGTACAAGCCAGCCAGTGTCCATTTTGGAAATGACAGTTTTGGTTTCTCCCTTTCTCGCCAGGTCAACTCTTTCATATATCATGGATTTATATTTTTGATTCATGATTATCCTTTTGTCCACAGGCATATACTCGCGGACCGTGACGCTGTGCGGACAGGTTTTTTTCGTCGGGCGGAAAGGCCGAGGCGTAGAAAACTGCTTGGGCGAAGTGGCAGTCACCAGCGTTTTGTCGATCCGTTTGTTATTTCGAAGTTGAGACTCCGCGGATAGTTTCGACCATTTGGCGAATAGCTTCAACCACTAAACCCGGTTGGTCAATTTGGATTCCATGACCACTTTTTTCAGCAACTAGCATTTGACTGTTTGATGATTGTTTCGCCAGGTCTTTTTGTAGTTCCTGCCAAACTGTTTCAGCCTGTTCTGCTTGTTCGACAGGCATGCTGGCGAATAAATCAGGAATGCCATGCCGTATGACGGTTAGTGGAATATTTCCCAACGAGCCAGTTGTGCTTAATTGCCTGTCGCTCTCACCGCTTGCGGCTAATTCATCAAGATTACTTTGAAAGTATTTGGGCTGAAAACCAACTTCAAGATACATGGGTCGTATTTCAGGCGGCAATTTCATTACGATTGATGGGGCGGCTTTTTCTCCTGCCAATTTACCTAAAAGCGTTAGCGCACCCAACCGTGAAGCCAGTAACATGACCTGATACATTCCCTTTCCAGCCGTTTCTAATTTTTTCCATGCGGGCGGCATTTTTGAGTTAATGGCTTCGTGTCGTGCATCAAGCAATATGACACCAGCCACTTCATCAGGGAATTTTTTTGAAAAAAGTCGGGCTGTGTGACCGCCAAATGAAGCGCCGACCAAGATGTATGGTTTTTTGATTTCCGCGTTCGTCAACAAAGTGTGTAACTCTGTGACAATTTGTTCGCTGGTACGGGGTTTCGGACCAGAGTCGCTCCAGCCGAACCCTGCGCGATCATACGAACTAACGCTGGTGAATTTCGCTACTTCGGTTTGAACTAGATTCCAATCCAATGACCAGCTTGCGCCGCCAGATTCGAAGATGACTGATGGGCTTCCTTCGCCAGTGGAATAGATATGTAATTGATGACTGCCCACGTCTACCAGCTTGCCGATCGGAGGATGGGAATTAGGGCTCATGTAAATCGTTTCCTTAAAATGATGCAATGTTTCTAATGGGAGGTGCTGAGGCGGAGCAGAAAATCTCTATCAAAGTAGAAAAGGCTGAGGTGTAGAAAACTGTTTGAAGTGAAGACTGGCGGCAGAACTTTCAATAGCCCGTTTTGAGCCTGTCTGAGGGTTCAAAACATATGTTGTTGAGTGGATGTTATATTGCATAAACTCCATAATTCTATTTTAGAAGCCATTCCAGTGCTGGCATGCTTTCCTGGAAAATTGATATTTTAAATCCTTGATTGATACATACAGTCTCAAAAAAACTAAAATGCTTTACATGGTCTGGCTTGATGATTTCTGCTATTTTCACCCCCATGATAATCCCTACCACTCTGAGCAGCTTTGGGCGATCATAGATTTCTATTATTTTCCCAGAAACACTTTCAATATTACGATGATCAATTAGCACTCTGGTGATTCTGTGCTGCTGCATTGTTTCTGTTATTGTTTTTGCCATATTTAATGAGCCATCTTTATCAGCGACTCCTTTGGTGATTACTTCCATATACTTTTCTTCGCTATGTATTCTAATTTCCCATTCCATTTGCACTCCTATATTAGGGTTTCTGCTTTTTCTGCCCAACGACTTACGCTGGCGGACTATTCTTCTGAAGCGGACAAGCCCAGGGCATTTTTTGTTGGCACGCTCTCGTTATTCACAAGGATTGAACCCAAAAGTATTCTCGACAACTCCATGAAGCACCTTGTAAATGGACTGACCTATTACACCTTCAAAGTCCTTCTGAATACCCAAAAACGCTTTCCAGCGGGGAACACTAAATTCATTTACTCCATGCCTTAATGCTACATCCATTAAGCGTTTTTCAACCAAACAATACCCTGATGGAAGAGCGATCGCATCGCAAAGCTGAATGAGCCTATCATATTCGTCAAACTCGATTTTTGAAAGATATTCATCCAAAAAATCTAATTCTTGCTCTGTGCAATCCCATTTACCCGCGACAGAATTTATATGTTTCAGGGGAAATACATGGGTTATGCAAATTCGGGCTGCGTAATCAAAACCTTTTTCTGTGAGAAAGTGATAACCGTCAAGAGTATGGCGCATATCTGCAACGCCCGACCGCCGTCCAATATCATGGAGATACCCCAAAATAAAAGCAGCTTGCGAATCAAGCTTTGGATGATGTTGTGCGATTGACTCTGCCGCTTTCCCAACAAAAAAAGAATGTTGAACCCAGGGCCCCGGGTTCAAGCCTTGCGCTTCTTTGATAAATGCTTCAGCTTGTTCGAAAGAAGGAATGTTCATATACATTTGCAAGATTTTATGCTGGAAAGGATCTGTCAAAAGCTCTCGGTTGCGTGACAATTTGCGCCCGTGGACAGTCGCCGTGGCGGGTGTGGACTCTGCTTGGGAGCAGAAAAAACTCGAAGCCAAATCCCTCTCCAAATACGACCAGCGCACATTAAGTCCCTTCACAAATTTCAATGTCGCATTTGGGGATTGCGAAGCAGTCCGATGGACGGGTGGGGCAGGTGCACGCTTTGTTGGGTAGTTACCGTGATTTCAAAACACGCTAACTGCTTGAAGAACTGAATTTTATCGCTTTATTTTTGAAACTCAAAGATGGCTAAATTATTAATCTGCCATCCCATGTAAACCAGAACGGTGTCGCCTTTTTTTTTTTGGGGGGAAAAAAAAGGGATTGAAAATTTTTTTTCAAAAAAAAGGGGAATTTTCATTTGAATAAAATGTTAGCCAAAAAATCGAGTTTGATAATCCAATCATTAATACAGCAACGATAAAACCCAAAACAATATTAATTAGCCCTCGAAATTTTACTTTAGTTAAGCAGTAAATTGAGCCAATCACGACAATACCTAATAGACTCTATCGGAAATTAAATCGGGACGCTGATTCGCGCGGAAGACGCAGATTTCTCTTTTTTCGAATCAGCGTTTTTCAGCGTCCAAAACAGGCTCTTTGCTTATTACCGATAAAGTCTAATATATCTACGGCAAGATAAATAATAGCGATAATTGGGAAATACGAAAAGCTATTCGTAATGATCCAATCAAAAAGGCCAACGCTCCAAAACCATAAAGTTAATAATATTACCCACAATGTCATGGCTGCGATGCTGAAAGGCGTTATAGATTTCATGCCTTTGAAAATGACATATTTGACTTGCTGGAGCATTTGTTTGCTATCCATGATTCTCTAGTAAACAAATTTAGCAATAACTGTCCAACGGTTTGCGTTACTTGCCCTGTGGTTTCGGTCTGAAAGATTCATTGGAAAGTTGGTGGACTTCAGTGGTGATAATAAATTCACTCAAATTCGAGTCCAGAATTCCCTTCAACTCAATAAAATTATCTGTGCTGGTTTCAGTGAATAAAAAGCCGAAGACCGAATGTTCCTTGTAGTCAATTTTTCGCAACTCTAACGGCTTTTCGAAATTGGCAAGCAACTTCTCAAAATCGAAGTCGGTGATGTGGTTTACATGAACGCCTGTTGAATTATCCAATACAACGAGGCTGTAGAGTTTGCCTTCTTTTCCTTTTAGCGCCTCATCCCAATTTGGTTTTTCCTGCAAAAAATAACACAGGTATGGATTGAAACCATACGCCAGGTGAAAAATATCCGCAGTAGTACACCAGCCGCCAAAGCGCATGGGATTGACTTCGATGGGCATCAAGACGCCGTTTTCTCGCCTGACCTCGATGTGGACTGGGAAGTTTTTCAGTTGAGCCAGTTTGCCGATCCTGCCTGCGAAATCGGTGAAGTCTGCCAGATTTTCTTCGATGATTTCTCTTGACGTGGTATAGACCCTGTCGCTGACATCGGTTTCGGATGCGAATGTGTGCTTGAGAATGCTCAGCACCACAGGCTCGCCGCTCGCGTTGAAATAGGCATCGAAGGCGTATTCGTCGCCGTTGATACATTGTTCGATGATGAATGAACTGGTGTTCAAGACCGTTTCGGGATACACACTCTTATTTTTATCCATTTCAGTGAAGATCGAATCAATGGTGCTGAGCCAGTCCGCATGGCTGATGACTTTGCGAACACCCATGCTGAAAAATCCCACCGCGGGCTTGATGATGAATGGCAGGGGTATATCTTTGATCTCAATCCGGTTTAAATCCTCCACGCAGACTTCTTTGAAATAAAAGTCTGGAAACATGGATTGGGTTAGTTTCCTGAATTTCACTTTATCTTTGAACAAGGCTATTTTTTCAGGCAGGTCGCTGAATGCCAAATGTTTTGAAATCCAGCCGATGGCGTTTTCAGATGTGGTGTAAATTCTTAGGTCACCAGAGGCACGCGCCATTTCAACTGCCGCTTTTTCGCTGATGATATTTGTGCCACTGTACAATCCCAGCTTTTCTGCGATCTCGGTGCCTACCACTGGAATATTGTTATCCCTGATCGTCTGCTTGAAAAAGTCTGAGATGTAAGGTTTATCTGCAAAGAACATGAAATACTCCTTTGATGATTTTGAACTGCTTTGACAGCCCGCTGATTTTTCCTCCATCACTTCCGTGCAAGATAAAAGACTTTGGAACGTTCAGAACTAAATTGGTAATTGATACAACAAGGCTAAGCTCCAAGGTGACTATCAATTTTCTATAAATTGTATTCAAACTCAAAACGAGAACCATCTTGGTTAGCAAGACAAAATCCCGTCCCGCTTATTTGTTGGAGTTCTCCCAACCCTGAGCCGGTGATGATATTAAACGTGGAATTGACCACACCATTCTCAAAAGTACCTCGTTCTTCAACAAAAAAACTTCCTTCTTTTCCTGACAACTTTCCGCTAAACCTGAGCAAGCCAACAAAAATGGATGAAGAATTGTGCTGATTTTTGGAATCAAAGTGTTTGTAGAACATCAAATACTCTACAGATTCCAATCCTTCGGCTTCTCCCGTGAAACATATTCCACAGATACTTTTATCGTTTTTGTATCGGAAGAAATTTCTTGGTCACTTCTTTCATCCCATTTCTTGACGGTAAAAGTTCCATTTGTTTTCATATTGTTTATCTTTTTCGATAGTGATAT
>NZ_JADJKT010000038.1:0-99800 GCF_016705895.1 Candidatus Villigracilis affinis | reverse complement strand
TTCAACGCGGACGAAAGCATCAACTACCCCGTCCTTGAACAACTGATCGAATACCTGATCGCCAACAAGATCGCAGGGCTTGTCCCTGGCGGCACCACGGGCGAAGTCTACGCCTTCACCGAAGCCGAACGGCTGGATATTTTCAAATTCACCAAAGAGAAAGTCAACGGGCGGGTGACGCTCATTGCAGGCACCAACTCTGGCGCCACGCGCGACGTCGTCCGCTACTCGCAGATCGCCGAGGGCATGGGCTACGACGCGCTCATGGTCGCCGTCCCGCCGTATTCACGTCCCAACCAGCGCGAACTGCTCGCGCATTACGAAGCCGTCGCCAAAGCCGTCAAAATTCCCATCGTGCTTTACAACTTTCCCTGGCGCGCAGGCACCGAAGTCAGCTACGAAGTGATGGACGGTCTGACCAAATACGATCACATCATCGGCATCAAAGAAGCCAGCGGCGACATGTCCCGCGTTTATGAAATGCATCTGCGCTACGGCGACCGCTATCAAATGATCTGCGGCTCCGACGATCAGGCGCTCGACTACTTCCTGTGGGGCACCACCTCATGGATCGGCGGCGCCGCCTCCTGCGCTCCGCTCGAACATCACAACGTCCTCGAAGCCGCGCTCGCCAACGACTTCGTCACCGCCCGCAAGCACATGGACAAGCTCCTCCCGCTCCTCCGCAACATGGAAAGCGGCGGCTACACCCAAAAGGTCAAAGTCGGCTGCGAACTGCGCGGCATCCCCGTTGGAAATCCACGCCAGCCGCTGTTGCCATTGTCCGCTGAAGACCGCGCTGAATTTGAGCGCATCTTCAAAACCATTTAAACCACGGAGACACTGAGGCACGGAGGAAACTTTAAAACTCTTGTGTCTCCTTGGTTATTTCATCCTTGATGTCTACCCAATGAAAAGAATCCCATTCTTGGACTCCCACACCGGCGGAGAACCTACCCGCCTCATCACCTCGCTTCCCTTCGACCTCGGAACTGGTTCCGTTGCTGATAAATTATCCACGCTGAAAAAGAATCACGACGACCTGCGCCGCACTGTCCTGCTCGAACCCCGCGGCTCGGACGTGCTCGTCGGCGCGTACCTCGTCCCGCCCGCCGACCCGACCTGTCAATTCGGAGTCATCTACTTCAACAACGTCGGCTACCTCGGCATGTGCGGACATGGCACGATTGGTCTCATTGCATCACTGGCATATTTAGGAAAAGTCCAACCTGGCGTGATTCGGGTGGAGACTCCTGTTGGGGTGGTGGAAGCAACTCTGCACAAGAATGAAGCAGGCGAGTATCCCAATAAAGTTTCGGTGCAAAACATCCCCGCCTATCGCCACTTGACTCACGTCCCTGTCACCGTTGACGGCAAAACCATCCACGGCGACGTGGCGTGGGGCGGCAACTGGTTCTTCCTCTGCCACGACCACGGACTTGAAGTCAACATGCAAAACCTCGAAGCGCTGACCGAATTCTCGTGGCGCGTCCGTGAGCAATTCACCGCCAACGGAATCACTGGCGCAAACGGCGCAGAAGTTGACCACGTCGAGTTATTCGCATCCACACCTGAAGCCGACAGCAAAAGTTTTGTCCTCTGCCCAGGCAAAGCCTACGACCGCTCTCCCTGCGGAACAGGCACCAGTGCAAAACTCGCTTGTTTATATGAAGATGGAAAATTGCAAGAGGGACAAATCTGGAAACAGCAAAGCGTCGTCGGCAGTATCTTCGAGGGCAGTATCCAGATTCAGGATAACCGAATCATCCCAACGATTACGGGCGAAGCGTGGGTCATGTCCGAAGGCACGATTTTGGTGGATGAACGCGATCCGTTTGGAAGCGGCATATAATCTTCAACTTGCAACCTTAAACCTGAAACTGGAATCCCATGACCCACACCTCCTTCGCCACCACCACCCGCGGATTGAATCGCGACCTGCCGCCCATGCGGCTGTACGAAAAAGCCAAGAAGCTCGGCATTTGGAATCCATCCGATATTGATTTTTCAAAAGACAAAGCGGATTGGGTCAAGTTCACCGATGAAGAAAAGGATTTGTGCCTTTTGCTGCTCTCGATGTTTGTGGCTGGCGAAGAAGCCGTGACCCTCGACCTGCTGCCGCTGATCCAAGCCGTTGCGCAGGAAGGCCGCATCGAAGAGGAAATGTATCTCACCACTTTTCTCTTTGAAGAAGCCAAGCACACCGATTTCTTCAGAAGGTTCATGGACGAAGTCGCCGAAGCAGGCACGGACCTGACTCGTTATCACAGCGACAACTACCGCCAGTTATTCTACGAAGCATTGCCTTCTGCATTGAACGCCCTGCGCGTCGATGCATCTCCCGCGAATCAGATCGCCGCATCCGTCACCTACAACATGGTCGTCGAAGGCGTCCTCGCAGAGACGGGGTATCACGCCTTCTTCACCATGCTCGAACGCAATGACCTGCTCCCCGGCCTGCGCAAGGGAATTTCCCTGCTCAAACAGGATGAGTCGCGTCACATTGCGTATGGCGTGTATCTGCTCTCGCGGCTCATCGCCGCCCATCCGCAGGAATGGGACAATCTCCAAACGCAAATGAATACCCTGCTCCCCTCCGCCATCGGCGTGATCGGCGATGCCTTCGCCCGCTATCAAATCGTCCCGTTTGGTCTGGTGGAAGAGGACTTCGTCAACTACGCCATGTCACAATTCGGCAAACGCTTCGAACGCCTCGAAAAAGCCCGCGGCGCAAGCCTGGATGAGATCAATCGCGTGGCACGTGAAGCGGAAGAAATATAACTGGGATATACCTGCATTTCAACATATATGAAATAGACTCTATCGGAAATTAAATCGGGAGGCTGATTCACGCAGAAAACGCAGATTTTTCTTTTTTCGAATCAGACAGAATAATCAGGCCCGCATTACTTGTCCATTTCTGATGAATAAATTACGGATTGGTTGCGCCCTGCTTTCTTTGCTACGTATAAGGCTTTATCTGCAAGCCGTACCAGTTTTTCCAAACCATTTTTTTCGTTTGGCAGTGTTTCGGCTATACCAATGCTAATCGTTACGTTCTTGCGTTCCTCTTTGTGACCCAGAAAAGAAGATG
This sequence comes from Candidatus Villigracilis affinis, assembly GCF_016705895.1. Taxonomy (NCBI): domain Bacteria; kingdom Bacillati; phylum Chloroflexota; class Anaerolineae; order Anaerolineales; family Candidatus Villigracilaceae; genus Candidatus Villigracilis; species Candidatus Villigracilis affinis. The sequence continues at coordinate 96,706 of NZ_JADJKT010000038.1, read as the reverse complement.
CAATATGCTTGCGGATATCTTCAGCAACCGCAAAAGCATCTTTTGATGTAGTATTGGGAAGCACAACAACAAATTCTTCGCCGCCGTAGCGGGATAAAACATCAGTTTCACGCAGACGTTTTTTGGCAATCTGCACCACATGTTTCAGCATTTCATCCCCCAATTGATGCCCGAAGGTATCGTTAAATTTTTTGAATTTATCGATATCGAACAAGATGATCGAAAGCGGGTGAAGATATCGATTCGCCATGGCGATTTCGTAGGTGGCAATTTCAAAAAAATGACGATAGTTTTTTGCGCCTGTTAATCCATCCGTACGCGCCAAATGATGTTCGCGGTCAAGGGCCTGTTCGAGCTCGCGTTTTTTTTCTTCAATGACTCGATACATCTGAGTAAGTTTTTCTTCGGCACGTTTGCGTTCGGTAATATCGGCCGTCACAACAACGGCCTTCTCGTGTTGAAAAGGAAGCGGGGCGGCGCTCACAGTAGTCCAGATTGTATTGCCATCTTCAGTTATTACACGCATCTCAATGTCGAAGATCGATCGTTGTTCCTGTATGGCTCTTATGGTGGGAAATTCTTCGAGGGCAAAGGGTGTGTTATCGCCGTGGAGATACTGGCGGTTTCTATACGACGCGGCGAGCAAACCTTCTTTGGAGATGCTGAGAATTTTTTCAAGCCTGGAGTTCATATCCACAATAACTCTGTTTTCGTCAATGATTGAAACTCCAACAGGTAGAATCTCGAAAAGCCTTCTCCATTTCTCCTCATTTGCACGCAAGGTTGCTTCCGCCTGTTTCCTGTCAGTGATTACCCTCAGGATGACCATAATTTCTTTTGGAGTTCCATCCGGGTTACTATTTATTATGATCTCACGGCTTTCAACCCACTCCCACTGTCCATTCTTATTTTGTATGCGGTATTCCATGCCTTCGTTTCTTTTTCCGCCAAGAAGTCTTTGCCAATAATCGGAGACAGCCGCTACATCTTCCGGGTGAATGTATTTTAGTAAGGAACCTTGCGCCATTAATTCATCGCGGTCGTAACCAAGAAAGGTGTTCCGGTTAAAGTATGTGACTTGCCTCTGTTCCAAATCCAGCGTGTAAATTGCATCGGGAAGATTATCCGTCAGATGGCGAAAGAGATTACGGTTTTCCTTTAATTTGGTCTCGGCCTGCTCTTGTTTCGTCATATCGCGGATAATGGTGACGGTTAATTTCCCTCCGTCATAATCTGTAAATAAATTGCTTGTCAACTCAATGGGGAATTTCGTTCCATCCCTGCGTATCCCGGTTAACTCGCCGCGAAATCTGCCAGTCCTTTCTCTTTCTCTCAAAGCTTCCATCAAGCGTGGATCGCTGACGTCCAGCAATCCGCTGCGCCCAAGCATACGAATTTCATCTTCGGTCCTGTCAAACATGCGGCAGGCCGCAGGGTTTGCAGTCAGAATACTACCATCCGGAGCGGTGAGTAGAATGGCATCCATACTGTTTTCGTAAAGTTGGCGAAAACGAGCATTTCCCTCTTCATTCACTTTTTCCGCAAGTTTAGCGCCTGTAATATTTTCGTGCAAAACAATTACGTAGGTTTCCCCTTTGTATTCAAAGTGTTTTGCGCGGACGGTAAACCAGCGCGCCTCAGTGGGGGAATTGCATGGATATTCCAACAGGAATTCATTTTCCTCTCCCCGAAAGACGGCATGGATCCCTCGTAATGTCTTCTCAACAGTATCATCGTGCTCGCTCTGCAGCGCCTGTTCGCAAACAGCCAGATAATTCACGCCAACGTAAAACTTGCTGTCGGAGCAGTCGTTTTCCCGTGCAAACTGCTTCCATGATTCGTTTACATCAATAATCTCCCCCTGTGAATTGAGGATTGCGATATGAGCTGGGAGGGAATCCAACAGTTCATCTGCAATGCGCTTTTTCACAAGGTGTTGCATGTGCGCCTCCAGAAACGTTATGGGGTCTATGGCTTATAATAATACAAAACCAAGAATATATCACCTATTTAAAGATAACCGATGGGTGAACGCCAGGGATATATTTTCCTATTCCATTTGGCATGTGTTGTCAGGTTAGAATCTGTTCTCGAAACAGAAACAAATCCCAGTCAAAAAGAAGCGAAATCCATTCAGTGACCAAACGCATTTTCATCTCTGCCGACCACGGCATGGCAATCATCTATTTCCTGCAAAGCGACGTCGTCTCGACCCTGCTCGCGCAGCGTGCGGGCGTTGAGGTCGTCGTCCTCACCGATGACGACACCAAAGAAAAGATCGCATCGCGTTTCACTCGTCCCGGCCTCACCTTCGAAGGGCTGCGCCTCAAACAAGCCAACGACTACGCAAAAAAAGTTCAACCAAGAATGCAATGGCTGCTCGGCTACCTGCGCCGTGTGGGCGGCTCGCGCCGCATCAACACCGAAGCCATGGACAGCCACATTTGGGAGGTCTGGGGCGAGAACGGCTGGAAATTCCGTTTGGGGATTTGGATTCCCTCCGCGTTGATGATTCTCCTCCTGCGGAATTTTTCCTTCGCCCGCAAACTTTTGGTGCGGATGCAAAACCGCTTCACGCCTACCCCGGGCCTGTACACTGACCTCTTTGACAAATACCAACCTGACATGGTCATCGCCTCCACCCCAGGCTGGCGCATGGACCGTTATCTCCTGCGCGAATCTGCCCGCCGCGGAATCCCGAACATGACCGTCATCGTCGGCTGGGACAATTCATCCAGTTACAACGTCAGCGGCGCAGACGTGCAGTGGGCCACCTGTTGGTCTGAGTTGCAAAAAGAGGAACTCGTCAAAGGTTCAGATTGGAACCCCGAGCATGTGCATGTCGGCGGCATCCCTTCGTATGACGGATATTTCCGCAAGTCATGGCTCATGCCGCGCGACGAATATTTCAAACTGCACGGGCTTGACCCCAAGCGCAAATTAATTTCTTACGCCAGCAGCTTTGTCCATTTCGCGCCGAACTTCCCGAACATCGAAGCGCTGGCAAAACTGGTTTCATCCGATGCGCTGGCGGAGCCTTCGCAATTGTTGATCCGCCTGCATCCGAGTCACTTTCAAGACAAGCCGAAAATTTTTGCAGACGAGCGCGCACAGGTCTTTGAATTGGAGAAGAAATATCCCAACGTGCATGTCGTTCAGCCCGTAGCCTTGGGCGGGTCCCTCGGTTATTACGGCGGCGAAGACATGGACGAGAAAAGCTCCATGATGGCGTATTCAGATGTAGTGGTGACTGTCTATTCAACGATGCTGGTCGAGACCGCTGTCCACGATACGCCGATGATCGCGGCGACTATAGATACCCCAGGTGGATGGAACAAGCCAAAGAAATTCTCGCTCTCGCTGAAAGAGATCGGCGACTGGCCCACGCATCAACGCTTCCGCTGGGCGAAAGCGGGACGTGTTGCGGAAAACGAGGATCAACTTCGGGACGCGTTAAATCTCTATTTAACAGATTCAACTGTCGACGCAGCCCAGAGGCGGAAATTCGTCGAAGATGAGATCACATTTACAGATGCAACATCTGGAAAGCGGACAGCGGAATTTATCTTACAGGTCTTGAAAAAACAGCCTGTCGAGTAGACCTCTTTTTCATGGTAAAAATGGGGGCTGGAGAAACAAATGAACAAGAAACAACTGACCATCCTTTCCATCCTCGTCATCTTCACTCTATCGGCCTGCGGTGGCGCTTCCGAGCCCACCCTCACCGCAGCGGACGTGGAGGGCACGGCCGTAGCCAATGCATGGATCGCGCTCACCCAGACACAAGCTGCGCTCCCCACTCAAACACCCTCCCCCATTCCCACCGAAACCTTCACGCCCTTACCCACCATGACGGCGCCTGCGCTCATCCTGCCCACGCTGGCCCCGCCTACACTGGCTGTGGCCACCAATCCAGCGGACGATCCCTGCAACCTGCCGCCGCCCGCTGAACCAAAGGGACTCACGGTCAAGGTCAAGTTCGTCAATAAATCAGGCGGACAAGCCGCCCTGTCGTTCGGCATGAACTTCCCGAACAAGATCGGCGAATGCGGCACCTACGGCTATACACTCGGCCCGTTCGACGAACCGACCGTCACCGTGCTGGCGGGCTGTTATTGGGGCTACGCCTGGATCACCGGCGACAAGCCTTCTGTGGCCAAGACAGGCGATGCCATTCTGTGCGTCGATGACCCCAACGAGGTGCGCGCCATTTGGATCACCTCTGAAAATATCGGCTTCCATTAGCCTCAAACGGACTCCAACGTCGGGGACGTTGGAGTTTTTTACTTTATCAACCATGAAACCAAAAACCATGTCCCTCTTTTATTTTTCGATCACTCTGGCCATCTGCTCCAGCGCGCTTTATCACTTTGTCGCCAAAAGCACACCTTCAAACGTGAATTTCACCGTTTCGCTTTTGGTGACCTACGCCGTCGCCTTTATCGTTACGCTGTTCACCTTCTTTTTCTTCCCCGCAAAAAACGGAATCGCCGCCGAGTTGAAACAACTCAACTGGGCCAGCATTGGGCTGGCAGCCGCCATCGTCGGCATCGAGTTCGGATTCCTGCTCACCTACCGCGCAGGCTGGAATCTCGGCATCGCCGCCGTGCTGGTCAATGTGGTGGCATCGCTCATCCTTGTCCCTGTGGCGATCTTTGTTTTCAAGGATGAAATCTCATGGGTGAACATTCTCGGCATTTTGATTTGTTTAGCTGGGCTGGTCATGCTAAACTGGAAGAGATGAACAAAACAATTATCATAATTCTTCCTCTGCTTCTACTGGTCGCAATTCTTACATCCTGCGTGCCAACGTCTGCCCCCATCTACTTACCCACCTTTATCCCCACCCTTGCATCCACTGCCGCTTCGAGCGTCGAAATCAAACTTCCCGTCGTACAAACAGTGGAATCTTATTACAAACAGATCAACGACGCCCAATCCCCCAACGACCTCATCAAACTGTGGGACATGCTCTCCAGCGAAGAGCAATGCAACCCAAGATATGGTGGATGCGACCTTAGCTACTTCCAAACCTGGTGGTGGAAGTGGAAAGTGATTTACAAAATATACGAGTGCGGAACCAATACTGTCATGGCAGAAGAAAGCCGCTACCCGCGGGAAGCTGATCCAGCCACGGCGACTCTCAAAGTGAGCTTTATCAGGTTCCAATTGCTTCAAGGGGACGAAAAGATTTTCATCACAAAGGGACAAGCCGTTCCACAATTGGATGCAGGCTGCGTTCTGGCAATTGACAGCGCCGCCAGCCCGTAAAGAAATCCGTTTCCGTCCGTAAATCCGCAACAGAGTCCGTTTATTAAATCCGTTACAATAGGCGGGCTGTGTCAGAAATGAAAGTTTCCTTTTTCTCCTCCCGTTTCGCTCAAATTGCCGCGCTCGTTCTGCTTTTGGGTCTTGGGCTTGGAATCCGCCTCTACGACCTCACCGACCTCCCGCTCGATTTTCATCCCACGCGCCAACTACTCTCCGCGCTCAAGGCGCGCGGCATGTATTATCAAACGCTCAGCGATATTCCCACGGAACAAAAAAGCTTCGCCGTACAGCAATGGAAGATCCGCGCGGCAATCGAACCTGAGATCGTCGAGCGCCTCGTCGCATTCACATATCAATTCACAGGCGAGCAGATTTGGGTTGCAAAAATTTACTCCTCGGCATTTTGGGTCATCGGCGGAATCTTTTTATTTTTGCTGGCGCGTCAACTCACCTCTGTTGACGGCGCTCTCGTTGCCACAGCCTTTTATCTTTTCACGCCCTACGCCGTCGCTGCCAGCCGCAGTTTTCAACCCGATCCATTGATGGTGATGCTCATCATCATATTTTGGTGGGCGGTTTATAAGTGGAGCGACGACCCAACTTCCTATCGATGGGCGATCCTCGCAGGTCTCTTCGGCGGATTCGCCATTTACGTAAAATTCGTCGCGGCATTTTTTGTCATCGGCGGCGGGTTGGGATCCATTCTCAGACGAGAGTCTCTTTTTGAAACGGCACGCAGGCCGCAGGTCTATGTCATGACCGTTTTGGGCATCCTGCCAGGCGCGGCGTACGTTATCTACGGCGTATGGATCGCGGGCTATCTCGGCCAGCAATTCGGCGGCCGATTCATCCCAGCGCTTTTTCTGAGCCCATCCTATTATCTCGGCTGGGTCGGAATGCTCAACATCGTCATCGGTGGAATTGCCTTGATGTTGGGATGGCTCGGTTTATTTTTTGTGGATGAAAAAAAACGCCGCTTCTTTCTTGGACTTTGGGGCGGGTACGCCCTCTTCGGCATGTACTTCAACTATCACATTTCCTCGCACGACTATTACAGCCTGCCGTTGATTCCCATTGTGGCCTTGTCACTCGCGCCTTTGGCAGAATGGTTCTTCACTCAACTCACAGCATTGACGCCAACACGCCTCGCCCGTTTTTCTGCTTTCGGCCTTTTGCTGTTCGGAATTTTCGCCTCCTTATGGAATATCCGCGCCGAAATGAAAGCGACCGACTACCGCCCCGAAGCACAAATGTGGGCAGAGATCGGCAAGACCCTCGGAGATAAAAACACCGCAGGCCTCACACAAGATTACGGCTCGCGCCTCGCCTACTGGGGCTGGACGAGCATCACCACATGGCCCACCTACGGCGACCTCGTTTATCACGATGACCTGCGCGGCGCTCAACTCGAATTCGACGGGTTATTTGAAGACATCGCCCTCAAAAAAGAACTCTTTCTGGTAACCGATTTTGACGAATTAAAACGCCAGCCATTGCTCAAGGAAAAATTATCAGGTTATCCCATCTTTGCCGAAGGCGATGGCTACATCATCTTCGATCTCACCTCTACAGGCTTACAATAAATGACCCAAACAAAAAAAACATCCTTTGACTTTCTCACCATCGCCACGGGGTTGGGTGCGGCCTTCTCGGCTTTTGCGCTCGGAGTATATGCCTACCTCGGCATTTTCTCCCGCCACCTCGCCGACGATTATTGCAGTGTGGACTTTATCCGCACCAATTTTTTCAGCGCACTGCTAAACAACTACATTTTCGTATCAGACCGTTACACCAACTTCATGCTCATCGCATTGAGCGAATATATTTCACCGCGCACCGTGACGATCCTGCCCGCCTTATTTATCGCCCTCTGGCTGACAGGCATCGCGTGGATGTTATCTGAAGCCAGCCGCTTTAGCAAAAATGGCTGGTCGAAACTCACCATCGCCGCGCTCACCTTTTTGGTGGTGTTCTTTGCCTTGCTGCAAGCGCCCAACCGTTTTCAAATTTTGTACTGGCGGTCCGCCATGTCCACACATTTTGCGCCGCTGGTCTTCATGCCGTTTCTCGCGGCTTTCATTTTGAAGGTCATCACCGAATCCGAAGCAAAATCTGCCTCCTTTTGGAAATACGTTCTCGGCTTTTTCATCGCCTTCATCATCGGCGGATTCTCCGAACCGACCGTTGCGGTGATGATCACCCTGCTGGCCCTCGCCTTCGCCGCCACCTGGAAATGGATGTCACCTTCCACCCGCAGCACCGCCCTGAAAATGATCGGCTGGTCGCTGGCTGGCGCGGTGCTGGCATTGCTGATCATGGGGCTGGCTCCCGCCAATTATTACCGTGTCAGCCTTGGCAAGGAACCGCCAACGATCTTCTTCCTTGTTATCCGTTCTTTTCAATACGGACTCAACTTCATTGATAATTCATTCAGAACGCTGCCCCTGCCGACCCTTTTCACAGTGGCGATGCCGTTTTTCATGTTCTACAACATGTACGCCTCCCCCACTTCCACCTTGACCGAATCCCAGCGCAAACTTGCCCGCACCATGTTAATAGTCATTCCCGTACTTTCTTATCTGCTCATCGTCGCCAGCTTTGCCCCCAGCGTGTATGGACAGTCCTTCCCCGTGGAGCGCGCCCGATTTGCAGGTCAGGTCAGTTTGGTGGCTGGGTTGATGATCGAAGGTGCACTGCTCGGAAGTCTGCTCGCGCAGTGGCGGCCTGCTGCCCTTGAAAAGCTGCCGCTCAAATTGGCATCTGCTGTTTTACTTGCGGTGGCGGCGTTTTATCCTTTGCGCGCTGGCTGGCTGGCACTCAACGACATCCCAGATTACCGCACCCGCGCCGAAGCCTGGGATACGCGTGTGATCCAGATCAATGACCTCATCGCACAAGGCGAAACCGACTTGCTGATCGTCCAACTTGATGGCGTGGAAGGCGTCAAGGAAATGGAGATCACAGAGAAACATTGGGTCAATCGCTGTGCCGCGAAATATTACGAGGTCAACTCCATCCGCACCGCGCCGCCAAAATGAACATGAAACAGCCGATCCTCGTCACAGGGGCGCACCGCAGTGGAACCACCTGGGTTGGCCGCATGTTGGCGGCGAATCCACAGACCGCTTATATCAGTGAGCCGCTCAACGTACTGCATCGCCGCGGCGTGTATCGCGCCGATGTTCAACACTGGTATCAATACATCACCGCCGAAAACGAAGGCGCATACCTGCCTGCCTTCCATGAACTATTGAATTACCGTTATCACCTTTTCGCAGAGATTGGCTCGATCCGCTCGCAAAAGGATTTCCTGCGCATGGGCCGCGACCTTTCCATTTTTATGAAAGGCAAATTGCAAAATCAGCGCGTCCTGCTCAAGGACCCGTTCGCGGTTTTCTCTGCGCCGTGGTTCGCAAAAACATTGAATTGCCAGATCGTCATCACCGTACGTCACCCCGCTGGGTTTGCCAGCAGCCTCAAACGCCTCAACTGGCCCTTCGATTTCCGCGACCTGCTCAACCAGCCGATGCTGATGCGCGACCATCTCGAACAGGATCGTGCCGAAATGGAATCGATTCCAGCGGATGACATCATCGGTCAATCGTCCCTGCTCTGGCGGATGATCTACCGCGCGGTTCACTCTACCCGTGACCTGCTCCCCGAAATCAAAATTGTCCGCCACGAAGACCTTTCACTTGACCCCGTGGCAGGGTATAAATCCCTATACGAGTCTCTCGGCCTGACCTTTGACGAAAAAGTGCGCGACACCATCCTCAATTCCAGCAGTTCCGAAAACCCGACCGAACTCTCGAAGAAAAGAGTCCACTCGGTGAAATTGGACAGCCGCGCCAACATGGACAACTGGAAAAAACGCCTGACCGCCGAAGAGATTCTCCGAATCCGCAAGATGACCGAAAGCGTCTCTCACCTCTTTTACTCCGACGCCGAATGGTAACCATTTTCTAATCCCTGATTTCTAATGTCAAACCTCCCACTCGTTTCCATCATCACGCCTTCCTTCAATCAGGCGCAATTTCTCGAAGCCACGATCCAATCGGTGCTTGGGCAGGAGTATCCACGCATTGAGTACATCATCGTGGATGGCGGCTCCAAAGACGGCAGCGTGGACGTGATTCAAAAGTATGCGGGTAGAATCGCCTGGTGGGTCAGCGAGCAGGACAAGGGTCAGACCGATGCGATCAACAAGGGCTTCAACCGCGCCACAGGCGACATCCTCGCATGGATCAATTCGGACGACACCTATCATCCGCAGGCGGTTGCGCAGGCTGTAAAATATCTTATGGAAAATCCAGAGGTGGGGCTGGTGTACGCCGACTGCAATTACATTGACGAAGCTGGGAACGTAATCGGAAAATTTCCCGCCGCGCAAACAGATTATCGCCGCTTACGCGAAGGCTACGTCCATATTCCGCAGCAGACGATGTTCTTCCGCGCAAAATACTGGAAGGAGCTCGGCCCGCTCGACCCATCTTTTTATTTTGCAATGGATTATGATCTTTGGACGCGCATTGCGAAACATGCGCCATTCAAATATATCGCAGGGCAAACGTGGGCGAATTTCCGCATCCACAATCTCGGCAAGACCACCTCTGCTGATGACCGCTGCTGGCCCGAAATGATTCGCGTGCATTACCGCGATGGCGGCAGTTTTCTCTCCATCATTGTGGCGAAACATTATTTGAGAAAAATAATTGGTCCACTTTGGAAATGGCGAATTAAGAAGTAATCCTTCTATCCTTCGACTGCATTTCTCAAAGTTCACTCGTCACTCCGCTCAGAACGGAGAAACACAATATGAATCATCTTCTCACCTCCCCCTCTCTTGAAGACTTCATCCGCCTGCTTAAGGCATGGCGCTTTTGGATGTTTGGCGCGCTCGTTGGCGCGATCATCGGTGCTGTGGTTTATTATGCGGCTCCGCCGCCATTTCGCGCGCAGGCCACTGTCAATGTGGATTTCAATTTGGAGCAAGCCTGGCCGAAGGAAACGGATCGTCAGCAGTTTTATTATCTCGAACGCGAATCGCGCAAATTGGAAGAGATCGCCTGGTCTGATGAAGTGCTGGGACGGCTATCATCTGAATTCGGCATTCCCTTAGAAGAACTGCGCAGGGGCAAACTGCAACTCAGTCAACCTGCTGAAGCAGGCTGGCATTTCTACGCCGATGACGATGATTCACAATTCGCCGCATCGTTGGTCACAACCTGGGCGGAGGCTTTCGTTGCCGAAACCGAAGCGGATGTGGCCTCAGGCACGATCAACGAATTCGTCCGCCTCGAAGCGACTCAGTCTGAAAGTATTGCCAAAGAGAGAAGCATTCCATTAAGTAGTTATCTATTGGCAGGTTCTATCGGTTTTCTCATGCTGGCTATATTTGCATTACTTTTCATCAAGCCCAATAATAAATGAAGACCTCCGTGTTCTCTGCGACCTCAGTGGTAAACAACCCTCACAAAATCTCCCGCATCCTTTGGGGTGCGGCGTTGCTGACTTTGCCTGTAACCAGTTTCCGCTGGTTTCCATTTTTGGGTGAAGGCACATTGGTTCGTCCGCTGGCGATGTATCCGCTGGCGGTTTTGATTCCGCTGCTGCTGATTCTGGCGTGGCGCGGAAAAACAAAGCTCAATTGGTCAGGCGCGTTGATTCCGCTTGGGGTGCTGGTCCTGTTCATGGTGGCAGCGACCAGCTTCGGGGCGTTGATCGATCCGATCCCATTGCGCGGGCAAACCTATTCAGGCAGAGCCATCCGCGCGCTCGCAACTCTCTTCATCGGCATCGCCTTCTTCATCGCCGCCCTATGGATGAACAAAGACGAAGATGATTTCCGTTTCACGGTCAAATGGCTGTTTGCGGGATTGTGCCTCGATCTTGCATGGAGCGGTTTGCAGGCAGTCACGTTTTACACGGGCCTGCTCGAAAAAGAAATGGTGACGCACTGGCAGCGCGCATTTTCAATGCGTGAACTCGTGCGCACGAATCGAATCTCTGGCCTTGCATATGAACCCGCCTGGCTTGCGGGACAATTCGCGACGACCTTCATCCCATTTTTATTTGCCGCCGTGCTGACGAATTTCCGCATCACACGACTGAAATGGCTGGAACCTGTTCTACTGGCATTGTCTTTGCTGGTGGTTTTGGCAACCTACTCACGCGGCGGATTGATCACCACCATTGCCGCGGCTGGGTTGACATTTTTATTCATGGGCCGCGATGTCACCCGCTCGGTGTGGAATTGGTTCATCAGCGGTTTTCGCGGACGTGTTTTGGAAATGGCATTTCGAATCGGAATCATCGTCGCGATCATTGGCGCATTCGCAGGCACGTTCCTGTTCCTCAGCCAGAAAAATTTCTTCCGCCGTTTATGGGAAACGGACGCGCAAAGCTTGAGCGAATACATTGTGGATATCAACGCGGGCGCGCGCGGTGCATACTCCGCTGGGGCATTATCTGCTTTCGAGGAATATCCCTGGGCGGGTGTGGGCCTCGGAGCAAGCGGTTTCTACATTTACCCGAACCTGCCCGATTGGTCGCTCACCACCGTGCCTGAGATCGCCAAACAACTCAGCCCTGAAAACAGGCTGTATCCCAACCCAAAAAATCTGTACGTGCGCCTGCTGGCTGAAACGGGTTTGATCGGCTTCTTTTTGTTCGCAGCATTTCAGTTTTACATACTTGGCGATATACTCAGCCTTCTGCGCCGCAGGGAAAGCTGGGCTCGATTTGCAGCAGTGGCGGGAATATTTGCATGGTTTGCAATCACATTTTATAATTTCACACAGGATTCGCTCACAACGCCGAACCTCTGGATCATTCCGGGCATACTGGTAGGGCTTGCGGCAACCTCTGGAGACTCTTTAACAGATTCTGGGCAGGGCGTTGCACTCCAAAATAAGGAAATTAAATGATCGTACTATCCGTCGGAATGCCGCGCGCTGGGTCGGGCTGGCACTACAATCTAATTCACGATCTCATGAAAACCACAGGCTGTGCCGATGCGCGCGATATCCGCGAACGGTATCGGCTGCAAAATGTCCTCACCGAGGTCAACTGCAATATCGGTGTGCTTTCAGCCAGAAGGCTTGGACTGGTGATGATTCCCGCGCTGGTCAATACTTTCGTCATCAAGGCACACTCCGCGCCGACGAATGCCTCGCGTCTGCTCTCGACCCTGGGCAGGCTGCGCATCACATACATTTATCGTGATCCGCGCGACGCCATGCTCTCGGCCTTCGATTTCGGTCAGCGTGCGCTCACCAAAGGCCGCCCCAATGCATTCTCGCACCTGTCCGATTTTGACAAGAGCATGGATTTCATGATGGAATATGTCCACATTTGGGAAAAATGGATCAAAGAGAAGAATGTCCTCACCGCGCGCTACGAAGACCTGTTGACGAATTATGATGTTGAATCTGCCAAATTGGTCGAATATCTCAAATTAAACGGGAGCAGGCCTGAGGTCCGCAAGGTGATCGAGCAATATCGTCCAAGTACTGCGGAAGGGCAGCAGGGTCTGCATTTCTACAAGGGCAAAATCGGGCGTTTTCGCGAAGCCTACAATGACGAACAAAAATCGCTCTTAAAAGAGAAGCTTGGCCCATATTTAACTCAAATGGGCTACAATACTTAACAAGGTGTAATCTAGCTGTAAGTCACCCTGGTTGTCGTACCGGATATTTTTCGTTATCATAGGGAAGTTATGTTACGAAGATTTGATTCGCCCTACATGGCAGACTGGTTTGCCATATCTTTGAGATGGATCATTCTGGTCGGCTTTGTCGTTTCACTTGGACTCGGGGACAAACTTGAAATTGCAGTTTCGTGGCCGCTGGGGTTATTGATCGCCTGGAATCTTTTCATGACCGCGCTGGCAGGAATGAACATACGCGTGGCCTACCACCGCCTTTTCAGTACACTTGTTGATATTACCCTGGCTGGATTATTCTATTGGGCCCAAGGCGGTCTGCGCGGACCTGCGGTCTGGGCTGGCATCCTTCCGATCCTGACGGGTTCGATATTTTTTGAATTACTGGGGGCGGTGATTGCCTCCGTATTGTTCTCAGTGCTTATGATCTACATGGGCGTACAAGCCGAGGACAGCCTGCCGCTCGCCATCGCTTTTTCTGCATCCCTGATCGCATTAAGTCTGGTGTTCGGTTTTCTCGGCAAGCGTATGATCATCCATATGAGAAAGAATCGCGAACTGTGGCTGGATTCTGAAGAGAGAAAAAGCGCCCTGCAAGCCGAACGCATGCGCGCCATTTATGAATTGACGGCCGCATTATCCTCCACTTTAAGTTACAAACGTGTGCTTGAATCTGCACTTAACCTGAGCGCTTCCGCATTAAATCCCGACCCTGAACAACTGCATAGTGATCCCCTCGTTGGTGTGGTGATGCTGTTCAACGGCGGCAAATTGCGGATCGGGTCGGCGCGGCGCTTCACTACTGCCGATATGCGTGTCACCTTTGATGCCGCGGAAGGCATCCTCAAAAAGACAATCGACGAAGGCGAGCCGCTCTGGTTCAAAGACATCGGCTATGACCCCGAACTCGGCCGCGTGATCGCGCTCCGCAATTGTACGAGCGGATATTGTTTCCCCTTGCGCAGCGGATTCAATGTGTACGGTGTGCTGTTATTCGCCCATCCTGACTCGGAGTATTTCACAATGGAGCGCCGCAACCTGCTCGATATCATTGGCCGTCAAGCCGTGATCGCGATCCAGAATGCGCGTTTGTATCAGGACCTTGTCGAGGAAAAAGAACGCATGGTGGAGATCCACGAAGAAGCGCGCAAGAAGCTGGCGCGCGATCTGCACGATGGGCCCACCCAATCTGTCGCGGCCATTGCCATGCGCCTCAACATCATGCGGCGCATGCTGGCAAAGGATGTCAATTCTGCCGCCGATGAAGTGGTCAAACTGGAAGAGCTGGCGCATCGCACCACCAAGGAAATCCGCCACATGCTCTTCACCCTGCGCCCGCTCATCCTTGAATCGCAAGGCCTCGTTGCAGCGATCCAGGCCATGTCAGATAAAATGCAGGAAACCTATGCCCAAAAAGTGACGCATAATATCGATGAAAGAGTGACCACTCAATTGGAAATGGGCAAGCAGGGCGTGATCTTCTATATCATTGAAGAGGCCGTCAACAACGCCCGCAAACACGCGGCGGCTGAAACCATCGCCGTCAGCTTAACTCAAATGGATGCGGGTATTGCCCTGTTGGAGATCGCAGATAATGGCATGGGCTTCGACGTAAAATCCATAACCGAGGCATACGACAAACGAGCCAACAGCAGCCTCGGCATGGTAAATTTGCGTGAGCGTGCAGAACTTGTAAACGGATTATTCCAACTCGATTCCACGCTGGGGAAGGGCACCAAAGTACAGGTCTACATTCCCCTCACCGAGGAAGCTGCAGACCGCCTGCATCACATGCGTTCAAAATAAAACATGCCTACCGCAGCAAATCTATATTACTTTGCCCACGAGGCAGAAGAAGATACTCCTACAAAACGCCCGCCCGTAATCCTCATTCATGGAGCGGGCGGTAATCATTTATCGTGGCCGCCGCAGGTTCGCCGCATGGTGGATGAAAAGGTGTATTCGCTCGACCTGCCCGGGCACGGAAAATCCGAGGGGAACGGCAGACAATCCATCGATGATTATGTTGATGATGTGCTTGCATTCATGCAGGCATTGAAACTTCGCACTGCTGTCTTTGTGGGCGTTTCCATGGGCGGCGCCATCGCGCTCGCGATCGCAGCAAAATATCCGCGAAAAGTACGCGGACTGGGTCTGCTGGGCAGCGGCTCGAAAATGCGCGTGGCCTCCCTCATTTTGGAAACAGTAGGAAGCCCCAATACATTCGAATCCGCGGTCGAATTGATCAATGAAAGCTGTTTTAGTGCAGATGCCCCGCAAAACTTGAAAGACCTCTCAAAACGTCAAATGCTCGATGTGCGCCCGCCCGTGCTGCTCGGCGATTTTCTTGCCTGCAATGAATTTGACGTAACCAGCCAGTTGAAAAAGATCCGCGTCCCCACCCTAATCATTTGCGGTGTGGAAGACAGGATGATGCCCGTAAAATATTCCGAGCTGCTGCAGGAAAACATGCCCAACGCCACGCTTCACATTGTGGAAAACGCAGGGCATCTCGTCATGGCTGAGCAGCCCGATATCGTGGCAGATCTGCTAAAAAAATTCGTCGATTCAATACCCATCCGCACGAGGAAGACGAAAAAAGACCGCGTCGAACTTAACGTTGAAGTTGATCCTGCCCAAGAGACAGAATCAACATTTCAAGCAGATTCTACCAATTCACCAGAGACGAACAGCACCGAACAGAGATCGGTCAGTTAAAAAAATATTTCTCTCAAAATAGGCATTGCATTCATCACCGCCCTGGCCCGATGGCTGAGGCGGTTTTTTTCTTCCATTTCCAACTCAGACATGGTCTTACCCAGTTCAGGCATGAAGAAAATGGGATCATAGCCAAAGCCGCCTGTGCCGCGTTCCTCGGGGATGATCTCACCGTAGCAATCGCCATCGGCGATTTTCACATCCTCGCCAGGAACCGCGATGGCAATCGTGGCATGGAAGTGCGCTGTCCACGGGCGCGATTTGTCTTTTAGATTTTCAACCATGTACGCACGGCGATCTGCATCGTCTGCGCCGGGCTTGGGATGATAGCGCGCGGAATACAAACCTGGTGCGCCGTCGAGTGCATCTACTTCAAGACCCGAGTCATCGGCGAGGGAGATCAGTCCGCTGGCTTGGGCGAAAGCGATGGCTTTCTTCGAGGCGTTCTCAATGTAGGTCGCGCCATCTTCCTCCACATCGAGATTCAGGTTGATATCGGCAGGAGTGACAAGTTCAACATCCAATTCTTTGAGAAGTTCCTGAAGCTCTTTTACTTTGCCTTTATTATTTGTCGCGATAAGAAGTTTTTTCATTTCATTTTCCAGGAGTGCGGACTTCAATCCGCATTTATTTTTTGGACAGCCCATTTCGCATGTTCGCGGATCATCGGTTCTTCGTCTTGAGCGGCTTGTTCTAAAACAGGAAGGTCATTTTCATTGCCGTTGTTTCCAACAGCAACAGCCAGGTTGCGGAGATAACCACGTCGCTTGGCACGCTTTATAGGACTCTTCTTGAAGCGCTGATTAAATTCAACGGATGTCAGAAGCAGGTCAGAGGTCAAGACAGGAAGCGGGATTTTCGATTCGAAAGCGGGATCTGCCGGGGGTGAGAATCGATTCCATGGGCAGGCTTGTTGACAGGCGTCACATCCGAAAATCCAATCCTGCATAAGCGGACGTAATTCTTCGGGGATGTCGTCTTTGAGTTCGATGGTGAGGTAGGAGATGCAGCGGCGCGCGTCGAGGGTGCGATTGGGGAGGATGCATTGCGTGGGGCAGGCTTCGAGGCAGCGCGTGCAGGTGCCGCAGTGATCGGTGATGAGGGCGTCATCGGGTTCGAGTTCGATGCCGAGCAGGATTTCAGCGAGAAAAAATGCGGAGCCCATCTTTGGGTTGATGAGCATGGAGTTTTTGCCGATCCAGCCGAGGCCTGCGCGTTGGGCAAGTTCGCGTTCGAGAATGGGACCTGTATCGGTGTAATAACGATTGGGGACGGGATGACCGATTTGCTCTTCAATGAATTCCACGATCTGTTGCAGGCGCGGGGGGATGATATCGTGGTAGTCATCGCCGAGGGCGTAGGAGGAAATGCGAAGGGTTGAAGGTTGAAGGTTGAAGGTTACAGGTTGGTATGGCAAGGCGAGGACGAGAATGGATTTACATTCGGGGAGAATTTGTTTGGGGTCCGCGCGGCGGATGCGATTGCGTTCTTCGGCGAGGTAGTTCATTGTGCCGTGTTTGCCCGCATTGATCCATTCTTCGAAAATACCGTAGTCCATAGGTGACTCGCAAGAAGTAACGCCAGCCAGGATGAATCCCAGCTGGCGCGCTTTGTCTTTAATGGCTTGCTTGAGGTCGGACAAGTTGATTTTGAGAAATGGTGTGCTGATTTACCAGATTATGTGGACGCACTAACGATATTTACGAAAATCTTTAAGAATGGCTTTGCCAAAGGTAACGCCCTTGGAGTTTGCCATTTGCCATGCGCTGGTGTATTCGCCGATCTGATCGGGGGCTTTGAAATTGACAGACACTTCCACTTCCTGACCCACTTCAACCAGGCCGATGGGAACGGGCACGCCGCCCATCTTATCACCATAGGCATAAACGAGGCCATAGCCATCACCCCAGGCACAGATGCCTGTGTTCTTGATCTTCCAGGTTTTGACAAATTCCTGTCCTGGCGTCATGGCGGTGCCATCCAAAATGGTGACATCCACTGTGGCGGCGTCAAAGGAATAGTCATCGCAGGCTGGGCCCGCAGGAGTGCCAAGCGCGATCTGGGTCGGGTCGGTTGAAAATGCGATGGTTGGAGTTTCAGTGGGTGGAGGTTCAGCGGTGAATGTCGCTGTGGGAGGCATCGGGGTGGGTGTGAACGCGGCGGCTGTAAGAGTGAACTCCGCAACTACTGTAAATGCCGCAGAGGTGCGAATGGCAAGCACATCGGGCGTCGGCACAACGGGAGTGGCAGGTGCACAAGCAGCCAGGATCAGCGTGGTAATTACTGCAAAAATGACAAATCTAACTTTCATGGTTCCTCTCTTGATTATCTGCCGACTATTTAATGACGTATTTAACCCATACCATGGAGCCGAAGTAATTACCTTCGTCATCTCTCATTTTCCAGGTACCGATATATTCACCAGGCGCGTTATTGGTGACCAGCTTCAAGACAAACGAAATGTTGGCGCCCGTTTTGACGTAATCTTCAGCTTTTTTGATGACAATATCGGAACCTTTGAAACCCGGTGTGGAAAAATCGGGGAGGAAGGCAAAGGTGTACCCCTCATCCCATACACAAGTACCAGTGTTCAAAAATTGAAAGACTTTTTCGAAAGCCTTCCCGCGCTGCAATACGTCACCGTCAAAAGGCTCACTCTCCTTGACCAAAATCCCGTCATTGCAGCCGTTCTTGGTTGTGATAGTTGCAAAAACGGATACAGTTGGCACAGGGGAGGCCAGAGGAGTGATCCCCAAAACAGGCTGCTGGGTGTTAAAGGGAATGGGAGTGGCACCACCACCGCCAACCGACGCAAACGTGGCAGGTGCCGAAAGTGTGTTTGTTGGCAGGAGGGTATTGGTCGGCAAAGGAGTCGGGGAACTTTGCGCCGCAACCTGGGTCAAAACAGTATTAAATGCCTGTGTCTGTACCGCGCCCAGATCCTGCGTGGGGACCGGAGTGGCTCCCAGATTACAGGAACTGAGGATCATGGCAAGCATGGAAAAGACCGCCAGCCAAAAAAATTTACGAACTCTCATTATAGGTACCTCCGAACATAGTTAACTCAAACTGCTGCCTGTATTCTCTGCTCTGGTCTTACCAGGTTTTCTTAACACAAAGCCGTCAATCCGCCAGTTTTTAATAGCGTCTATGCGCCCTCGCGTTAAATTTCCTGTGAATCTTGTTAGACAGCAACTCGATTAGTTAACTTTATTATAACGCACCTACGGCGTGGGCGTGCTGGTGGGCGTTGCGGTGGGTGTGGGGGTCGGTGTGAAGGTCAGCGTGGGCGCCGCTGTGGGTCCGGGCGTCCCCTGCCGCAGGATAAACGGATGCAGCCAGATCGCATAATCCTGATTCTGTCCGCCGTTGGCAGTGACCACGAGGATGAGCTTCACTGAATCACCGGCCAGTGAACTCAGGTCAAAATCAATGGGGTAAGAATTGCCCTCATACACTTCATTCCAGTGGAATAGATTTTTTACCGTCCCGTTCTTCTTGTAATCGAGGCGAAATACAACATCACATTTCTTCGCTTCGTATTGACAGCCCACAATCGTGCGGAAGTGATCCCCTGCTTGAATCGTGAAGGCTGGGTACTCTCCGCTGACCTCGCCATGCCGCACATCCTGCGGCACAGTGAGCAGGCTGGGGTTATTCTCGGTCACACCGTTTTCCATCACAAGGGAATCCAGCCTTAGAACATAACCGTTGGGGTCGCTCACCTTGCCGGGGCACGGAAGAGCAACGTCTTCATTTCGCCAATCGGCCTCACAAAAATGTTCCACAAAACTATAAGCCATGTAGGAGGCTCCGGGCACTCTGATCTCAACCCAAAATGCCTTCTCCGCTTTATCGCCGATCCCAAAATTTACGCCATTCGTGTTGCGAAGTTTCCAATAGCCAAGATACTCCCCTTCTTCACTGGGAGCGGTCAGCTTTACAGTAATATCAATCGAAGCGCCAGGGCTTACAGATCTTGCGAGCGTCGAAACGGCTGGGCCGCTCATTGGATAACCGCCAGCGAAAACAAGCGAGTAGGATGTCGTCCATGTGCAAGTGCCGACATTCTTAATGCGCCAGGTCTTCTCGAAAGTGGTGTTACGCGTTACGGGCGTACCATCCGGGTAGGTCATATCTTTGACGAATTCCGCCGCGTCACATATAGACGTTGGAACTGGTGGGTCATAAACGGGGCGATTCGTCGCTGTAGCAACAGGAAACCCAGTTGGAGGCGGACCCGGGCTATACGTGGGCAGGGGCAGGCCCGGGGTGGCTGTCGGCAAGAGCACTGCCGGTTGTGTAGGATCAGCTTCAAGGGTCAGGGCAGACGCGGTATACAGTTCATTCAAAGTGGCAAATGTATCAGGCGTCGCAGTGCTGTTTGCAAAATTACAGGCCAGTTGAACGGCCGTCAAAATTGCAACAAAGAGAAAAACAGGTGTTTTTTTCGTAAACATGACACTTCTCCGGAAGATGGGTTCCCAGTAACAAGGACGCCTGACAAATGCGTTTGGTTCCGTCTAGAAAAGAAGCCAGCTTGCGCTGGCTTCCATTTGCTCAAGAGGGAATTCGATGAAATTACGAACTTCCACACAAATAGGTGAATTCCGCATGTGGATATTCCTGCTGAACCGGATCCACGATCACGATGGCCATCCATTTTGTGCCCGGGGTACTTCCGAGATGGAGTTTCCATTCGCGGGATATGGTCAACGTGCCAGCAGCATCCATTTTCAATATTTTCGGATTGGAGTTGTTGTTATCGCTTTGCATCCAATAGTAGCTGAATTCGATCGGGCCGTTGCTAGTGAATGTGGCATACACAATGTGATTCACATTCGCAGGGCATCCCGTGGCAGGATCGCGTACAACATTGTATTCAACAGAGGTAATGGCAAACCCCGGGTTGGCAGAGGATGAGACAACGATCTCCGTATAGAACGGCGCGCTGTACTCCCCCACACCAAACTCAACGCCGTCCGGCGTTTGGAGCATCCATCTGGATGTGTAGGTTGCATCGGCTTGCGGGGCGATAAACAAAAGGGAGATGGGCACAATTTGCCCAGGATCCACCGCCTGGGGTAGGTTGTAGACATAGGCGCCGCCCAAGACATCGTCGCCGCGGAAGACGATCTTGTAGCTGGTATCCCATGAACAGGGACTCGTGTTCTTGATCTCCCAGGTCTTGGTAAAAGCCTGACCAGGTTTGAAGATCGTTCCATCCGGAATGTTCTCGCTGATGAGGCTTGCCTGGGCGCATTCAGATACCGATGGGTTGCGGGTTCGCGTGGGGGAAGCGACCGGGGCAAGCGGTGTAAGGGTGGGCGCAAATAACAGGGGGGTCGATGTGAAAACAGGAAGTTCGGGAGTGGGAGTACCTTCGCTGATGTTAAGTGCAGCAACAGTCTGCGCCACAGCGGTCTGCATGCCACTGGTGTCTTGCGTGCTTTCCGGTGTTGCTCCGCTGCCACAGGCTGTTAGGAGTAAAGAGGAGACAGCAATTGAGGTGAATAGTATATATCTGATTTTTTTGAACATTTTTTTCCTTTCGCGCTGATAATTATACTGTTAAACAGAAGCGCCCGGTTTTCCCGGGCGCGTTCCATTTTATATCGAAACTCGTTACGGACAGGTAAACGTGGCGCGCCCAAATTGCTTTTGGTTCGGCGAATCGATGTAAACATCGACCCAGGCGCTGCTGCCCGGCTTATTAAAGGTCATGGGAATGCTTGGGCTGGTCTGCGTGCCCGCTGAATTGAAGCTCAGGGTGGCTGGATAAGGATCCGCAGACCCGTCGCTGAACACCCGATGCAGGGTAACTGTACCCGGTCCACTCGTTGTAACGCTGAATGTGTAATTGAAATTCGGGCATGAGCCCGTCACATTGAAGAGAACACTGGTGACGGTAAATACAAAGGGAGTGGAAGTGATGGTAGCCGTGGGTGTAATCGTGGCTGTGGCACTCGGCGACCCGGTAGTTGTATTCTGGACTTTAATATCCACATAGAAGGATTTACCTTGATATCCGCTGACGACAGGGACAAGGACATTTCCATTCGTCGTGATGCGCCAATAGCCTTTATAAGTGCCGGTCGTGGTCGGGGCAGTGAGATTGACTTCAAGATCAATTTCCTGCCCGGGGCCAACAGTGCTGATCGGCTTGGAAGCAGGGCCACCCATCGAGTCGCCGCTGTCAAAGACCAATGAAAAACCTGTCCAGGTGCATGAGCCGATGTTCTTGATGCGCCATTTTTTGACGAATGCCTGGCCAGGGGTCACTGCTGTACCATCCGGGAAGGTCACATCTGTTATAAATTGAGCGACATTACAATTGGAGGTGGCCGTCGCCGCTGAAGTGCTGGTGATGATGGGCAGGGGAATCGGTGTAAGAGTAGCAGTCACAAGCGGGGGAGCTACAGTAAAAGTCGGTGTTCTGATAACAATTGCGGAAGTCGCGCTTAACAAAGCCTCAACAGTTTGTGCGGCAGAAGTACTTGCAATATCTTCAACATTGTTCGAGGGCAGGTTGCATGCGCTTAAAAACAAGGTGAAGATAATCAGCAGGTGAAATAAGCGGATTTTTTTCTTCATGATCTTCTCTCCTTTGAATTCGTGATATTGTACCGCAGTCAAGTTCCAGCATATTTATATCAATTCGGGTATGACGGCTTGAATATGTTCATTGACTCAGCGGACCATTTGCTTTAACGCCCATTCGCATTTATTTGTTCCCAGAATAAAATTTAATTTGAGTATCTTTTCCAGTCAAAGATTACAACAAAACAGCGCAAAATCGAGTGATTTTGCGCTGTTGCATATGCGAATTAGTTTTATTGACCTTGAACCTGCAGAATGTTCACTTCACCATTCAACGGGTAATAGGCAATCAGGATCTTATTGTTGCCGTGAGTAAAAAGGGCCACGGTACAGAGATACCCTTTCTGGGTTGTAACTTCCTCGGTCTTCTCAAGAACCCAGCCATTGTTTTTTGCCTGCTGGTCATAATAGGCTAGGACAGTTTCCCAGGTGGTTGTGGCAGGCACAGCAGTTATCAATTGAAGATCGCCGCTAATCCCCGATTGTTCGCGAAGAATGGCAACAAAGTAATTGACATCATCCTTCGGTTCAGATTCGCCCGGCATCGGAGGGAACATAAAACCATCCATCTCATCCGCGACGCCTGCATCGGCGGGATCTGCAGGGACATCCACCGCTGCGCCGGGATCGGCGGGCGCACCAGAATCAGCTGGAGCACCCGCATCGACAGGGGCGCCCGAATCCACCGGGCTTTCTGTGGCAGCAGCATTTCCGCCGCCGCAAGCTGATATGCTGACAGCCAGCATAACAACGATCAGTATATACATGTATTTCTTCATTTTTTTATCTCCTTAATATTTGGAACATTACAAAACCGCTTCCCTGCCAGACCAGCCGAAAGGATCTTGATAAGTCAAATTGACATCCAAGCCTGTTCTCAGCCAGAAATACAGGGAAGTGATATTTTACAACAATATGGATTTATGCTTGTGCAGCTTCCACGTGGGCGCCAGCCATCCACAAGCCAAGTTGTTCGCGGGTGGCCTTCTTCGAATCCACCACAGCCACGATCTGGCCGCGATACATGACAGCGATGCGGTCAGAAAGCGCCATGACCTCGTCCAGTTCAGCGGAAATGAGCAGGACCGCCACACCACGATCACGCATCTTGATGATCTCGCTGTGGATGTACTCAATAGAACCGACGTCCAAACCACGGGTGGGCTGGTTCGCGATAACAAGCTTTACATTGTGGCGACTCAATTCACGTGCCACGATCACCTTTTGCTGGTTGCCGCCGGAGAGTTTCCCGGCGTTCACGAACGGAGAAGGTGTACGAACATCGAATGCATCAATCAGTTTGCGCGCGTTTTCATCAAGCGCCTTTTGTTGAATAACGCCGCGACTGCTAAAGGGCGGACGATAATAATCACAGAGGGCCATGTTGTCGGCGACACTATAGGACAGAACAAGTCCGTGGCGCTGGCGATCTTCCGGAATGTGGGCCAAGCCTGCCTCAGTCATGACCCGCGGCGATTTGCCGGTCAGGTCGATCCCATCCATGGTTACTTTTCCGCCGGTCGGGGCACGCAGGCCGGTCAAGGCTTCTGAAAGTTCGGTCTGGCCATTGCCTTGAACACCGGCAATTCCAAGTACTTCGCCGCCGCGTACTGTAAAGGAAACATTGTGAACCGTTTCCAAGTCGCGTTGGTCGCGCGCAGAAAGGCCTTCCACTTTAAGGATATCACCGCTGGCAGCGTGATCCTTCTTTTCAACGGTGAGGATCACCTGGCGACCTACCATCATATTAGCCAATTGTGCTTCGTTCGTCTCCGAAGGCTGAACCGTGTTGATCACACGACCTGCGCGCATGACTGTAATGCGGTCTGCCACGGCGAGGACTTCCTTGAGTTTGTGAGTGATAAAAATAATGGATACACCGCGTGCTGTCAGGTCACGCATAATACGGAAAAGGTCTTCCGCTTCCTGCGGAGTGAGAACGGCGGTTGGTTCATCGAGAATAACGATCTCTGCATTGCGATAGAGCGTTTTGACGATTTCAACACGCTGTTGCAAACCAACAGGTAGGTCACCAACCAGTGCATTCGGGTCTACATCAAGACCATACTGTTTGGATATTTCGTTAATTTTTGCAGCAACCGTAACACGGTCCAGTGAGCCTCGTTTGGTTACTTCATCGCCAAGCATGACATTTTCCGCCACGGTAAAGACGGGGA
The DNA here is from genome assembly GCF_016705895.1 of Candidatus Villigracilis affinis. Classification (NCBI taxonomy): domain Bacteria; kingdom Bacillati; phylum Chloroflexota; class Anaerolineae; order Anaerolineales; family Candidatus Villigracilaceae; genus Candidatus Villigracilis; species Candidatus Villigracilis affinis. The sequence goes on along the minus strand of NZ_JADJKT010000038.1, from coordinate 72,277 downwards.
TGAGCATGAAGTGTTGATGCACCATGCCAATGCCAGCCGCGATGGAGTCATTGGGAGATTTGATCTCAATCGGCTTTCCGTTGACGAAAATCTCGCCTTTGTCCGGGAGATGCAAACCATAGATCAGATTCATCAATGTGCTTTTCCCAGCACCGTTCTCTCCTAATAGGGCGTGGATCTCACCTTTGCGCAGGTCAAAATTGACATTGTCACTGGCGAGCACACCAGGGAATTGCTTGGTAATATTTTTTGCTTCCAGGACGATATTTGCTTCTGTCATGTCCGCCTCCTATTTCTCGTACGGAACGCCATCAGCAGCAGGCGGCGTGGTCTTGCCGATAATGCCCGTCAGGATGAACATGGTGAGAATATACGGTGTAAGCCCAACAATATAGGATTCCTGCAGGAACGACCATTGTGGAGGAATGACATCGCGGAAGATCTGCATATTGATGAGAAGTGCCTGAGATGCACCGAAGACCAGCGAAGCCGCCCATGCGCCGATGGGAGTCCAGTTTCCGAAGATCATCGCTGCCAGTGAAATAAAACCGCGTCCATTTGTAAGCAGAGGCTCAAAAGACGGGACTGATTCGATCGTAAAGTACGCACCAGCCAACCCGGCGAACATGCCGCCGATCAGAACGTTTGCGTAGCGCATCTTGATCACATTGATGCCCACTGTATCAGCCGCTTTGGGGTGTTCACCCACCGCGCGGGTGCGCAATCCCCAACGCGTATTGAACAACACATAGTGAGAGAAGAACACCAGCAGAATGGCGCTGATGGCAATCGGCTTTTGATCGAACACACGATTGATCGCCGCCAGGTTTTCGAGGCAGGAAGCAGATGTTCCGCAAACGGATGTAAAAATCTCTGTGAGTGGAACGTGAATGGTGGGTAAAACTCCCGGGGAGCTTGGCACACTGCCTTTAAATACACTGGTTGCCCCGAAAAACAATTGACGATTCAAAAAACCTGTTAAACCAACAGCCAGAATATTGATGACCGTTCCGCCGATGATCTGATCCACTTTGAAGGTGATGGAGAGGGCTGCATGAAGCAATGCCATCAGCATACCAGTGAGTATTGCGAACATCACGCCGAGCACAATGCTGATCGAAGGCGGAATCTTGAAAATATGATACATGTAAATGGCGCCCAACCAGCCGAAGAAAGCAGAGGTCAGCATCATACCTTCGATGCCGATATTAACCACCCCAGCCCGTTCGCAATAGACACCGGAAAGAGCGCCCAGAGCCAACGGTGTGGCGACTGCAATGGTGGTGGCCAGCATACTGGTGATGATCAACACAGGCGGTTGTTTCACCTGTCCGATCATGACGACTGTGCCAAAAAGAACAACGATGATCAAGGCAATAAAGCCAAAACGTTTCCAGTCCATTTTTTCTCCTAGCCTCCCCAGCCCCGGGTAAGTACGACGCGTTCACCTTTGGATTTGATGCGATAGATATACCGTACGATCGCATCCGCTGCAACAAAAAGCAGAATGAACGCCTGGATCATGGAAATCAGGTCCACTGGCATTTGGGTAAGGAACTGCATGCGTGTCGCCCCATTGCGCATTGCCGCAAAAAGGAAGGCTGATAGTACAACCCCCAAAGGATGTGACTTTCCAAGCAGGGCAATGGCGATGGCATCATAGCCATACCCGATCGAAAAGCCAAGTTCATGACGGTAATTCAAGCCGGTCACTTCAATTGTGCCTGCAAGGCCAGCCAGCATACCGGAAAGCGCCATGGTAAGGATGATAATTCGCTTGACATTAATACCGGCATATTTCGCAGCATCCGGGTTCAAGCCCACGGTGCGGATCTGAAAACCCACGGTCGTTTTATTAAGTAACCACCAAATCCCAAACGCAACCAGCAAAGCAAGAATGAATCCCCAGTGCACACGCAGCCCATCGAAGATCGGAGGGATCCGCGCACTATCCGCGATCAACGGTGTACGCGCGATCACGTTGGTTGGGCTTCTATCCTTCATCACGCCGTTCAATAAAAAGGATGTGGTATTGAGTGCAATGTAGTTCATCATGATGGTATTGATGACTTCATGCCCGCCCGTATACGCTTTTAACCATCCGACAATGGCCGCCCAAAGGCCGCCCATCAATACACCAAAAAGGACCGCCAATGGAAGATGAATAATCGCAGGCAGATCGTAGCCAAGCCATTCAGGCAGGGCGTAACCGATCAATGACGAGGCAACTGCACCAACCGCCAGCTGACCTTCAGCGCCAATATTGAACAACCCGCCTTTGAAAGCCAGCGCAACAGCCAAGCCTGCAAAGATATATGGAGTCGCCCAAACAGCGGTTTCACTTAATGCCTTCGTTGAGCCAAATGAACCTTCGATCAACCCCCGGTAGGCTAATATGGGATTTCCGCCTACAAATGCGATAATCACGCCGCCAACAACTACCGCTGTCAGAATCGCCAAAAATGGGACCAGGCTGTTATCTGAAATCGTCTGCAATATTTGTTTTATCAGCGAATTTGATTGCTTTTCTTCTTGCATCCTTCGCTCCAGTGGAACTGTGAATTGTAGGACAATTATATCAAACAAGCCGCCTGGAAACCCCATACCGGTATTACAAAATCAAATAAAAAAGGGAAAGAGACTCGCGCCTCTTTCCCTCTCTCTTACAACGTGAAAAACTTACGGCTTGACAGGAGCAACGTTGGTCTTGATGGAGCCGTCGAGCAGACCCTTGTTGATCTCTTCCATGGTGGCCTTGACATCAGCGGGGACGCTGCTATCGAGATCGTGGAACGGAGCGTAACCAGCGGCGCCGAAGACGTTGCCATCAGCGATGGAACCATCTTTGGTGGCCTTGATCAGGTCGGCAACTCCGGGGGTGATGAGCTTCATCGCGGAGGAGAGCATGCGGGAAGCAGCTTCGGGCAGGGTCAGGTACTGGTCGGTGTCCACGCCGATGGCGTAGGCGCCAGCCTGGGCGGCGGCGGTAATAGCACCGTTACCGGTGAGACCACCACAACCGAAGACGGCATCAGCGCCCTGGTCCATCATGGACTTGGCAGTCTGAGCGCCCCATTCGGGATCGGTGAAGGTCTTGTCGAAGCCCACATCGCTGTGGTACACAACGAATACTTCGGTGGTGGTTCCGTTCATGCCATCAGCATAAGCGGCGCCGGCTTTGTAGCCTTCACCAAAGCGCCAAACGGGAGGAACCACATCGGTACCGCAAACGGCGCCGATCTTGTGGCTCTCAGACATCATCGCGGCGAGGGCGCCAACGAGGAAGCCAGCGTTGTCTTCGGGGAAGTTCAAACCGGAAACGCCAGCGACGGTTTCAGCCTGGAACTGATCCACGCCGATGAAGCGGACGCTCGGGTAGGTCGCAGCGGCGGCAGCGGTTGCTTCACCGAGACCGAAACCAACGGTCACGATGACATCGTAACCAGCATCACCGAACTGGGCGATGTTCTTGGCGTAATCCTTGGCATCGGATGTCTCAATGAATTGAACAACATCAGCCACGCCATCAGCCTGGGACTTCTGAACGCCTTCCCAAGCGGACTGGTTGAAGGATTTGTCATTGATCTTGCCCACGTCGGTCACGAGACCCACGCAGAACACTTCTTCCTTCGAGCAGTCTTCAGCGGTCGGCGCACTTGCACCGCAGGCAGTGAGGACCATCGAAGCGACGATCAACAGAGCCATTACAAAGTAAAGCTTTTTCATTTTTTCTTCTCCTAAGAATAGGGTTTTAAAAGTCTGCCTTTTTGGCAAAGCCTTTACGACTTTGCAAGTATAAATCTTTATATTTTATTGTGCAAGCCTGAACTATTACAGACATATTTCAAGCCAAATTATGGCTTTTGAGGTGACACATTCGTCTTAATTTCACCGTTCAAAAGCCCCAAAATCACAGAATCCAGTTCACGAGCCAAACTTTCGGGGAATTTCTGATTAAACGGCACATACCCAAACTGACCATTCGCCTGCTCCCAGACATTTCCGCCCCGCAGCAAGCGGATCATATTCTGGACCTCGAAACTGGCCCTGCCATAGACAGAGGAAACAACCCCGTAGCCCGCTGCACCCTGATCCCGCTCCGCACCAATGGCTTCAACCTGCTCATCCAACGCCGCGCGGAGTGCCCCCTCCCCCGTGACGCCGCCCGCTGCAAAAATCACATCCGCACCCTGCCGAATTAAAGCCAGCCCCGTTTCATATCCCCAATCATCGTCTATGAAAAGACTTTCGCGGCTGGCATTTTCACGATAGGTCACCATCACCTTGATGTTCTCATCCACAGACAACACCCCGGCGCGGAAACCTTCACAATACCGCCACATCGAATCGATCTCGCTTGTCTCGCAAGCCGCGCCGACAACTCGCATTTCAGAAAGACGGGCTGCCATCACCCCCGCCAGAAACCCCATTTGGTCTTCTGCAAATGTAACAGAGGTTAAATTCGGGCGCACCTCCGCTTGAGGCTGGGATATGCCCACGAAAACAGAATCAGGATACAGGTCCGCACCACGAAGCGTTTCGTCATCCATGCCCGGGCCTGTCGTGAAGATCACATCAAATCCTCGTTCCGCAAAATAGGCGATGTTCTTTTCGTAATCACGCGCATCGACCGATTCGATGTACTCAACCTGATCGGCCAGCCCACCCGCCTTGGATTCCTCCAACCCGTCCCAGGTTTCTTGATTCATACCGTGGTCGTTAATACCGCGCGTATCGGTGACCAATGCCGCGCAAAAGACTTCTTCACTAAAACAATCTTGCGATTGCATGCAGGCCGTGAGAGCCGTCAATGCAATCGCAAGAAGAAATATTTTAAATTTCAATTTTTTATTCCTAATTTACTTGTGACGCTTCTCCGCGTTTGACGCCAAGCATCAGCCACAGTGCAACCATCATGAATAACGGCGAGATCAACATAATGATGTTGTAGTTTCCCCCGGTCAATTCAATGGCCCAGCCGTTCACGTTCGGGCCGACGATCGCAGAGAAGGTGGAGAACAGGTAATACAAACCCGTGAAAGTGCCGATGCGCGCCGCATTGGTCAAATCCACGATCATGGGCAGGGAGTTGATATTGATCAACGCCCAGGCCGCGCCGCCAAAGATCAGCAGGACGCCCGCCAACGTAAGCATGCGCGGACCACCTTCCACCAACGGAATACCAACCAAGGGCAGAGGCGCGATGCCCGTCAAAAGCGCCTTCGCGGGGGTCACGTAAAGCAGTACGAGCATGATGGTCAATGTGATCAAACCGATCGAGATCGTGGTTCGGCGTCCGATCTTGCCTGCGATAAACCCAGACGGGATGGCAAACAGCACGAAGAACAACGGCAGCACCGACAACAAGGTTGCGCCATCGCCTTCATGCAAGCCGAGATGATTCTTGGCATACAACGTGAAGAAGGTTTCTACAGCAGAAAAGCCGATGAACCAGAAAAAGATGGCAAAAAGAATGCGAAGTCCGCTTTTATCTTCATCATTGATCACTTCGCGCAGACTGGCAAACATACCGGGTTGCGCTTCCGTGGTTGAATATTCCTTCGGTTCTTCGATGAAGAGGTAAACGATCAAAGCGGAAAGCAAAACCAAGCCTGAACCGAGCCAAAACGGAAAATTGGGACTCATCTTATACAAAAGGCCGCCCGTTTGCAAAGCAACAATTGTGCCAATGCCGCCCATAAAATTGATGATGCCATTCGCCTGCGAGCGGAATTCAGAAGGTGTAATATCGGGCATCAACGCGATGACGGGCGTGCGCCAAAATGCGGCACTCAAAAGCAATGTACTCGTGCAAGCCACGAATAAGGGCAATATGGCTGGCAATGGGATCAACCCAAAGGCCACGGCTGTGATCGGCGCACCGATCAGCAAAAACGGAATACGGCGGCCCATGGGGGTGCGTAATCGGTCAGACCACGCGCCAACGGGCGGTTGAATAAACAAAGCTGCAATATTATCCAATGTCATGAAAAAACCCACCACGATGGGAGAGAGGCCGAATTTTTCCGAAAGAAAGATCGGGACGAAGGCGTTATACACACCCCAGACCACACTTAAACCAAAAAAGCCAAAGCCGAGCAGAAAGGTCTTGCCGTAATTCAATCGTGATGACATCGTTTCCTCCATGCAATGGGTACAGGGTGAAAGTTACAGGTTGAAGGTTGCAGGCTTGAAAGTTGAAGGACTTGGGTGAGCAGTCGATATATCAACATTCCAACTTACGAACTTTCCAACCTGCCTTATGAACTTTTCAACTTTTGGATAAATTTCAGGTCTTCCTTCGTCAATTCGGCCTTTTCAAGCATGTCCGGCCTTTTCTTGAAGGTCCGCTCCAAGGCTTGTTGCCGCCGCCATTTGTCTATTTTTGCGTGGTCACCGGAAAGCAGAATGTCGGGAGCCTTCCAGCCGCGAAACTCGGGCGGACGGGTGTAGTGTGGATATTCAAGCAGGCCCATGGCATGCGAGTCATCCTGCGCGCCAGTAGGGTCACCTAGCACATCGGGGAGTAATCGCGCAATGGCGTCAATGAGAATGAGCGCGGGAAGTTCCCCGCCTGTGAGCACAAAATCGCCGATGGAAATTTCATCGGTGACAAGATGTTCGCGGATGCGTTCGTCGATGCCTTCGTAGCGGCCACAGATCAGGGCAATGCGCGGGTGTGCGGAAAGTTCCTGGGCGATGGTTTGATTAAAGACACGTCCCTGCGGGGTGAGTAAAATGATCGGGATGTTTGAATCAGGATTCGGCGGAGTCGGTATCGCTTCGTCCCGAACGGAATCCAAGGGTTCTTCGAGGCTGTCGTTGAAATGCGTGTTCAATCCAATGACAGTTTCAACCGCCTCGAAAACGGGGTCGGGCTTCATCACCATTCCGCCGCCGCCGCCGTAGGGGGTGTCGTCGGTCATGTGATGCTTGTCATGGGTATAATCGCGGATGTTATGCACACGCACATGAATCAATCCCCGTTCGCGGGCACGTTTGATAATACTGGTGTCAAGATACGAGGGGAATACTTCGGGCAAAAGGGTGAAAACCTCAAATTGCATGAACGGATTTTAGCATAGAAAATTAGACAGGACATCTTTTTACCCAAATACGGGTTTTAGACTATCGAACCAATCGACCACACCACCAAACGCCAGGAGTTTTAAGTGAATAACTATATCGCCCTCATCATTACCTTTGCCGCCTCGCTTTTGTTTTTGCGTTCCATGGATTTCATCGCCCATCGGGGCTGGATGGATGGAAAACTCAGCCGCAAGGTCATCCACATTGGCACGGGTCCCCTCTTCGTGTTGTGTTGGTTCCTTTTCAATGATGCACCCGAGGCCCGCTGGCTTGCGGCGTTGGTGCCTTTCGCCGTGACAGCGCAATTTGCGTTGATCGGGCTAGGGGTATTGAAAGATGAAGCATCTGTGCAGGCCATGTCACGCACAGGTGACCCGAAGGAAATTTTACGCGGGCCGCTTTATTACGGCATTATGTTCGTCGCTCTGACGTTGATCTACTGGCGCGAGAATCCCATCGGCATTATCGCGTTGATGATGATGTGCGGCGGCGATGGCATTGCAGATATCGTTGGGCGGCGCATCCCTTCGCCCAAACTGCCATGGAGCAAGGAAAAATCCATTGCGGGCATGGTCAGCGTTTTCGTGGGCGGCCTGTTGATGGCAGGCATCATGATCTACATTTATGTGGCGGCTGGCGTTTTCGCATCCCCGTTCACCCATTATGTTTTACCGATCACGCTCATTGCACTCGCGGGTGCAGCAGTTGAGTCATTGCATTACAAGGATATTGACAACGTGACCATGACTCTCGCTTCGGCGTTGATCGGCGGTTTGTTCTTCTAAAATCAATTGCCACAGACAAAAAGGATTTTTTAACGCAAAGACGCCAGAGACTAGTCTCTGGCGTCTTTGCGTTAATTTAAGCGGAGATTCGGCTACTCACCCGGTATATCATCCTCTTTTTTCAAGATCATCACTTTATAGGCTTCGGCAAAGTCGAGTCCTTTTTCTTTGCCTTCCTCTTTTGCCCACTCGTGCATCCAATCATCCACATCATGGGTATCAGACTGGCTAACGTGTTTCTTCAACGCTTCGATCTTGATGTCGATGGTTTCGCCGATATCGACCCAGGTATCGGATTTTTCCGACCCGTGAATATACAGCCGCTTGACGTTGTGCGGTTCATACCCCGCTTCGAGCAGGTCGGTGAACATGAGCCTGGTCCCAGCTGACGGGAAGACCGCGTACGTGGCCGCTTCTGCCGCAGCACGATGATCCGGGTGGTTGATGTATCCGTTTCCGTAGAACCAGGCCGAAGGGTCGCCCGATACGACAACGTCAGGTTTGTACATGCGGATGAGTCGTGTCAAGTCTTTGCGCAGGGCGAGGCTGGCAATCAATTCTCCATCTGGATAATGAAGAAAGACGGTTTCAGCGATGCCGAGCACTTCGTTAGCGGCCAGTTGTTCCGCTTCACGCAGTTTTGCCAGCACAGGTTTATAGTCTGCGCCTTTGGTTACATCATTTGAACCAGAGTCGCCGCTAGTGATAAGAACGGAGATGACTTTGCATCCCGCTTTGGCCCATTTGGCAAGCGTGCCCGCAACAGTAAAATCCTGGTCATCGGGGTGGGCCTGAATGGACATTGCGATCTTTGGGAGATATTCTTTTTCGTTGGACATGGCGGTGATTTTACCAGAGGGTTAAAGTCAGAGCGCCAGGGGCTGCCGACCCTGGCGCTCTTTCTACAAGGAGGAGAAGAGAAATGAGCTTGTGTCATTACTTTATCATAGGCATTCAAATACTACTTGACGCCAACCCTACGCCTCTCCCATGATTACGCAACGTCTGTCCTGCCTTCTTCCTGCGTCGCTTTTCACAATATAATGAAAGCGAAGTACAATTTCAAAATATCAAAAAGGAGATTTGCCCATGACCATCACACTGAATGGATCGGAACTTACAGTTGAAAAACTTGTTGCCATTGCCCGCTTTAATGAGAAGGTTGAATTAGCCCCCGAAGCACTGGAGCGGATCAAGGTTTGCCGCGCGATGCTGGAGGAAAAACTTGCCAACAAAGAGATCATGTACGGTACGAATACCGGCATCGGCGAGTTCTCCGAAAAGATATTGAACGATGAGCAGGTGAAGGAATTCCAAAAGTATTTGATCTACAACCATGCAGCAGGCATTGGTGACCCCGCACCCATTGAACACGTCCGCGCGGCGCTGGCTGGGCGCATCAACGTCCATGCACATGGAAATTCAGGCTGCAGACCCGAGATCACTCTTACACTGGTGGAGATGCTAAATAAAGGCGTCACACCAGTTGTTTGTCAAAAGGGGTCGGTGGGTGCAAGCGGCGACCTCGCCCCGATGGCGCAAGCCGCCCTGCTTCTCATGGGCGAAGGGGAAGCCTTCTACAACGGTGAGCGGCTTTCCGGTCACGATGCGATGGAGCGCGCGGGAATTCCAATTCCAGGTTTGCAGGCGCGCGATGGACTTGCCGCGATCAACGGCTCCAATCTGTTGACGGCCATGTCCGCGATTCATATTTACGATATGGAACGCTTCCTCAAGCAGGCTGAGATCGCCGCGGCGATGTCCATTGAAGCGTTGCTCGGGAATATGAAGCCGTACAACTCGAAATTGCATGAATTACGCGGCTTCAAAGGCGCGATCACTTCCGCAAAAAATATCGCCACACTGGTCGAAGGCTCAGACCTGACGACAGGCAAAATGAAAACAAAGGTGCAGGATGCCTACTCGATGCGTTCCACTCCGCAGGTGATCGGCACGGCCCGCGATGCGGTTGCCTATGCGCGGTCACAGGTTGAGATCGAGTTGAACGGTGTGGGCGACAACCCAATCTTCGTCCCTGAACTGAAGTTGACTCTCACTGGTGCAAACTTCCAAGGCTCTCCCGTTGCGCTCCCGATGGATATGGCAGGCATTGCCATCACGATGGTATGTGTTTTATCCGAACGCCGCTTGAATCGATTGACCAACCCCGCTCTTTCGCAGGGACTGCCTGATTTCCTCGCCCATGAGCCTGGCTTCTACTCTGGGTTAATGCTCAGTCAATACACTGCCGATCATTTGATCGTGGAACAAAGAATCCTCTCCACGCCTGCTTCGATCCAATCCATCCCCGCCGCAGCCGACCAGGAGGATTTTGTCTCGATGGGCATGAACACTGCCCTGAAGAACGGACAGATTCTGGATAACGCCTATGGCGTGCTTGGCATCGAATTCATGGCGGCGGCACAGGCGCTCGACTTCCGCGAATTCACCCCGGGCAAAGGGTCACTTAAGGCACGCGAAGTGATTCGCAGACATGTGGACCATCTTGAAGTGGATCGCCCGTTGTACAATGACCATAACAAGATGAAGGCGCTGGTAAAATCGAACGAGATATTGGAAGAAGTGGAAAAAACGATCGGGAATTTAGGATAAGCACAAAAGAGACCGACGGCAAGTCGGTCTCTTTATTTAAAAGTGTAAACATTGATTCCGCTTGACACAACCTTAGTTTGCTCGTAGACTCTCAATTAAGCTCCCCCTTAATCGAAAGATGCCCATGAAAACAGTCCAAACCATTCAATCCTTCGACCAGATCAAACTGCTGGCAGATGCACGTCGAATGGAAATTCTGCGCCTGCTAATGGCGGCCCCCGCCACGCTCACAATCCTGGCACGGATCTTGAAGCAGTCCCCTGCATGGGTGCGGCATCACATCCTCGCGCTTGAATCTGCGGAGCTGATCGAAGTATCTGAACTGCGCAAAACGGGGAAAGTGACCGAAAAATTCTACCGCGCCAAAGCCGCGGCCTTTCTTTTACAGGAAGTTGTTCTGCCGAAAAGCAAAAAACAATCCATCATCTTCTCAGGCAGCCATGATCTGGCACTGGAAGATATCGCTGAGCACCTCAACAAACACGTCACCTTGTTGAGCATGCCCGTCGGCTCACTGGATGGGTTGGTCAATTTACGGCAGGGATTATGCCAGATCTCCGGCGCACACATTTTAGATGAAACAGGCGAATACAACACCCCCACCGTCCGCCATTTGTTTCCAGACCGCAACGTGGAATTGGTCACGCTGGCCTATCGAACCCAGGGCCTGATGGTGGCATCGGGCAACCCCAAGGGAATCAAAAAAATATCCGACCTTGCAAGCGAAAATGTCAAATTTATCAACCGCAATTCAGGCTCGGGCACGCGCATCTGGTTCGATAACGAATTGAAAAAACTAAAACTCGACCCGGCACAAATTCCCGGCTACGACCAATCGGTCAAAACCCACAGCGAAGCCGCGCAGGCGGTCTTCACCAAAACAGCAGATGTTGCCCTCGGCCTGCAAGCCGCAGCCAAACAGCACGAATTGGATTTCATCCCCCTCTTCGAAGAACGCTACGACCTGATCCTGCCGCGTGAAAACGAAGAAGTCCTTTCACCGCTGCTGGATTACCTGCAAACCTCGGCATTTCGCTCGTCGCTGGGCAGGCTGGTCGGCTACAACCCAACGCATAGCGGTGAACAGATCGCCGTGTAAATCTACAAGGAGAAACATCATGAAACTCAGCGCAAGAAATGTTATCAAAGGCAAAGTGACAAAGATCGTCAAGGGAGCCGTCAACTCTGAAGTGACTATCGAAGTTGCGGGTGGAACCCAGATCGTTTCCATCATCACCAACTCTTCCGTAAAAAGCCTCGGCCTCAAAAAAGGCAAGGAAGCCTACGCTGTCATCAAGGCATCCAATGTGATGGTTGCAGTTGACTAAGAAATGAAAAAACTCCTGCTGGTCATCTCCATTTTTCTTTTGACCGCCTGCGGCGCGCCTCCCACCGCCCCGATAACTGCTGAAGCGTCAGTGACAGAAGTCTCAGCCTCAGCCGCTCCCACCGAAGAACCAGTAATCGAACCCTCTTCGCCCGTTCTGTTCAAGATCGTCAAAGCCGATGGCTCAACTTTCGATGTCACCCTCGAAGCAATCAAAAGCCTGCCGCTCACCCAGATCACCGTGGACGGAAAAGTGCAGGAAGGCCCCAAATTGCTTGATGTGCTGGCTCTGGCTGGCGTGACAGAATTCACCGAAGTCAGTCTGAGCGGCACGGGTTCACCATCCACGCTCACGTTCGAGCAGGTGAGCGAAAACACCATCCTCGATTTCAGCAATCGCGGCACCATGAAACTTGCCACCACCCATATCCCCAAAGCCGATTGGACAAAAGACATTGCCGAGATCACTGTAAAGTGATTCACAAGCGTCTGTGCTTTTTTATTTTGCATTATCTATTAAGTAAATACTTAGATGAGTCTTATTCAAAAAAGGTGAAGGAATGCATTATCTGATAGGAATTGACGACACCGATAATCTCGAATCACGCGGCACAGGCCATCGTGTTCGTCAACTCGCAGATTGGCTGACCGAGAATCAACTGGTTTCACCGCTTGGCATCACACGCCATCAATTGCTGGTGGATCCGCAGATTCCATACACCTCTCACAATAGTTCAGCCTGTTTATCTGTTGAAACGAACAAGCCCGATGACGTTTGGGAAGCCGCGCAGGAATTCCTGCTGCGTGAAAGCGCCCAAGGCTCCGATGCGGGACTGGCTCTCGCCAAATGGGATGTGATCGACAAATGTGTGCTGTCTTTCGCCAGCCGCGCAAAACTCACAGTGCTGACCATGCTTGAGGCGGAGCAAACAGCTTCACAGTCTGGAATAAGACTCGTCGGTCTCACAGGCACACACGGTGGCATCATCGGCGCATTATCCGCAGTGGGGCTGCATCGCGCTGGTAATGACGGTCGCTTCCTGTGGCTGCCCGGACTGCGTGATCTAAAAGGCAAATATCCCGTTTCAGAAATTTATGCAAGAGGTCACGTGGACCGCGTGTGTACATTGAGCCATGTGGATCTGCATACCAAAACCATCGTTGACGTTGGAGAATGGGTGCGTCCTGTTCTGCGTGAAGGCAAGGCCACATTATATGTTGAGGAGATCAATCATGAATGGCACATCATCCCTAAAGAATATATCAAAAAGCTTTCCAACTGAGTGGGCGCTCCCCTGGTGGGAAGCACTACTCCTGATCGGTGGCGGCGTGACGGCCGTGGTTCTGCACCGCGCCTACGATCTTTCGCTTGGCATGCCCGGGCATCACGGAATCGAGTGGATGGCTTTGATGATCATCGGGCGCGCGTCTTCGCGCTTTCGTGGCGCGGGCTCGCTCACAAGCATCGGTGCTTCGTTTGCATCCACGCTGCCGTTTTTACAAGGCGAGAATCCATTTACCTGGCTGTTCTATCTGTTGCCCGGCCCTGTCATGGATATCGCCTATCGCTATCTTCCGCGTTATGCAAACAAACTCTGGTTCATGATGGTACTTGGCGGACTGGCTCATGCCACAAAACCCGTCGGCCAACTAACGATGAACCTGATTACTGGCTGGCCGTTCGGCTCCTTCCGCTACGGAGTGGCCTTCCCATTCGTCAGCCATTTCTTCTTCGGGATGATCGGTGGATTGATCGGCGCGTTGATCGTGCTGGGCATCCATCGTATGTCACCAAAATCTGAAAAGTGAGGAATAGAAAAATGAAACAAACACGCAACATTTTATTGACACTCGGATTGATCCTGGCGATTGCTTTATCCGCCTGCGGATCACCCGCCCCGACAGCTGCCCCTGCCACAGAAGCACCGGTTGCAACTGAGGCACCGGCTACTGAAGCCCCAACCGAGGCTCCCACCGAAGCGCCCGCTGCCGCGCCCGCCAACCCCAACCTGATTCTCGCCACCACAACCTCCACACAGGATTCAGGCTTGCTGGATGTACTCGTCCCCATTTTTGAAGAACAGAGTGGGTACACCGTGCAGACCATCGCCGTCGGCACTGGTGAAGCCCTCAAGATGGGCGAAGAAGGCAATGCCGATGTATTGCTCGTCCATGCCCCCTCTTCCGAAGTGACCTTCATGGATGGCGGCTTCGGCAAGGATCGCATGCTCGTCATGCACAATGACTACATCATCGTCGGCCCCGCCGCTGACCCTGCTGGCATCAAAGGTCTCGGCCCCAAGGACGCTTTCGTTGCCATCTACAACGCTGGCGCGCCTTTCGTCTCCCGCGGCGATGACTCCGGCACACACAAGAAGGAAGTCAGCTTCTGGACCAAGGCCGAACTCGATCCACGCACTGAAAAGCCCGCCTGGTTCATCGAAACAGGCCAAGGCATGGGTGCATCGCTCACCGTCGCTTCTGAAAAGGGTGCCTACATCCTCACCGACCGCGCCACCTACCTCGCCAACAAAGCCAACCTCCAGCTTGAAATTTTGCTCGAAGGCAACAATGCCCTGTTGAACGTTTATCATGTCATCACCGTCAACCCTGATAAGTGGACAGCGGTCAATTATGATGGTGCCATGGCCTTCGCCAAATTCATCACTGATCCCGCCACCCAGGCAGTCATCGCCGAATTCGGCATGGACAAATTCGGCCAGCCGCTTTTCTACCCCGATGCCGACAAGACCGACGCGGATCTAGGGCTGTAAAAGTAAAAATATCTAACCAAAGTAGACACGTAAACAACTTCCTTGATGTTTACGTGTCTACTTATTTACCTGTATACTTTGATCTCCATGTCTGATATTTTTGAAATCACCGCTCTCTCCCTGCAAGTCTCGACTATTGCCACCCTCGTCAGCCTGCTGATCGGTCTGCCTTTGGGTACATGGCTGGCGCTCGGCAGTTTCCGTGGACGTTCCTTCATCCTCAGTATTGTCAACACGGGCATGGCACTGCCGCCCGTTGTGGTGGGGCTTGTCGTGGCGATGACCCTCTGGCGCAGCGGGCCGTTGGGAAGTCTGCGACTCATTTACACACCGTGGGCCATCGTCATCGCCCAGACGATCATCTCCGCCCCTGTGGTCATTGGGTTGACGGCGGCTGCGCTGGCGGCGCTTGATCCGCGCTTACAGCAGCAATTGCTGGGGCTGGGCGCTTCCCGCATGCAAATGATCTGGCACCTGTGGCGGGAGGCGCGATTACCGCTTTTGGCCGCTCTTATGGCGGGCTTCGGTTCCGTCATTTCAGAAGTTGGTGCATCAATGATGGTCGGCGGAAATATCCGCGGGCAGACTCGTGTGCTGACAACAGCAATCGTCCTCGAAACCAGCAAAGGTGAATTCGAGCGTGCACTGGCATTGAGTGCGTTACTGCTTGTAATTACCTACCTCATCAACCTTGCCCTGACCTGGGTACAACAAAAAGGGCAAAGACGATGAACGAAACAAAAATGACAAACCTCATCGAGATCAAAGACCTGAAAGTTCAGCGCAACCAACGCGATGCGCTCCATGTTGAGTCTTTGGATATTCCGCGCGGCGAAACGCTGGCGATCGTCGGTCCCAACGGTTCAGGGAAAAGTACGCTGCTATTGACCCTCGCGCATCTGCTAAAGCCCGCCAGCGGCGACGTGAAATACGGCGGCAAATCCCTGCGCGAATGGAACGATCTGGAATACCGACGAAAGATCGCTTTTGTTTTTCAAGATCCGTTATTAATGGATATGTCGGTGGAGGAAAACGTGGCCCTCGGTTTGAAATTCCGCGGCACGGATAAATCCGAATCGCAGGCGCGCGCGGAAAAATGGATGAAATCCATGGGGGTGGATTCTCTGTCGAAACGACGGGCAGGCCAATTGTCAGGTGGCGAAGCGCAGAGAGTGAGTCTGGCGCGGGCTTTTGTCCTCGATCCTGAATTGCTTTTGATGGATGAACCGTTCTCGGCGGTCGATCCGCAGACACGCGCGCAATTATTGCAGGACCTTTCCACACTGCTGTCACACGATCATCGCACCACCATCATCGTCACACACAACTTGAAGGAAGCCGCGCAAATGGGCGACCGCGTGGCAGTGATCATCAATGGTGAATTGAAACAGGTGGGAAAACCGCAGGAAGTAAAAAACTCCCCCGCCGATGAAAGCGTGGAGAGATTTTTGAAAGAGTTATAAATAAGCGGACTGAGGTGATGGGCAACGCACTATCGAGCAAGCATCCCCTTTTAACGGCATACACCGCGTTCTCACGCGGTGCAGCCAATAGACCAACTCAGAGGGAGGAGAGAGTTTGGAAGAGCAATTTGCGATTGCTCAATTACACAGGGTCAAGATCAGGGTTCGTGCCGCAGAGGGCGCAGGTTGCTTTTTCGAGCATGTTGCATTCCAGGGAATTGGAACAGCGGTGAGCAACAATACGCGGCGGCTGGTCAGGCAGATGTTCAGCGGGATACACGACTTGATCTTCGATCGAAACTTCGTGCCCTACATGTTCGCAGTATTTGATTTTTTCAACTTGCCAAATCTTTTCTGCCATATCTGCCTCCGTACTCTGATGAAGCTAGTTTAAAACAAAAACGCCTGTCATGCCAGTGACAGGCGTCACAAACTCCTATGACAAAACACCTATTGTGGATGTGATATGTCCTTATTTTTTTGTAAGGTGATAGATGTTGCCACTGTCACTTGCCAGATAAATTTCACCGGACTCATCCTGCCCAAACGTGGTGATGGTCACACCCGTTTCAAACAGGACCTGAGACTGCCACTGACCATCTGACAGGATCAGCCCCCAAACAGTTCCCAAACAATAATCCGCATACAAATAAATACCATTCCATTCAGACATCGCACCGCGATACACATAACCGCCAGTGACGGAGCAGCCACCTTCGTTATGGCTGTATTCAACCGCGGGGAGCAACATGCCAGGCTGGGCGGCCCCATCATAGCCATAACTACCCTCCATGATAGACCAGCCGAAATTCGCGCCGCCTGCAGAACCAGCGGAGAGATAATCGATCTCCTCCCAATCGCCCTGCCCCACATCGCCGATCCACAAATCACCCGTGACACGGTCAAACGAGATGCGCCAGGGATTGCGCAACCCATACGCCCAGACTTCATTTCCGAATGGGTTATCGGACGGGATGAGATAGGGGTCGCCGTTATCTATATCGATGCGCAGAATCTTTCCGAGCAGGGACGTTGTGTTCTGTCCATTCTTGTGGGGGTCACCGGCAAGGCCGCCATCGCCAAGGGCAAGGTAAAGATTCCCATCCGGACCGAAGGCCACCGCGCCGCCATTGTGATTTGGATAAGGCTGTGCGATCACCAAAAGAATCTTTTCGCTGGAATTGTCTGCGCTATTGCCGCTCGCCTGAAAACGCGAGATGCGGGTATCGCCGCCATCGCCCGTGTAATTGACGTAGAAATATCCGTTCTGTTCGTAATCGGGGTGGAATGCAAAACCAAGCAGTCCCATTTCGTTGCCGCTGTCATTAACACGATCAGTGATATCGAGGAACGGGGCGGTGAGCAGTTGTCCATTTTCATACACGCGGATGACACCGTACTTTTCGATAATGAACAATCGTCCGCTGCCGTCGTTGGCGGACTGAATATCCACGGGGCGTTTTAGTCCGCTGGCGATGGGGGTCCATTGATAATCGTCGGCGTTGGGAAAGGCGCTGGCATTGGATGTAGCCGTCTCGGTTGGGACAATTGTTGGGGACGCAGTAGCAGTGTCAACCACAGGGGGAGATTCTGTTTGGGGAGCCGCAGCAACTGTCAGCGCGGTTTGAGGCGTAACCGTCGATACAACAGACTCTGCCAATCCTCCACAGGCAAGGATTGGCAGAGTCAATAGAATTAAGAGTCGCTTCATTAGGGTTGTTTGTCGTTGACTTCCGTGGTTTCGGCATCCACCACATCATCCTGGGCAGCATCGGGATTGATATTCGCGGAAAGCGCCTTCATATGTTCGGCAACCACTTCGGGGGGGCAAAGTTCGGTAAAGACATAGGAACCGAGCCACAGAATGGCGGCATCATCCAAAACGCCAATGACGGGCAGGGCAATGTTCGGCGCAAGATCGGCAGGAAAAAGCAGATAGGCAAAAGCACCGAGGGGAATGGCTTTGGCAAGTACACTGACACGTTTGTCGCCCATCAGACGAAAGATGAGCTTGAGCTGGTTGATCACGTTACGCACCACGCCGCCCTGTTGGCTGACCATGATTTCGGAGGGTTTCTTTTCTGTCATTTAGATCTCCTTTTCTGAGTAGTTCAATTATACATCCTCATGATTAAGGAATTTTGAGGACACTTGATATACGGATTTCAGTCTGAAAGGAGGTAATATTTTTTGTGCGCAAGTTGTCAATTATTTGTGACACAAAACTAATTATTCTGGAGGCTCCTCATGGAGATGTTGATTGATTTTCCCGGCGGTTCAAGAGTTGATGCGCACTTTCGTGGGCACACCATAGCCACTGACCAACCGCCCGCCGATTCCGCACCGATGCCTTTCGAAGTGTTTCTCGCTTCGATCGGAACCTGTGCAGGGATTTATGTGCTCGGCTTCTGCCGTCAGCGCAACCTACCCACCGAAGGGATTCGAATCGTGCAGCGCAATCATGCGAACGCGACGAATGGCATGGTCGATGAGATCGAGCTTGAGATTCAAGTTCCCCCCACCTTCCCCGCACAGTATTACGACGCGCTAGTGCGCTCAGCAGAATTGTGCAAAGTGAAGAAGACCCTGGAAAACCCGCCTACATTCAATGTAACGACCAAAGTGCTTGAAACGGCTTAATGCCAAATCGCAGCGCAAAGGATACGGGCACGGTAACGCCGTGCCCGTCTTGATTCAAGGGTAAAATTCAAGTCATGCCCTATTTGATCGATGGACATAACCTGATTCCAAAAGTGGGATTAAGACTCGATTCACCCAACGATGAATTGGAACTTGCCCGCCTTCTACAGGATTTTGCCCGCATCAAACGGCAGCCAGTGGAAGTTTATTTTGACGGCGCGCCGCCCGGTCAAGCCGGGACGCGGAGTCTGGGTGGCATTAAGATGCATTTCATCCGCGCCGGGCAAACCGCTGACAGTGCCATCCGCGCACGCTTGAACAAAATGGGGAAGGCAGCAAAAAACTGGGTCGTGGTTTCATCTGACAGGGAGGTGCAAAGCTCAGCGCATGTCGTTCAAGCTGAAGCCATTTCCTCTGAAACCTTTGCAAAATTGCTCAAAAAAACGATAAGCGCCTCCCCCCCAGCAACTACAGAAAAAGGGAAACTTACAGCCGCCGAAGTGGATGAGTGGCTCGAAATCTTCCAAGGCAAAAGTACTAAATAGGACAAAGTCGCTCCACATTCTAATCTTATATTAATGTTATTTAGACAATTCAGGTGTATATTCTAGCCATCGACACCTGCCCTCCCTTTTACTGGTATCTAGGTGTCCCCCGCCGCTTGATTTGCATGTCCCCCCCATGCTGATGAGCGGCGGGACCCTTTTAAAGGACAAAATGGTGGATGAACATTAAATGTTCATCCACCATTTTGTTTATACATATTTCCTAAGCTTTATGCCGTGCCTCGCGGATTTGCAAGATCATTGAGCGCAACTTCCCCAAACCGAACAAATTCAAAATCGCAGAGACAAAAAGATTCATCCGTGCCAGAGCCGTTGGCGGATGGATGAAAAGCGCACACATCCACGCCGAGAGTGCAGCGGTGGGCTGGCCGCCATCAAGCAGGTAACGCGCATCCACGCGATGGGCAGAGGCGCGGGCACGGCGGATCACTGTTGCAAGAACGGGCGCAAGCTTTTTATCTTGCATTACGGAATCCAAAATTCGAAAAGCCTCACGTCCAAATTCGGCGGCTTTGGCGCGGTTCTTTGCCTCGGCATGGTAACGCGCCGCGGCCCAGGTTTGATTCGCGTGCAAAATTTTTCCGTGCTGGGCAAGTTGAATCCAGAGGAAATGGTCGAGTAGAAAGTGGAAAGTGGCATCAAGGCCATTCGTTTTTTGCAACGCAGAGCGGCGCATGAAAACAGCAGGTTGACCGATGATCTGGAAGCAAAGTAAATCTTCCAAAGTCAGTTGCTTGTAGGTCAGCGTGTTAAAGGTTTTTCCGTGTTCATCCACAGCGAGCATGTTTCCGTACACCAGCACAACATCAGGGTTGGCTTCAAATATTTTTACCGCCGCGCTCACTGCACCCTCAAGGTAATAATCATCTGAATTCAGCCATGCAATGATCTCGCCCGTTGCACGAGCAAAGCCTTTATTGATCGCCTCTGCTTGTCCCCCGTCTTTTTCCGAAACCCAATAAGCCAATCGGTCCGCGTATTTTTTGATGATCTCCACGCTTGCATCTTTCGAAGCGCCATCCACAACGATATATTCAATGGGCGCATAATCCTGATTCAGCACGGAAAGAATCGTCTGCTCAAGATATGCGGCCTGGTTGTAGGATGGGGTAATGATGGAAACGAGAGTCATTTTCGCAAATCAAACAACACATATCCATCACCTTCTGCGGCAATAGGATACTGTGCCAAAATCTTTTTCAGGTCGGGCTGTTTTTCCAACTGTCCCGAAGCCGTCACAAGAAAATATTCTTTGCCCTCGGTCAGGTCTGCGAAATCGCCCGCAGCATCCTGCTCGCCGCCGCGCGCTTCGCTCAGGCCCGTGCTCAACGGCCACAAACTCACCTTGCGCCAGCCGAACAACATCAAACGATAACCATAATCCTGCGTCAACGCGATGACATCGGTATTCGCGGGAATCGCATCGCCGACCTGTTTCCAAAAAGCAGGCTCATGACGAAAATCCTCTGCGATCAAAACGGAACGCGCCACCCATGATTGATACCCGATCACAGCGATGACCAACGCGATGAAACCCACGCGTCCCACCGAACTTTGGCCTGCCACGCTTTCAAGCAGCGGATTCAGCGCCGAAGCCAATCCAAGCGCAATGATGGGGATCAGTTGAATATGATAATAACTGTGTGTGTACATCTGAAACGGCAGAGTCAAGCCGTAAAGCACATACCCCACCCACAAACTAATTAGCAGCCACCTCAAGCGCGGAGTTGCGATCAGTGCACCTGCCAGGCTGAGGAAAATCATCGTCAGCCCAAAGATACTGCCAACGAAAGCCAGCCATTTGGAATAAAAATCTGCGCTGGTGATGAGTTTGATCAGTGTCACAGTCCACGCGAAGAAATATTCGGTGGAGCGGCCCTGATTGAGCAAAATATAAAAGAGGAAGGCAGGCACAACCATGATCGCCGCCATGGCCCAAACCTGTTTCGATTTCCAAAAATCTTTTTTGAGCGTGAAAAGGACCATTGCAATCGCAGCAGCACCCACGAAAAAAGCGATGACAATTTTGACGAACGTGGCAAATCCAAAGAAAACGCCCGCAAGAATTGCCCACTTCCAAGCCTGCTCCTCAGACC
Source organism: Candidatus Villigracilis affinis (assembly GCF_016705895.1). NCBI lineage: Bacteria > Bacillati > Chloroflexota > Anaerolineae > Anaerolineales > Candidatus Villigracilaceae > Candidatus Villigracilis > Candidatus Villigracilis affinis. Next base: position 50,924 of record NZ_JADJKT010000038.1, on the reverse strand, counting down.
AGCGATAGAGGAAATAAATCCCAGCAATAAACGCCGCTGTCATGAGCGGATCGGGTTGAAAGGAACGGCTGGCCTGCACCGAAAACGGCAGGACAAAATAAAAAGCGATCGCAACCACCGCCGCCCACGGAGAAACCGCGCGACGCATTAAGTCAAACAATGCCACACCCGCCGCCAACCAGAAGAGACTCTCCCAAATGCGCGCGGCAATGAAATTCTCTCCACCAGTGGCTAGAAACGTCACCGCCACAATGGATTCAATGACGGGCGGTTCGTACTGTCCAACCGAGCGGGCGAAGGAGGATGCCAATTCTTTTTGTTCCGTGGTGGCAGTTGGTAACAATGAATAGTAAATATCACGCGCCACCAATGAATTGCGGAGCTGACGTGACGGCTGGAAATCCAACGGAGGATCGGTGAGGTCGAGGAGTCGGAGGAGTCCGCCCAGGGTGAGGAGAATGATAAAGGCGACGAACCAGTTTGCGGGTCGAGAAGGAGGCGAGGTTTTCATCAAATTAGAAGAGCGAATTGTAGTCCACTTTTGGGAAGATGGTCAGCTTGCCGCCGACGGTCGCATCCAGCACTTCGCGGCCTGCTTTTCGATAGGACTCGCGCGCAAAGTTGTAGCCGATTTCTGAGGTGTCGAGGTCGGGCAATTGCCATTTGAACCCCTTGGCAAAGTAGTTCGGCGAAAAATGATTCGGGTCATCGCCCTGCGAAACGACGGTCTTGTTTGCATCGCCCTTCGAGGTGAAGTTGTGATCCACACCGATGAGAATGACTTTTTCGAAACCCATGTGAAATGCCAGTTGCAAGGCAAAGTTCGTGACAGTTGCGCCCTCCCACAAGCGCCAGCGCACATCAGGAGTAAAACGCGGACCTGTGTAAGTGGTGTATAAAAAAGTTGGAATGTTTGCTAGTTGCAGGTTTTTGGAAAAATGACGATGCGAACGCCACGCGAGAAATTTCGGCATGGGCAGCGCGAGGATATCATCGCTGAATTGCTCGATGACAAGGTCGTTGATGGAGCAGAAGTAGGTGGTGTTGAATCCGAGTTCGGGGAACAGCAAATAGATGCGATTCATCCCGAAGGTGAATTCGTTCTTCAGCTTGGTGAGGTCAGTCTGTTTCAGGCTGGGACCGTTGCCGATGATGAAGGCACGCTGGCCTTTATGAACATCCTTGAGCGCAGCAAGGCGGCGAATGCTTTCGCGCCGCCACGGATGAAAATACGCATCGGGCAATTGCGGAATACGGCGGACGGCGTCGTAGGCGTTTCGCGCCGTTTGCAACATGGATTCAGGAAGGAGGGATTTCAGAGTTTGTTTCATTGGTTTTTATGAATTTGACAGATAGCTCTTACGAATGGGAATCAGGCTCAAGAGAATGAACAGGTCGAGTAAAAATACGCCGAGGAAAAACATATCCAGAATGTTCAGCAAAGTCAAAAGCAGGTTAATGCCAACCACAACCATGGCAAGGTAATAAGCCCAACTTTCGTTCTTTGCAAGCTGCCAGCCGCTGACGAACATCAACACCGCATTGACGAAGACAAAAAGCGACACAATATCGGCTGAGGTCAGGTTCTTGTTGACAATCGCCATGTCGTAATAAATGTAAATCACATAGCCGAGCCAGAGTGCGGCGTTCAAAAAGAACAGGATCCGCACAAGTGTTTTTCGTGACGGAAGAACATAAGCCTTAGTAGTCGGCGATTTGGTTTTACGGGATCGTTTTCTCATTGATTCGACACCTGCTTTTCACCGAAAAACCCAAAGACTCAAAGGAAAAATGGCTCCTACCAAGATTTTTACTCCGTGCTTAATCTCGCCGTTGCGCCGCCATCCACCACCAGCGCCTGACCTGTCATAAAGGACGATTGCTGATTATCCGCGAGGAAATAAATGGCATGGGCGATCTCTTCAGGCGTCCCCACCCGCCCGTTGACCGTTTTGCGGGCGAGGTTATCAAGCCTTTCCTGCATATCGCCGTGACCGACATGTCCGCGCCCGAGGCCAGCGCGCAGCATGGGCGTATCCACCGCACCGGGCAGAATGGCATTGGCGCGGATATTATCCGGCGCGAACTCAATTGCCATCGCGCGGGTCAACGCAAGCATTCCGCCTTTCGAAGCCGCATAGGCGGCAATATTTGCCGAGGTCTGAATCGCATGCACCGACGATACATTCACCACCGCCGCCCCACCGCGCGCCTTCAACAACGGATGCGCAAGTTTGACGCCAAGAAACACCGAACGCAGGTTTGCATTCATCACCGCATCCCATTCTTCAACGGTGGTCTCCACCAGCGGCTTGGCAATCTGCATCGCGGCATTGTTCACCAGCGCATCAAGCGAATCGGTCACCGCGCTGACCTTTTCAAAAATGGCCTGCATATCTTCCGGGCGAGAGATATCCGAACGCACGAAAAGACCGTTGGCAGGAAAACCTTCGCCGAAATCCGATCGGTCAATGCCGACCACATGCCAGCCTTTTTCAAAAAACAGATTGACGGTCGCGCGGCCAATTCCACCTGCCGCGCCAGTGATGAGAACGAATTTTTGTGTGTCCATTTTTTTATTCCAAATTCAATCGAAAGATAAAACAACCTTCCACAGAAGTTTCCACGTGGTAATTCTCAGCCACGAAGGCAAATATCTCTTCCATGCCAGGTTGAAAATACATTTTCTTTTTGACTCCGGGCTTCGAGAATTGATCCTCCCGCGCAGCAGGGTCCAGCGACGGAATCGCATCCACCGCCCGCGAACAGTCCACGATCATTTCTGGCCGACGACTGGTCAGGCCTTCGAGGTAACTGGTCTCAGCCCCGGGCGGCAGCGTCCCCTCAAGAAACAACGGATAGTAAACATACTTCACAGGTGAGGCACGCCCCGCCATAAAATTCAGAGTCGTTTCAGGATACCACGTTAATACGAGGTCGTCCTTCTGCGTGTTTGCCCGAATCGTTTCAGAAAGCGGGTCGGAATATTCAAGGCGTTGATTTGAAAATAGCCTCGAAAATGTCTCACCGTATCTTTTTACAGAGTTCGAAAAGACCACGAGGAATCCCAATATCAAAAGCAGGGAAGCGCCCAATTTGAAATTGTCGTGCAAATTTCGCACAAATTGTAATTCCAGGAGAAGCGGCTCAACACTGGCAAAAAGCGCCGCACCATAAACCGCCACGGCCAACGCCCAACTGATATAGTAATGTGAAAAATTCCTACCTGAAAGATTGCTCAAAAGAATTTCGAACGGAAACCACGCCAGCAAAAACCAATCTACCGGTGCGAGAGGGTTACGCTGAACCACCTTGCGAAGCACCTGATACCCAGTCAGCACATACCCCAAAGCAGCGACCCATCCCACCCACGACATGCCATACCGCCCAAAACCGCCGAAGATATCCAGCCATTCCCTGCTTTTGGCCGAGGCGTAGGAGAAATTGAAAATGATCGAAGCAAAGACCATCTCCCATGCCGCGCCGTGGATCTGGAAAAACAAAACCCACAGCAAAAGCGGAACGGCGAAGCCAGCAAGAACGAATAGAAGTCGTGTAAAAAAACTTTTGAACCACGGAGGCACGGAGATGCCGAGGAAAAGCCATTAAATCTCCGTGACTCAATGTCTCTGTGGTTAGGGTTCGGGGTGCAAGATTTCCAACAAAACCCGCAAGCGCAATTGCAATCAAAACCCCAAACAACCCGCCGATATTATTGGCGCGAAAAGAAAAGCTAATGCCGAACAGCAAACCGATTCCAAAATATTTCCAGCCCTTATTTTCATCCACAGAAAAAAATAAATACAACGCCAGCGCATTGAACAGCAGCGCGTATTCTTCGGTGTAATTTCCGTAGCCGAGCACGATCCGCAGGCCGAGTGCGGCAAGCGTGATCCCAAAAACCGCCGCGCCATGCTGCCATTGTTTCAAAATAGTTTTATATAAAATGAAAAGCCATGCAAAAACAAAAACAAACTCCACGCCCCACACACCCCAACGCGATCCCTGCCCCAGGAACAATCCCAGCGCATTGATGTAAAAGATCGCCGGGCCTTTCGAATCCCAAAAATCCACATAGGGAATTTTCCCGCTCAGAATCTGACTACCTGCATACAGAAAAAACCCGCCGTCTCTGGCTGGCTTATCGAAAAGCGGATTCCCCAGATCAAGGACCAGCGCGGCTAATAGAAAAATAAAAAGATACAGAAGCGCAGAGCGGAATTTGGACATGACGAACTCAGCCCTTGTATTCGAGTCCCAGCCCTGTCACCAGATTCTTGATCGTGTTCCAATGAATCCGCTCCCAAGCCGTGGGGCTTGAATTGGAATTGTGCGGCGCAAGCATGACGTTATCCATCTTCAAGAGCGGACTATCCTTGGGCAGCGGCTCATATTCGAAGACATCCAGCGCCGCGCCTCCAACCTGACCTGAACGGAGTGCGGCAACAAGGGCAGGCTCCTCCACGATGGGTCCGCGGGCGGTGTTGATGAGAACGGCGGTGTTCTTCATCATCGAAAGCGTTTCTGCATTGATGAGGTGATGGGATGTGGAATTGAGGTCGCAGTTGACAGAGACGAAATCAGATTCAGAGAGCAGAGATTGGAGATTAGTCATTTGTATGCCCGATTCAGATACGAAGACATGGTCAATGTCCACGATGTCGGTGCCGAGGACTTTCATACCGAAGGCTTTGGCGCGGCGTGTGACCGCCTTGCCGATGTTACCGATACCGATAATGCCCAGCGTGAGTTCGCTTAATGCCTTGCCTGGAATCTTTTCCCATTTTCCGCTCTTCATTTCCCTGTCCATCCACGGGCCTCTGCGGGCGAAGGCCAGCATGTATCCCAGAACCGTATCGGCCACGGGGGTGGTGAAGGCATTCGGCGTTCGGGAGAGAATGACATTGAAACGGGAGCAGGCTTCGGCGTCGATGGAATCGACTCCCGTCCCCCATTTGGAGATCACTTTCAAACGCGGGGAACAGGCTTCGATGACGCGCGCTGTATAACGGTCATCGCCACAAACGGCGCCATCGAACTGGCCCGCGTATTTGAGCAGGTCAGCCTCTTCCATTCTTTCTTCCACATCGGGGACGATCAGGTCAAGATCATATTTCTCGAACTCGGGTCGGAAGCGTTCGAGAAACGGAAGCATATAAGGGGCGGTGAGAAGGACTGTTTTTTTCATTCATCAATTTCCATTTGCACATGGGTTTTTGATTTCGCTGAACTCGTACAACTTTGGCACAGGCGAAAAATAACTGACATCTTCGAGAATATCATATTTCCCGCCGAAGTAGGCATTGAAGACCACGCGGAAAATATTGACGGGGGTAATGGTGGGGTAAAGCACATCTTCATGGCCAGGCATGAGGATGGCGGTGAAATTGCGCATGCGTTTGTCTTTGGGCTGCAGCCACGGACCATGATCGCTTTGAATGATGATGATCGGCGGTGTATCAGAATTCGCAAGGATGGTATCCACGGCTTCGATCATATTCTTGTTGAGATATTGCAATTGATTCACATATCCCTTTTGGTACATGTCAGCGGGATACATGCGCTGATCGTTCCAAAAATCGGGCGGATAAGTGGGGTTGCCCTCGGGATCGAACACGAACGGCGGATGCGGCGAGATCAAATGCATGTACGCGAAGGTGGGTTGCGGCATGGCTGAAATCTCGTCCATGCTTTCGAAGGTGTAGGTAAAACGATCGCGGAAACTTACGCCCATCAGGTAATCAGGATCCACCCAGCCGAGGTCCTGCGCATATCGCGCAAGAGTGGTTCGCAGGAACAGGCCTTCGAATTCATTCATCCCCGAAGAAGCAGGCGGCGGACTCATGAAATGGTCTACATCGGTGATCTCCAGCCAGGCAAAGCCTGAGGCAAAGTTGACCGTTTCATACCCCAGCGTTTCAAAATTGTAGCGTACCGCGTTGTGCTTAAGCGAATCCCACAAAACGCGACGCGCTGTGCTTTCAGGGACGAAGGCGTCGTCCAGTCCCTGCAAATATGCCATGTTGAGCGAGGAACCCAGCGAAATCTCGGTGCGGACGTAATTGCTCTGGCTGCACGAGGCGATGTAAAATCCGCGCTCCTGCAATTGGCTTTCGAAGGCGCTGTTATCGAAGCCATAAGCAGTGTATAGCAGGTCAGAGCGGCCATAGGAATCGAGCAGAAAGAAATACACATCAGGCGGATTTTCGGGCAGGGTCAGGTCTTCCTGAATGGGAGCCTTCTCCAACGCCACGCGATGCACATTGCCCACGCCGTTCGAAAAATCAATTTGCGCCGCGGCCATGATGACCAAAGCGAGGGCAACCGTATTCAAATTTGCCGCCGCAGAAACGAAGGTCCACTTTGGGCGGGTGGCCCACAAGACGGCAAGGACAAAAAGAATCACCCAAACCACCGCCAGCCATTTGGCATAATCGGCATCGGGCCATTTCTCGTCAACAGCGATGTAGGCATGGCCATAGGTGAAGAACAAGGTCAGCAGCAGGGTGGTCAAAAACGCGGCGCGATGCACTTGTTTGAAGAAAAGCCAGACGATGAAAAACAACAAAGCGCCGAACACCACAGAAACCAACAGCGGACGAATCCCTGTGTTCGATTGCACCTGCCCCGCATTCGACGAAAGCAAAGCCAGCACAGGATACGCGCTGATGACAATGGGATACCATGGCGCGTTGAAAAAACTGCTAAAAAACTTTTTCATTAATAAAGTGACCTCAATCTTGAATTGATGAATAGCACAAACCCAAAAAACTTTACCACGGAGGCACAGAGACACGGAGTTTCGAAAAGGTTTTTTCTCTGTGTCTCACCCGCACTTGCGCGAAGTGCAAGTGCGGCGCCGCCGTGGTTCAAGGCATTTTCAAAATTTTACTTGCAAATATTATGTTCGATCACAGATTTCACTTCGTCATTCAGCGTTTCTTTTTCCATGAAATCCGTCATGATATTGCAGACCTGAAGGCGCAGGAATTTATCCACTGTAACCAACCTGGCCGTACTGCGCACCTGCTCCACATCGCCGAGCACTGCCGAGGCTTGCAGGAAAGGCATCCACTCCAGCGCATCTTCGGGGTAGTGACCCGCATCCAACGCCTCTTTCAACAGAACAGGAATCTGCTCCCAATCGCCGCGCTGACGGGCCAGATCGGCCTTCTGATAAAAGTAGCACCAGCCATGCTCAGGTTCACCGCCAAACACAACCGCAGGCGGGGTTGGAAATTCGCCTTCCGTTTTTACATTTTCCAGCCGTGAGAACGGCGCGATCAACAACAACCGATGCTGGTCAAGCGGCGACAACTCAGGCACATCGCCGTTGATGATGCGAACACAGCCGTTCGACCGCGACTGAATCATCACCAGCACATTCCCAAAATCGCGCTCCAGATAATTTCCACGGCGCAGCGGAGTTTCCACACCGCCATTTGTCGCGATCTCCAGCACCACATCATCGGTCAGCACGGCAGCGGGCAATTTTATCTCAACTGGATTCGCGCTTTGCTTTTCAGGATAATAGATCAAATTCGCAGGGCCCCAAATAAAATAATCCTCACTCAGCGGGCTGCCCGGGTACGAAGCGATCAAGGTCACCCCAGGCTCAAACTGCGGCACGCGCCACGCAACCTGCCACCAAAAATCGCGAGTCGCCTGCGCCTCATCCACCGCGCGGATCGCATTGCCATAATGAGTCAGCACCGCGATTGCCACAAAGAACGAAAGCACCGCAATCCGCGCCGAGATCTTCTCGATGACCGTCACCAAAAGCAGCGCCGCCCCCACCGAAGCAATCAACGTATAACGCGAATAATCTGGAAGCGTGACATGCCGATTGACCAGAATCACAGGCAGGAGTCCGCCCACGATGCTGATCAGACTCAACAACAACGCCTCGCGACTCAAACTCGGGCCTGCTTCGGCTTCCGATCTGCTTTTATCCACCCGATTCATCCCCAACACCGTCAGCGCAACCGCAAATCCCGCCCACCCAAACGCAGACATGACATCACGCAGCCGCATCGGGAACGCCAGCACATACACAGGCAATCCCCACGCCACCAGCGTCACACTGACCATATCCTGCGCGAGATAATTCAACCACCACAACAACGTCAGCGGAGATGAGGTCAGTTGTGAAATCTGCAAGCCAATATCCGTCGCCTTGCGATCCGATTCAAAGAAAAACAACCGCCAGACCAAAAATCCGCCAGCCACCAGCAAAAACGGCAGACTGGCAATGAACAAATTCCCCGTCTTCTGCAAACGGGATGCGCCCTGCGTCCGCCACATCAAAATGAAAATACAACCGAAGCGAAAGGCTTCCATACCGATGAAATATTCCATCTGACTCAAATAGCCCCAGCCCGCCAAAATGGACCCAGCCATAAAAAGGAAACGCGGTGTGCGTTCAACGGTCAAAAGCGATTTAATCGTCAGTGCAACCGAAAGAGTTGCGAGGAATAATCCAAGAATATGCGATTGATAATCAATGGCATTGGTCTGTGAAAGAAAACCTGGATACACCGTAAACAAAAGCGCGGCGGCCAACGTGGCAAATCGCTTCCACGGCCAGAGCATTCTGAAAGTCCAATATAAACATACGCCGCCAAGAAATCGGAATAGAAAAGCGCTTAGGTGGTAATAAAAAGGTTCGAATCCGAATAGCGAGAACAGCGGAATCATCGCCAGCGCCCGCCCGGGGCGGTCACCGCTGAAAATGACGTGGAAGAAACTGGGATCTTTCACCCACATGTCGTACATTAGATACCAGTCATCGTTGAGGTAGCCGAATTTACTCGCCAGCGGCAGATAGGCAATGGCAGAGACGGCAAAAATGATCAGCGCGCCCAGCCAGAAGGAATTGGATTTTTCGTTTTTGGTTTGCATGATAATCTCACAAGAAGGGTGCGTCGCACCAGACGGGTGGATTTTGCCTGTTAACAAGCAGAATCTCAAGGTAGATTCTCTACCTATGTCTGGTGCGACGCACTCCGTGCCGCGCTACAGTCTCTTTCTCATTAAAAAGTCGGTAATCTCGAAATCGAGTTCTTCATCTATATCCCAGGCTTCATCGGCATCGATCTCGAACATCAGCGGGGTATCGCCGATGCGGTGATGTTTGCGTTCCAAATTCTCGCGGGTGAAAATATACAGGCAGGAGTTTTCTTCATACACGGGCGGCAGATCCTGAGTCTGGATCAACTCAAGCGGGTTGTGGTTGATGGCGCGCCCGTCCTGAAAATACAAACGTGTTTGCAGACGGGTCACAGAAAACAGAGAATCATTTTTGGGGTAATTGGTAAACAGGGATTGAATTGCGCGCGAAACCGTTTCAGGTTTCAACAGCGGATTGGTGGAATGCGTCTGCAAATAAAAATCGGCCTGCACCTGTGCCGTATCATGCAGCAAAATGTCGTTCATCGGCACATCGTCGGCGCGAAGATGCTCGGGGCGTTGGATCAGCTTCACAGTTGGAAAGAGGCGGCGCACTCCGTCCATCACAGGCTCGGAGTCAGTATCCACCATCACCGTTTCAATTTCGGGCACGGCGAGCAAGGTCTCAATGATATGCTGAAAAAGAGGTTTGCCCGCGAGCGGGCGATAATTTTTGCCAGGCACACGCTGGCTGTGGTGTCGCATGGGGACAAGGGCGGCTAGTTTCATGCCCCCTATTTTATCCCCATAATGGGCACTATGTCTTACAACATCAGCGACATCTGCCACTGCGAAATTTCTTCGCGCTGCATGCCAACCTGCTCGAAGACACCGCAAATTTCCTCTGGATAAAGCGCGGAGACATGCCATGTTTTTTTCGGGAAGCGCGCGAATAACGCCCGCATGATGACTCCGCTGAGGCCTGCTCCCCGTGAACGGGATTTGACCAGCATCGATGAAATGACGATATGCTCCGCGTCGGGATTGCTGATGAGACAATAGGCATCGTTCAAGCGGAAGGCGCGGGCGGGCGGCGTGTGCTGCATAATGGATGCGCCCGAAAGCTGCCACGGCAGATCTGACAATCCGTGATACGCGACGAGGCGCGCCAATTCGCGGATATCTATTTCCACCAATTCATCATCTTCACTCTCGCCATCTTCGGCAGGCTGTGGATTTTCAAGTTTGTACCCAAGCAGCCTGCGAATAATTTTGAAGCCAACTTTTTGATATAACTTCACACCCGCCGTATTTTGCTCGATGACTTCGAGCACCATTTCTTTATCGCCGCGAAGACGCGCTTCTTCGATGAGATTCTGCATCGCCCAAGTGCCTGCGCCGCTGTTCCTCGCATCTGTCACGATCCCCATCGCCGCGAGTCGACTCGTCCAGCCGCGGCGGGCGATCAATGCCACACCGATCGGTTCGTCATCTTTGATAAGCACGCGGCTTTCGGTGAGATCAATGCCATCGCGGCGCATCATGGTCAACAGCACAGGCGTAGTGATATTGATGGGAACAAAATATCCCTCGAAGCCGCGCGTGAGCAGATCGGCAAGTTGAGGGATAGGGAAATCGGAGGCAGGTTTGAATTCAAATAATGACATGATGAAAATTTACAACTTCTTACTCATATTTACGCTTGTGACTTTATAGTCAATGGTTTCATATAATTTCCGCGCCACGTGATTGGAGCCAAACACATGCAGTTCCAGTGAATTCAATTCCATTTCGCGCGCTTTTTCTTCGAGGAGCAGCATCAGACTCTTGCCATAGCCTTTTCCGCGAAATCTCTCGTCAATAAACACATCGTAAATAAATCCGCTTTTCGAACGATGATCTCTGATCTTCATCCAGATCATCCCAACCGCTTCCTCACCATCATATAAAGTGTAAAGAAAATTATCTGCGCTATTTAATCCCTGCGGCAACAGTTTTTCGAATTCCTTGCGGGATTTTTCAAGGGATTCAGACTCGATCCAGTTTCCCGCGCGGACATGCTCCGCTGCGTATTCAGGGATCGAGCGTTCAAGGAATGCCTCAAATTCAGGCTGGGTCATGGGAATTAGTTTGGTCATGCGGTGATTATACCGAAAAAGCTGACAGCCACCTTTGAGGTGGCTGTCAGCTAAAAGTTTGCTACTCGATCTTTCCAAACCATTCAAGGCAGTAATCTGCCACTTCCTCCCAGCCGCGTGAGCCGATCAGAAAATGGTCACGCCCGGCGAATTCCTTGAAATCCGTCACAGCAGGGCCTTTATATTTCCTGTAATTGGACCTGTTCAATGCGGCAGGGATGATATGGTCTTTCTCGCCCGCCGTGATCAACAGCGGACGGCGCAGGCGGCCAAAGTCAATTGTTCCCGCGGCCCCAAGCGACGAGGTCGGCACGCCACGCGATTCAGGGACGACGTACCGGTCATAAGCGGCGCGCTGTTCATCCAGCGGAAGCGTATTGACAAAGGCATATTGGAAATGCTCAAAACTCATCCGCACAGGCTGGCTGAGCAGAAATGGATTGATGGCGGGGAAGTTTGCCTTCAAGAATGAAAATTCAGTGGTAAACACGCCCGCTGGCGGCGCAGGGTCAATGGCAATGCCTGCCACGGCCAGATCGCGTTGAAGCAGTAACTGCACGACCAACCCACCCATCGAGTGGCCGATGATGGCGGGTTTTTCATCCAAACTTTTGACGAAGGCTTCCATGTGGTCAACAATATGTTGGAGTTTTAGTTTCGCAAGCGTCGAATCAGGATGCGCCTTGCGGAGTTCCTCCACGGATTTGTCACGCCCGGGCCAGGCAGGCGCAAAAACGCGATAACCTTTGGCCTCGTAATAGGGAATCCACTTCTCCCAACATAGGGAGGTCATAAACATGCCGTGAATGAGGACGATGGTCTTGGATTTCATAGGGTTCCCTTTATTGGCTATTTATAAAATTTCTCACTTCCCGGTTGTCACAGATGGAAAATTGAGAACTTCAGGTGAGGTTGATAAAATAATTGTGTTACCCGATTTACTTTCTAAAGCCTGCAAAATTCTAAGTTGCAGCAAAGCAGGGTTATTTTCCAGTAATTTAGCGGTGTTTGCAAGATTTCGCAACGAAGCGCCTTCGCCACGAGCACGTTCCAAAGCCGCCAAACCTTCATTGCGTGCATTTACAATTTGGGCAAAGATATTTTTGAGATCACCGGGAAGCATAATATCTTTAATATCAGCCGACAATAAAGCCAGACCTAATTCCGCCGCTTTCTCTTTGCTCTTTTCTAAAAGAGTGACTCCGATCTGTTTGCGTTTCGCAAGCAATTCGTCAATCGGGGTTGACCCAAACAAATCACGCAATTCCAACTGCAAAATCAAATAAAGGGATTCGGTGTAATTGAAAGCGCTGTTTAATGCTTTAAATGGATCATCAACTCTAAAATTGACAGCAACGCTCACCTTAACACCGATGTTATCTGAACTTAGAACATCCTGACCAGGGATTGTGATGAAGCGCGCGCGAATATCAACTTTTTGCACTTTCTCCAAATATGTATATATCCAGTAACTGCCAGGTTGAAGAACCCGATGGAACTTTCCCTGTTTATATACTACGCCTCGCTCGTTCTCAAAAATAACAACCCATCTTAGAGAAAATCGCCATACGAGTCCTAAAAATATAAGGACAAGGCTTAGAATAAACAAACCAATTAACGCGTCCATGGTTATTCCTTTTATACAAGTTGACCTGCCTCAAAGAACTGCCAGGTTTTCAGCGGAGGTTTTAACCTACATGGCTAATCGTCTGTTGCCAAAAGGCACAACTCTTTGAGACAGGCGCAGTGGGGATTTGAACCCCGGGATTGCTCCCGTACCTAGGCGGCGGTGAAACGTAGAACCAGAATGGAGATGCCAACCTGACTACTTGCTTCCGCTGTTTTATTCTAACATGGGGGAAAGCAAAGATATTAACGCTTGTACTTTATCGGCGCCACATCCCGTTTTTTTTCATCTTTCATCTTTCTTTCCCTCGCATAATAAAACGTCTCGCGCAATTGCGGCGTCACCAGACTCGTCTCGCGGTGACCCATGCGCGTGCCGTGGAATTGCATGGTGCGAAACCAAAAGATGGATGAAATATTTTTCAGCAAGGCCCGTTCACGCGCAGCGTGCCAGAGGTCGCTGAGGATATTGGTGACGGTCAGGCGCAGAAAGTCGTAAAAATTGAAATGCGCCTCGGGGTAAATTCTCCGCAGGGCCATCGCTTCGCGGCGATAACGGTTATAGACTCCGCGCGGCGTTTCGTTGTGGACGTGAATGATCTCGGCCTCGGCCACGTATGTGATGGCATGTCCCTGCTCTTTGGCCCATTTGGCCCAAGCCAGATCTTCAAGACCTGTCAGAGTTTCATCATAATTATTCTTCTCCCACAGGCTTTTGCGGATCGCGGCATTGGCATTGTTGCAAAAGGCAGTCTCCTGTTTTGGCTTGCTCACATCGGGATACCATTGATGAAAGATCTGCTGTTCGGAAAACTTCGCAAATTCGGGTCCGCGCTGTTTGCCATAGGTGAGGGCAATGCTTTCATCTTGAAATGGACGCAGCAGAGTCTCCAGCCAATCGGGATACACAGGATAGACATGGGCACTGGCGATGACGACAAGCTCGCGCTTCGCTTCCTTAACCCCATAATTGAGCGAGCGTCCGAAAGTGAATTCTTCGGGACGGATTTTCACGATCCGCGCGCCGTATGATTCGGCGATGGCGACAGTTGAGTCCGTGGAACCTGAATCCACGAGGATGACATCCACATCTTTGACAGTCTGCTGTTTGATGCCTTCAAGCAAACGTCCGATGTGTTTTTCTTCGTTATAGGCGCGGATGACGATGGAGCAATTCATAGTGAATAGTGAATAGTGAATAGTGAAAAGGGGTTTCTATGACCTTCTCACCACTCACTATTCTTTTCATACCCTAACTTTATCAGCAAGTCGCCGCCAACTTTTTTGAATAACTCCTTATGCTCATCTGTGAAATATTTTTTCCACTCGCCTGTTTTGCCCGAGCGGAAGGTCGGAGACTTTTTCGGGTTGATGGATGTTTCGAGGGAATCAAGGATCAGTTGTCGGCTTGTTGGAAGCGGGGCGCGGCTGAGGAGATGGTCCATGATGCGGGTCAGAGTCGCGGCGCGGTCGTGAATCAAATCTTCGAAGTGAATCGTCAAAACTTCTTTTTGATCGAGCCAGCCGAGATAAGGCGCAAAGCGATCTGCGATATTCGAGAATTCGATATTTGCGTCGGGCCTGCCCAAAATGCTGACATTAAGCCGCGCGTTGAAATCAGGCAGCGATTGATAATATTCGTGATGGACGTGACGGGCTTCCATATCGGTGACGTAGAAAACATGCGAGACCACCACATCGCGCGGATCGCGGAAAATGAAATACGGCGCGAATTTCGGCGAACATACGCGGGTGATGGTTTCGGGCCTGGCAAAGAGGTGCGCGGAGGCAACGTCACGTGGGTGAAGTGAATCGAGCCAGTTGAGTGCCTGCTGTGGGTCGCGTTTTTTTCCGCTTTCGCCTTCGTATTCGGCATAAAAAGAATGCACGCGTTTTGCATACGGCGCGACATTGGCAAAGCCGAGTAAAATCTGGTCAAGCAGATGTGTTCCGCTTTTCGGAAAGGAAATACCGAGCAAAATGGGCAAGTCCGCGGGTTGAGAGGCAAAGCGGGCTCGCTGGATCTGTTTTTCGGTTTGGTAGAGAATTGCACGAAGTGATGATTTCAAAGCCATGCAGGTATTTAACCACAAATTCGTTTTTGGCAGAGACGTAAATGAATGTTCAGGGTTATATAAGCCGAGGATAAAAACTTGAAAAACACGATCTTCACCACCCCCGTCATTAGTCAGCTTCTGCGATTTCTGAGCAATTCAATCATGCGCCTGATCGGCTGGAAAGTGGAAGGTACCCTGCCGAACCTGCCCAAGTACATCATCATCGGCGCGCCGCACACTTCAAACTGGGATTTTCTGCTGTTCCTTGCGACGATCTTCCATCTCAAAGTGGATGCGCGGTACATGGGCAAAGCCGAGTTGTTCCGCGGCCCGTTTGGCTGGTTCTTCTACTGGTGCGGCGGAATCCCCGTGGATCGCAAAAAATCGCAGGGACTCGTTGAGCAAATGGTGGAAGCCTGCAACAACTCAGACAAATTCATTCTGACCATTGCACCCGAGGGCACTCGTCACAAAGTGAAAGAATGGAAGCGCGGTTTTTATCACATTGCCAAAGGCGCAGGGATTCCGATCATAATGGCAAAAGTGGATGGCAAAAAAAAGGCCATGTGCGTGGGCGAGGTCTTCCACCTCACCGAAGATATGGAAGCGGACATGCTGGCAATTCAGGATGCGTTCAAGGGCATGGTGGGCATCAATCCGCGCAAGAAATACATCACACTGCAAAATTGATTCAAGGAAAATCATGGTCATCGACAGGATCGAAAACGCCCCGTTATATTACGCCATCCATCCCAGATTCAAATCCGCGTTTGATTACATCCGCCAGATCGATATCAACGCCATCCCTGTGGGAAGGCATGAGATCGACGGCGAGAATATGTACGCGCTTGTTCAGGAATACAACACCAAGTTGAAAGAAGAAGGAAAATGGGAAGCGCATCGCCGCTACATTGACCTGCAATATATTGTGCAGGGCGCCGAGGGCATGGGCTACGCCAATATCCATCATCTGCAACAGGGTGACTACGATACGAACAAAGATTTCCTTCCGCTGTTTGGCGAAGGCGACCAAGTGGTATTGAAGAGCGGCTATTTTGTTCTGCTGTTTCCAGAAGACGCCCATATGCCCGGCATGGCCATTGGAAACCCAAAACCGGCAAAGAAAGTGGTTATCAAAATAGCGGTCCAATAGAATTCCCCTTGAAGAAGTAAAAATAATAACGTTATTGTTGGCTTATTCTTTATTCAAAATTCAATCAACATTCGAGGTCATGCATGAAAAAAGAACATCGAAGCAACCTTGTATATCCGATTACCCGTTGGGTGGCAGGATTGGTCATTCCCTTTCTCGTTGTAGCCTTCATCATCTTATATTTTCTTCCAAACAACACAGCAACGCTGTTTGCATGGGAGATCAAACCGCCCATGACCGCCATGATGTTGGGCTCCGCCTACGCTGGCGGTATTTATTACTTCACGGGTGTGATCTTGACCCGTCAATGGCACAGAATAAAAGTGGGGCTTATCCCTGTGACCATTTTCGCATCCATACTCAATGTGGCAACCATCCTGCACTGGGACAAATTCAACCACGGCACACTTCCCTTCTTTGCATGGGTCTCCCTATATTTCACAACTCCATTCATCGTCTTCGGGCTGTGGCTGTGGAATCGCGGACAAGATACAAACCAGCCTGATGAAAGTGATGCGATCATACATCCTTTAATCCGCCTCGTGATCGGAGCTGTAGGTGCGACGACGCTTGCGATCGCCATATTCTTATTTTTGAATCCAAAGCTGATGATTCAGCTCTGGCCGTGGACTCTGACTCCGCTCACTTCCCGCGTTATGGCTGCGATGTTCTCCCTGCCGGGCATGGTGGGCCTGGGTATGGCAATGGACTCGCGCTGGAGTTCCGCGCAGATCATTTTGCAGTCTCAAGGATTTTCCATTTTGCTAATTCTAGTTGCGGTGGTTCGGGACCGGGCTTCTTTCAACTGGTCAAATCCTGGAAGCTGGCTATTCTCAATCGGTCTTGCAGGGATGCTGGCAGGGATTGTCGTATTTCATGCTTATTTCAACAATTATCACAAAATGCAGAAGCAGCAACGCATAGAATCACCCTTGACTTAGAGTACGCTCTAAGATGTACACTAGGGGGTATGGATATCCAAAAAGACAAACTCACCATTCAAGATGTCGCCGAAGCGACAGGGTTAAGTGCGCACACCCTGCGCTACTACGAACGTGTTGGGCTCATCCACCCAATCGGGCGTGAGGAGAACACACGCCGCAGCTACACCGCAGACGATATCGGCTGGATCGAATTCCTCATGAAACTGCGCGCCACGGGCATGTCCATCAAGGACATGCAGCGCTATGCGGAACTTCAACGTCAGGGCGATGAAACGCTCCCCGAACGGGTGGAGATGTTGAAGTCACTGCGTGGCAGCGTGGAAGCGCGCATCGACGAATTGAACGAACATTTGAAATTGGTGCGTTACAAAATCGAGATCTATTCACAGATCATCGAAGAAAAATCACTGGAAAAAATATGAAAGGAAAGCAAATGATCACAACAAACTCACTTCAACGAACACTGGGACGATCCGGACTTCAAGTCAGCGCAATGGGATTGGGCTGCTGGGCGATCGGCGGTCCGTGGAAATGGCTGGACGGACAAGGCGGCTGGGGCGACATTGATGACAACGAATCGATCCGCGCCATTCACGCCGCACTCGATCTTGGCGTCAACTTCTTCGATACTGCCGCGAACTATGGCACAGGCCACAGCGAAAGGATTCTGGGCCGCGCTCTCGCAGGCAAACGGGATAAGGCGGTCATCGCCACAAAATTCGGATTCGTCGTTGATGAAGCCAACAAACAAGTCACCATGCGCAAAGACGATCATCTTCAATACGTCCGCCAGGAATGCGAAGATAGTCTGAAGCGTTTGAACATCGATGCGATTGACCTGTATCAATTGCATGTGTGGGATTACCCTATCGAAAAAGTGCCTGCCATGGTGGATTTACTGGAATCACTCGTCAAGGATGGGAAGATCCGCCACTACGGTTGGAGCACGGACTCTGTAGAAGGTGCGCGTCTCTTTGCGCAAGGAAAGCACTGCGCCTCCATTCAACATGACTTGAATGTGGTTCTCGATGCACCTGAAATGCTGAAAGTTTGCGAGGAATTAAATCTCGCCAGCGTGAACCGCAGTCCACTGGCGCGCGGCGCGTTGAGCGGAAAATATGCCAAAGGCACTACCTTTCCTCAAAACGATGTCCGCAATGATGAGTGGTCAAAGGATCATTTCTTTGCACCCACCCTCAATCAACTGGATGCGATTCGCGAAATCCTCACCAGCAATGGCAGAACGTTGGTCCAGGGCGCGCTGGCATGGATCTGGGCGCGCAGTGAAAAGACCATTCCCATCCCTGGCTTCAAGACTGTGGCGCAGGTGGATGAAAATGCAAAGGCCATGCAATTTGGTCCGTTGACGGCTGAACAGATGAAAGAAATCGATTCGCTTCTGGGAAGATAATCAACACGCTCAAGGCGGAGTCCTCCGGCGACAAGAGCAAAGTAACAAGGAGAACACAATGAAGCTTCGTCCATTTGGAAATACCGGCATGAACGTCTCTGAGATTGGGCTTGGGGCGTGGCAGTTGGCAAACCCCGATTGGGGAATCAATGACAAGAATGAAGCATTGAAAATCGTACAGAAGTCGCTTGAGGCAGGATGCAATTTCTTCGACACCGCGCCAGGCTACGGCGGGGGAAGAAGCGAGGAACTTCTCGGTCAGGGATTAAAGTCCGTACGCAAAGATATCATCCTCTGCACCAAGTTCAGTTATTACAATGAAGATCATAAGGGCGAATGGAAGGCAAAGCATGTTCGCTCCTGTTCTTGAAGGAAGTTTCAAACGTCTGCAAACGGATTATGTTGACATTCTGCTACTGCACAACCCGCCGCGTGAATTGATGGA
Source organism: Candidatus Villigracilis affinis (assembly GCF_016705895.1). Classification (NCBI taxonomy): domain Bacteria; kingdom Bacillati; phylum Chloroflexota; class Anaerolineae; order Anaerolineales; family Candidatus Villigracilaceae; genus Candidatus Villigracilis; species Candidatus Villigracilis affinis. Next base: position 32,261 of record NZ_JADJKT010000038.1, on the reverse strand, counting down.
TGGGAATGCATCGGCGGAGTTATATGCGGAGTTGCAAAAGCTGAAAGACGAAGGCAAGATTCGTGAATATGGTGTCTCGCTCGATTGGCGTATCGAACTGGAAAACGTGTTGGATACGACCAAGAGCAAGGCCGCCGAGGTGTTCTTCAACGCGCTGTATCAGGAATGCCTGCCCGCTTTTTCGAAGGCGCAGGAACAGGGCATGGGACTGATCGTCAAAGTGCCACTGGACTCGGGCTGGCTTTCGGGGCGCTATCGCGGAAATCATAAATTCGATGATGTGCGCAGCCGCTGGTCTCCTGAAATATTGGCGCGCCGCAGCGACCTCGTTGAAAAATTCGCCGCACTTATACCTGAAGGAACCTCGATGGCGCATGCCGCACTGCAATTCGTTTTGGCTCAGCCGCAGGTTTCAACGGTCATCCCTGGCGCGAAGACAGTGGAGCAGGCGCTGGATAATTTTGCCGCAGCGGATAAACAATTGAGCAAGGAAACAGTTCAAGCCATGCGAGATCTGTGGACAAGGGAAATCGAAAGCGATCCATTGCCGTGGTAAACGATAGAGCCGTCATCAAAAGATGGCGGCTCTATTTTTACGCAAGTATATTTTTGAATTTGAGCGGAATGAATTCCACAAAGATCATTCTTTTAGCAGAAAATCGCCATTCTGCAACACTCCGTCTTTAATCACCTTCAACGACTCCGAACCGATCAACGTATCTAACTTAAATGATTTCAATCTTGCCTGTGTGGTACGGACGGATGGCTCAAGAAATTCTCCAAACGGCAAAGAAGTCTTATATAACTGGTAATACAAAAACCTGCGTGCATTACGCTTGAACTCAAGCGGGACATCAATCGAATCAACTGCCAAAAACTCTTTCACCTTTCTTCTTACTTCATCAACCGTCTGCGGGAAGAACACTGTAGGATATTGCGTAAATCGCGCTTTACCCGCGCACAGCACTGCCGCGCCCATGATGGAAGCTTCGAGGCCGATCGTGGAGTTGTAGATCATTACGAATTTGGATCTTTGAATCAACTCGTAGGAACTCAGCGTCTCACGCGGACTCACGAAAACGATATTCGCCTCTTTCTGGACCTCGCGGCTGGTTGCCCACCCCTCGACAGTTTCGCGGCTGGCTTTTCTCACCCGTGTTTCGTCGGGGTGCGCGCGGATGACAAACAACGTATCGCGATTTTCGCGGGCGATCTCTAAAACCATATCCAACCAGTCGAACATGTCTTCGAAGACGGTGTTCGCATGCGGCTGACTGGTATCAAAAATGACATTGGTAAAGATTGGGACGATCTGCTTGAAACCAGCCGCCTTTTGCAAGAACGACTCGTCGAGCCCTTTCATATCCGCCCAAAATTTGATGCCCGCCATTGTGAAATCACCTTGAAAGCGTTTGGCAAGATAAGCATCGAGTTTGGCGTTTTGAGCAGCGCTCATTTCAAATTCATCAGGAATATGGATCGGGTACGCTGTCGCTTCGCCTTCGGTGAAGTAGGCGGTGGCAGGCTGGAGTCCCACCTCGTGGGTGATGACGCGCAGTCCGCGCTTTTGGGCGATGTAGCGGGCGGTTGCCTCAGGGAAGAATTGCCCGTTGAAGACGATCACCGAACGTGGATTCGTTTCATCCAGAAGTTTTGAAAACTTCTGTGCCACATTCCACGCGGACAGAATGTATTCCCGCAAAAGATAACGCGTCGATTCGTCATCATTCAAGTGATGGATTCGCAAAACCCATCTCAACCCAGGCAGGCACAAGGCGCCGAGAGGGATGTCTTGAAAATTAAAAGTGGAAAGTTCGGGAACGGAAAGAGACGAGATGCGGGAAACAAGTTCGGGGTCACGGTCAAAACCAAACCAGCCAACCCTCGACGTTTGAACGTTTGAACGTTTCAACGTTTCAACGTTTTTGTACAACGCCTTCGACTGCATCACACACGACTTGCACGGCGGTTCTTTCTGCACGTTGTCACGATTGGTCCCAAGCACACAGTGACTCATGCCAGAGTTGCAGGCAAAATAAATCACGGGAATCCCCTGCAAGCGAAACGCCCACGAGGTCAGCAAATGAAATCCGCTGTTCCATGAGAGGTCATCGATGCCTGTGGAGGCTTTGAAGAAAACGACTGGCGCACCGTTCGGCTGTGGTTCTTTGCGAGCCACCTCGCGCGCCACGGATGCGATCTTGAGATTATTGAATCTGCGGACGAGTCCGCGCTTGATACGTTGGGTGAAAAATTCTTTCAGCATGGATTTTCTCGCCCCAATCTTATCAGCAAATCATTTGTTGCGGCACTATGGAATATGCAGCTGTTGGCCGACAAACAGGGCTGAATCCACGGTAAGTTGATTGGCATCCGCAATGGCGATCGGATCCACATCTCCAAACTGGCAGGCGATTCCGCCGAGAGTTTCCCCTGACTGAATGACCACATAGGTGGTGGGATGTACCCGCAAAGCACGCTGCGCAGGGAAGGGATTTCCATTTTGCGGAATTTGCAAAGTCATTCCTGTATAAAAAGTTTGAGCAGGGCCAAGGCCGTTCAAGGCAAGCAGGTCGACGGGGTCAATATCGAAACGACGCGCAATACAATAAGGGAATTCTCCCGCCTGCAATGTATAGGTCGTCGGGCGCAGGTCAGCGGGTGCGGATGTGTGCGTCAGGCTCGGAAGGATGGTCGGGCTGGGAGTTGGAGTGGGGGTTGGGGAAGATGTCAGTGTGGAAGATGCCTGGGGAACAGGATCAGGCGTCTCGGTCGGAGAAGATGCGGTGACTGAGGGCAGGGTCACTGCCACGGGGATGGCCATTCTATCGGAGGCGGCCGATGGTGCAGGGCTGAAAATCCCAGAGAGAATTTTGATGGATGTCTTTCCATCTTTGAGTGGAACAAAAACAAAAATCGCCAGCAAGGCTGCGGCAGTGACTGCCGCGATCATCCTTCTCGAAACATGGCGCGGCTTTTCTGATTCCTTTTCTCCAGCGAGAGGGACTTGATCCAACATGCGCGGGTTGAGAACTCGTTCAAGCGCTGAGCCGAGTAGCGCAAATGCAAGACCTGTGAGCAAAAGCAGAGAGATCGGCGCCAGAACCCAAAACGGCGAACCGTACAATGCATTGCGTGCCAGTCCATCGTATATGATTCGTCCCCACGATGGATAATTGGATTTAATATTGAACAAGCCCAGCGTTGCTTCAAGGAAAATAAAGCCTGGAATCTGTGCGACCAGTTGTGGAATTAGAACAGGAAGAATGCGCGGCACGAGATAACGTGTAATGATCCTGAAATCGGTTGCGCCATAGGAACGTGCCATTTCAATATAGGGCGCCTCTTTAGCCTGCAATAATGCGGAACGAAAGGTCTTGATGGGAGAACCGAAAGCATTCATCATGACGACAAGCCCAAGCACAATCCAGATATTGATTCCAAATAATGCGTAAGCCAGAACTGCGATCATCAACCCCGGCAGCACCATATTGATCTCGGTGAGGCGTTGAATGAACTCATCCAGCCAGCCGCCATACCAGACCCCAATGGCGGGCAAAAGCATCGCAATGAGAATGGTAACAAGTGTCCCAAGCAAACCGATAATAAGGGCGAAAGGCATCCCCCACAACAAAGGGACAATCAGATCGCGCCGCCAATAATCTGTGCCTGCCGCGCCATACACCTGCCCCAACAAAACAAGTTCCGCATCCAGATCGCTTTCATTTTCGAAGAGCAGGCTTTTGAGAACCAGTTGATATTGTCCATGCTGCAAGTGAAGCTGCATCTCGTGCGGTGTTGCAAAGAGCAGGTTAATGGCGGGCGTTGGATATTGCCCCAATCGAACGAACCAGTTTTCCCATTCGGGGTTTTGCCGAATCAGTTTATCAACGCGAATACCTGTCTCGAAATCATAATTCGTAACTGCATTGATGGATTTTGCGACCAACTCAAGATTCCTGCCGTCTGGTGTGATCCACGTCAGCGAGATGAAAGGGAATTTTTCAACATACTTCGGCTCCAGATACAGAAAAATATCACTCGGCGTTTCCCTGTAGACATAGTCAAATGTAAATGTGGTTATTTTTTCGACCCAGCCATTTTCCAATGATCGCAGTGACACCTGAGCCTGCGGACTCTTTTCGTTGATGACAAGCGTTGAAAGCCGCGGCACTGATCTGAACAGGTTCGTCCATGCAGGGACAGCCAAACGCGGCGTGTAACTGCGCCCCGTCACCCGATTTGTGTTGTACTCCATGCCGTATTTTTCATAAGGCAATCCGATCACAGCATAAATGGACCCCACCAACATAACGGTAATGACGATCAATCCAAATATGGCTGATGGATATCTGCGAAGTTCATGGAAGAAGAGTCTGCTCCGCACGCCAAAATTACGGACCGATTCTGCAAACGCCTCCCACATGAATTTCAGCGGTCGCACTGGACCTGAGGCCTGCTTCGGTTTTCTCGAAGTTTTCTCTTTCATCCAGGCATTGAATCGGGCAAACCAGTCGGTCACCTGCGTTCTGGTTTTCACCCGCCCCTGCGTAGTATTTCGTGATGGCAGCAAATGGATCCGTGGATCAACAAGGGCATAGGCCAGATCAAGGAAAAACACGACCGCGCCAAGCAAATACGCAAAAATGACCACGATCTCGATCACCAGCATCAATTGTCCGGGATCCATGCTTTCGCCCCAGAAATTAGGCAATGCCTCACGAATATACAACCACCCGATCCCAGGCCATTGAAAAACCGCCTCCAAAGCCACTGTCAACTGCCAGAAGCCAATGATGATCGTGGCGAAACTGGTCATCACATATGGCAGGGCAGGTTTGAGAATGTATTGCCGTTCCAATATCTTGTGTGGTAATCCTTTTGCCCGCGCAAGGTCAACATAATCCTCTTCAGAATAGAGAATGAAAAAGGTGCGCCAGGCATAAACCACTTGAAACAACATGCTGAAAACAATGGCCGAAACAGGCAACACCATGTGCCTGGAAAGCATCAGCACATATTCAAGCGGGTCTTTCGGGGCGGCAAAGTCAAACTTCCCGCCGACTGGAAACCAGCGCAGCTTCACCGCAAACAAAGCGATCAGCAGCATGGCCACAACCCAGCTTGGAATGGAAGAGATCGGCGAAAGGAATGTCAACAGCCGATCAAACCAGCCGCCATAATTCCGCGCCAAATACAACGACAGCGGCATGCCGATCAGAAATATCAACAAAAATGCGGTTCCGATTAAAAGCAAGGTGTTGGGTAAATATTCCAACACAACATCCCGTTTCCCAACCGGGTCAGCCAGCCCAAATCCTGCTACTTCGGTCGAGGTTACAGTCAGTTCTCCCCAGTTGAACCGAAGCGCGTTCGCTGTCCACAACAGGTAACGCGGAAAAAATGGAAGCTCCAGCCCCGCATCTTCACGCAGTTTTTTCTCAAAGTCATCCATCTGGCGTTGATCTGGATATCCGTCCGGCATTCTCTGGATCGCCCCATTTGCAATACCAATGCGGATCATACGCGCGATCTGGGATTCCAAGCTGATCTCAAATGGGGACCGTGCAGGGTCAAGCCCACGCGGGGATGGTTGATTGGCAAGTATAAGTGTGAGAAATACCCCAGCAAAGATGGTGGCGGCAATCGTCAATACCTTACCCAGCAAATAACGCAAGGCACTGATCCAAATGCGCGCACGGGAGGGAAATTCCACCAAAGAAGGATTTCCTGCCAAACCCAATTGAGATTTCATTCAATGAGTTATACAGTACCTCCCGTACATTTTCACCCCACCCCAGTATGGATTTGAACAAACTTTATTCGGTATTTTATCCATCAAACACAAAAAGACTATTCTTTATTACAAACACCATACAGGCAGGCTGTTGCTTTTCATGTTTTTTGACCTATACTAGTAGTACCATAAAGCACAATGTGCTTTATGCATTTTCCACCCGTTAACCCTACAGCTTCAAGGAGGTACAAATTGGGCAGGAAAAAACCATCTTCAGAAAGTACGCCAGAAAACACGCCAAAAACCACAAAAGAATGGATACAGGTCATTGTGGCTTTGATCGCAGCAATCGCAACGATCGCAGCGGCTCTCATTGCCATCATCCCTGTGCTCATGGGAGACCCACCAGCAACACTCACGACCCCCACAGTTTCTATTCCTTCGACTTCGACTCAGGCACAAAACACATTGACGGGCAAAATGCCGCCCACCAATTCTGACCAGTTTTCGGTAACGCAATTTTATAAACCAACCCAGCACATGGGTGACCGCGGGGATATCAACATCAGCGGGGTCGGAAATTCAAACAACCCGATCCTATTTACCTATTCCGCCTATGGAAATGGTCCGCACGAATGGGACTATAAATATGTGAACAAAGAGATCAACCCCAACCCCGCCAGGTTTGCGGGAATCATGTTCATCGACTCAGCTGGCCCGGGTGGGACAGACCCCAATAATGGGTTTGACTTGAGCGCATATAAAACCATCAAGTGGGAGGCAAGAAGTATACAAGACAGCGTGGATGTGAAGTTCGTCATCGGCGGTGTGACCTGGGTCTGGGATGAGCAGACAAAGGAAAGGGTTTCCGCTCCATATCCCGATTCGATCAAATCCTCCATTTTGATGTGCGAGCCCACACTTACAGAGGAATGGCAAAGTTTCGAATATGACATATCAGGTTTCACGCCCGATATGCTGCAACACGTTGTAGGAGTCTTCGGCTGGACCATTGATTGGGGGGATAACAATATTATTTCCATCACCAATCCAGATGCAAGCATTGTCCCTGAAAATCCCAGGAACCTTATCATCGAAATTCGCAACATCTATTATGACAAGGCCGCCATCGCAAACTCAGCAAGAAAAAATTGTGGGAGCTAAAATGACCACCAAATCCCTTCGTCCATTTCACACCATACTGCTGACGGTTGTTCTATTATCAAGTTGTGCCGCGCCGTCGGCAACACCCCAGCCGAGCAACACGATTCCCGCGCCTGGGGGAACACTTCCGAACGACTGGGTCGAAAAGGTGAAAGATATTGTGTGGGTCACCTATTCGCCGCCCAATGCAGACCCAAATAAAGGACTGGAAACAAGTCTGGACGATATTCGCGCAGACCTTGAGGTGTTGCGTGAAGCAGGGTTTACAGGTCTTGTAACCTATGATTCAAGAGGAGTGATGGGAAAAGATCTTCCCGTCATCGCTGAAGAAGCAGGGTTTGATGGCCTCATCATGGGAATATGGGACCCCGCCAACGAAGAGGAATTGTCCAATGCGAAGGCGGCTTCAGCTTTTTCAATTGTGCTTGGTTTCTGTGTGGGGAATGAAGGATTGAGCAAGCGCTATGAGATGCCAGTTCTGTCGTTTGTCATCGATAATCTGCGCGAGGAAACGGGCAAGCCCGTCACCACCACCGAGGAACTTGATGATTATTACGATGAAAAACTTCTGCAATTGGGAGACTGGGTCTTCCCAAATGCGCATCCATACTTCCATGGCCAGCTTGATGCGGTCAACGCCGTTAAGTGGACAGAGGGCGCCTACAAAGACCTGGATGGAAAAACCGATCTCTTTGTACTTTTCAAAGAGGTTGGGCTCCCCACTGCAGGGGACTCGGAAGGAAAGCTATCGGAAACCGTACAAAATCAATATTATCAAGAGCTGGAAAACACCGAAGTTTCCTTTGTGTATTTCGAAGCCTTCGACCAGCCCTGGAAAACCAACCTGTCCGTTGAACCCAACTGGGGAATCTTTTTCTCAGACCGAACTCCCAAGGAATTGGGTCTGCGCTTAATGGGTGAGGAACCCATTGTTGCAATCCCAACCTCCACGGCCACAGTCCCACCCATTGAGACCGCGGTCTCCATCTCTGACGATGTGTTCTATATCTACAACGATGGAGCATCGCCTTACAATCACTTCAGCCCAAGCGGATACATGGGTGATACGGGTGATATTCAAATCGACGGGGCCAGTGAGGAGAATCCACAATCGGGGGAGACTTCCATTCAGGTGATCTACAACCTGCAAGGAAATGGACCCTACACATGCGACTACAAGCCGCCCTGCAAATGGGCCGGTGTTTACTGGCAGCAGCCAGCCAACAACTGGGGCAAGGAACAGATCTGGGCTGGGACCGGGTACGACCTATCCGCCTATAGCCGCTTAAAGTTCTGGGCGAGGGCAGAGACAGCCTGCACACTGGAATTCAAAGTTGGGGGAATTATCGGCGACTACGGAGACAGCCTTTCCTATCCGCGCGGCATCACCGAGAAACTGACATCTGAATGGAAAGAGTATGAGATTCCCCTCGATGATACAAATCTCTCCTACATCATCGGCGGTTTTGTATGGTCAACAAGCTGGGAAAAATGCCCGGGCGGTGCAACATTCTATCTGGATGAAATTCGATTCGAAAAATAGATCACCAATCGTTGCTGCTCTCATACCCCAGCTTCATCAGCAGATCACCCGCAATATCTTTGAACAATTTTTTATGATCTTCGTCGAAGTATTGTTTCCATCCGCCTGTCTTACCAGAGCGGAAGGTATGACTTTTCTTCGGCTGGATGGCATCCACCAAAATGGCCAGCGCCTTTTCACGCGGAGTCGGGATCTTGTATCCCGTCTTTTCTATTTCATCCAGCATGGACATGAGAGTCGTATCGCGGTTGTTGATGAGGTCTTCGAAGCGCAGGCACATCACGCTCTTCTGTTCCAGCCATTGAAAGACCCCTTCGTAGCGCTGCTTCACGCTGACCATCTTTAATCCATCACGGTCAATGCCTGTGATGGCGACGTTAAGTCTCGCGCCGAAATCGGGCAGGGAGTTGTAGTAGTCGTGCATGCCGTGCTCTTCGTGCATATCGGTCGCGAAGAAAACTTGTGAGACAAGCATATCTCGCGGGTCGCGATAAATAAAATAGTTCACGCGCCCTGCCGAGGTTAAGAAAGAAGCGTTTTCTTTTGTCGCATCCACATAGCCCCAGCCAATGACTCCGTTTGGCACACGCTTCAAATCCGCGAGGATTTCCTCTTTCGTCTTTCGTCTTCCCTCATACGTGATCGTCCGCACCGGGTCAGCGGCTACATAGCGATACGGCATGATCTGCGTAAAACCGTTGAGGATCTGCAATAAAAGATGCGAGCCGCTCTTGGGTTTGGAGTTGCCAAAGATGGGCGGCGCGTCGTTAAAAGAAAATCGTTTCCAGCGCAGAATGGCTTGGGCGGTCTTGCCATAAGGGCGGAGGGTGCGGCGGATTTGTTTCATCGGGATAGCAAGTTGAAAAGTTAGCAGGTTGGAAGGTTTGTCAACTTTCCAACCTGCTAACCTATAAACTCAATTTATTCACTCACCACGCGGCGAAGTTTCTTCATCGAACCCTTTTCGGATTCGTAAACCTTCTTCACACCATCGCCAAGCGCGGCTTCGGTGACACGAATGTATTTCACCAAACGCTCGAAGCCGCCGGGCTCCACCGAGGCGGCCTGGTCACTGCCCCACATGGCGCGATCCAGCGTAATGTGACGTTCAATGGAGGTTGCTCCGAGCGCAATCGCAACCGCCGAAGGCACAAGCCCAACTTCGTGGCCTGAATAACCGATGGGGTTATTCGGGAATTCCTTGCGCAGGGTTCCGATCATATTGAGGTTCAATTCCTCGGGCTCGCACGGATACGTGCTGGTGCAATGCATGATGACAAGGTTATCTTCGCCGACGATATTCACGCCTTTGTGAATTTGCTCCATCGTGGACATGCCCGTGGAAATGATGATGGGCTTGCCTGTTTTGCGCACATACTTCAACAGGTTGTGATCCGTCAGCGAAGCGGAGGGCACTTTGTATGCGGGCGTATCGAATTTCTCCATGAAATCGACGGAAGGCTCATCCCACACAGAGACCATCCAATCGATCTTCTTCTCTTTACAGTAGCGGTCGATCTCGCGATATTGTTCTTCGTTGAATTCAACCTTGTAACGATAATCCAGATAGGTGATGTAGCCCCAGGGCGTTTCACGCATTTGCTTTTGCTGTTCGGGCGGCGTGCACACTTCGGGTGTGCGCTTCTGAAATTTCACCGCATCCGCGCCCGCATGAGCGGCGGCATCAATGATCTTCTTCGCGACATCCATATCGCCATTGTGATTGATTCCCACTTCTGCAATCACGTACGCGGGATGACCATCACCCATCATTCGGTTTCCAAATTTAATTTCACGAGCCATTCGTATTCTCCTTTTGAGATAATTGTTTCAATATAATTTCGCACAACTCACGGATCGCGCCATGACCACCCGTTTTCGTCAATACATGGTCCGCCGCGCGGAGGACTTCGGGATACGCATCCGCCACCGCCACAGACCATCCAGCAATTTCAAAACAGGGAAGGTCATTCAGGTCATTACCCAGATAGACGACATTCTGCGCCTTGACATTTTTCTGCGCGAGGATTTCGCGCATCACTCTACCCTTGTCCTGCATGCCCACATTGTGAATTGCCTCCACCCCCATTTTTTTCGCACGCGCCATCACAACAGGATTTGGTTCCGAGGAGAGGATCATCACCTCGACACCCATCTCGCGCAGTTTCTTGATGTGCATACTGTCACTGCGCGAAGCCGTGACAGATTCCCTGCCATCCTGATCGGTGATGACGAGATTATCCGTCACCACGCCGTCAAAATCGCAGATGATCATTTTCACGGTTTCAGGCAGTGGACGCCGCGCCGCGCCCGGTGAGACCATTTCCAACCCACTGTACACGAGCGCTTCGTACTTCGCCCAGTCGGGGAGGGTATCGATATCCACCGTGTATTTCGGGTCGATCACCAACGGATAGATGACATCGCCCGTCAAAGATTTCTTATTGGCGATGGTTGATTCGCGGATCGCATCAATGTGACCTGTCTGCCAATAAACGGGCGGCAGGATCTGGCGCGGAGCATTGTACGGCTCGGCGATTCCATCTACGGTCAACAGCGGATTCAGTGGTTTGCCTTCGCCGTTGAAGCGCCACATCTTGAACGGGTTTTGCCCCGCAGGCACCACGCCACGCACGCAATCGGCGTCGGGATGCTCCAGCAAAATACGAATGGCATCATCCACCATGGTATGTGGGCGAATGGGCGATGTGGGGCGAAGCTGGATCACAATATCGGGGCGATAGCCTTCCACATCTTCAAGCCACTTGAGTGCATGCTCAAAAACGGGCAAATCGGTGGTCTTGTCCTGTGCGAATTCTGCGGGACGCAGGAAGGGAGTCTCTGCCCCCCACTCGCGGGCAACAGCGGCGATCTCTTCATTATCTGTCGAAACAATGATGCGAGTCACCAGCTCAGATTGTTTTGCCGCGGCAATGCTCCACGCAATGAGGGGATACCCCGCAAAGTTGCGGATATTCTTGCGCGGAATACCTTTCGAGCCGCCACGAGCGGGGATAAGAGCGAGGATGTTTGTCATTGGTAATTGGTGATTACCATGCCGTCCAGCCGCCATCTACGATGACGTTGTTCCCCGTCATGTAGGAGGATGCATCAGAGGCCAGAAACAACAAAGCGCCGTTCATTTCATCCTTTTTCGCCATGCGGCCAAGGATGGTTTTGGCGGAATAATTTTTCACAAAATATTCTTCGTGGTTGTTGAACACACCGCCCGGAGTGAGCGCATTCACGCGGATTTCCGTCTCGGCATAGTAGGCGGCGAGGTATTTGGTAAATCCCATCACGCCTGCCTTGGTGGTGGTGTAATACACAGGTTTGTATGCCACACGTTTGCCGTCTTTGATGTAAATCCGCTGGTCGGGGCCGTTGAGTCCATAGGTGGAGCAGATATTGATGATGCTGCCTTTTTTGCCCTGCGCATTCATTTGTTTGACACAAGCCTGCGTAACGAGGAACATGCCCGTGAGGTTGACATTCAACGCCGCATTCCATTGCTCAAGCGGATAGTCCTCGAATGCGCCGGGGGCGATGCCTTTCGCGGCGGCATCAGGGTCGAACTTTGGATCGAGGGCGGCTGAATTCACCAGTACATCGAGCCTGCCAAAGGTCGAAAGAACCGAGGCGACCATCGCGTTGACCGATTCTGGTTTGGTGATGTCGGTCGCGATTCCCATCGCCTTGTATCCAGACTGGACGAGTCCATTTGCTACTTTGTTGGCTGCATCGCCGTTCAAGTCAACGACAGCAACTGCCGCGCCTGCTTCAGCAAGAGTCTTGCAAAATTCTGCGCCAAGCAGCCCCACCCCGCCCGTGACAACAGCCACGCGATCTTTCAAACTGAATTTATCGAAAATGGTCATATATGTTCCTTTTACGGAAAAGCCGTATAAATTTTATCGCCGCGTTTATCGAGGGCAAGGTTCAAGCCATCGGCCAATTGCAGATAGATGCTTTGCACATCCTCTTCTTCCGCGCCAAATTTGAACAAAGCGAGGACAGCGTTCCCCGAAAGCACATCCTCCTGCAAAGCCTGCACACCTTCTTCGTAACGTTCGCGCGGCAGACCTGTGACGGGGTCAACCAGGTCGGGCAAAACGTAGGCGGGACGATTCGTATAAAGATAAACGGGGCCAGCCTGATTGGTGTAAATACGTGTGCCTGCGGGAAGTGTGCTCAGGAAATCCATCGCTGCCGAATCATACCATTGGAAGGATGCATATCCCTGCCCGCCCTTGTGGAACTGCCTTACGACTCCCGCCAACTCGCGGCTTGATAGCGCCACGAGAAACACAGCCGCCCCGACGACAACCCCGCGCCAAAGCAAGGATCGCTTTTGCCAGAGCCAAAATCCGAGCCACACCAGCAGGATCAGCAGAGAAACGTAGATGGGTGAATTGATGCGCGCTTTGAATTTGGTGCTGGCATCGAACAGCATCATCGAAGAAAGGATCGATGCAAGGTAGGCGAAGATGTAAAGCCCGTTCGTGAAAGACAGGATTTCGGGCATCTCGGAAGAAGGCTGGAAGAATTTCTTTAGCCCCTTCGCAACAACCCAAACGAGAATCACCAGCCCGAGAATGGCAAGAATGGCAAACAGCAGGTCAAGGTTTTTGACCAATGCCCTCCGCCATGTCTCGATCGGGATGAGAAACTCGGAGAAATTGTAAATCCCCGCCTGAATATTCTCCTCGGTCAGCGGGTGATAGACGAGCGTGCGATTGGTGGCATTATCCGCGACCAGTTTGTTGCGGAGACTCCACGCCGCCGCCCACGGCAAAAACGAGGCGATGAAGATCAGCGAACGGGTGATTCGCTTCAACCAGTTTTCACGCAGCAAAATCAACGCCACGAGAAACGTGGCGAACAAAGCCAGCCCCGCGTAACGCGTCAGGTAGGCTGCGCCGACAAAACACCCCACCAGAATCAACCAGCGTTTTTCGCGCTGCTCGAAATAAAAATCAAACAGGAGAAATGCCCCAAGGCTGAAAAAGATATACAGCGGTTCGCTCATCGCCACCGCATGGATGCGCAGCAGGGAGGCATTCAGAACAAAAAGCAGAGCGAGCACAACACCCGCAATTTGTGATTTGGTCATGCGCCAGCCGATCAGGCCGAGCAGAAAGGTATTTGCGCCGAACAACGACGCGTTAAGAAAACGCGCGCCGCGCACGGGGTCGAGTCCGCTAAGACCGACCAATGCAAGAATGGATGAGAAACCTGGGGGAAAGTGTGTGACCGGGCCGTTGCTCGCAAGCCATGCTTCGCGATAACCCTGTCCGCTTAATAGACTGCGTGCGCCTGCGATGTAAGCAATCGAATCATCTGAAAGGCCGAGGCCTTCGGGAGTCGCATAAAGGATGAAAACTGTCCCTAGTATGGCGAGCAGGCCGAGGGCGGCGAAAGATGCGGCACGTTGTCGGGTCATAAAATGATAAAAAGACCTGACAGGTTCCCACAGAGATTCAATCGGATGAATGTCTGTGATTCGCCAAACCACAATCGACAAGTGGAGTTGCGTTAAACCTGTCAGGTCTTTGGTTTACTTCATGGGCAGAATATAGCCCTGCTCTTCGAGGTACTTGACAATGGCATGGGCGTTCTCTTCAGGAGATGCGCCAAAGCCCTTGAGGGTGATTTCGGGATCGATCGGCTGTTCATACGGGTCATCAACGCCGGTAAAGCCCATCGGTTTTCCATCCACCATGGCCTGACGAGCCTTGGCATACAAGCCCTTCACATCGCGCTGTTCGCAGACTTCAACAGGAGTATCCATGAAGATCTCGATGAAGTTCTCACCAACCATCTTGCGGGCTTCCTGACGTGTGGCACGGTAGGGGCTGATGGCTGCGCAAACCACTGCGCCGCCGGCATGGACGATCTCACCAGCCACGAAACCGATGCGGATGATGTTGGTATCTCGGTCTTCCTTGCTAAAGCCGAGACCCTTGGACAAGTGCGTGCGAACGACATCGCCATCGAGGATGGCGGTCTCACGTCCGCGTTCGAGGAGCAATGTGGTGAGCACGGCGGTGGTTGCAGATTTGCCCGAGCCGCTCAAACCGGTGAACCAAATGGCAAAGCCCTGTTTGTGGCGGGGCGGATACATTTCGCGCAAAATTTCAGCGGTTTCAGGGCGGGTGAACCACTCGGGGAGCAATTTGCCCTTGGCAAGAAAATCATCGCGCACCTGAGTACCGGAGATGTTGGCGGTCTTTGCACCCTTCGGTACGTCCTTCTCTTCCACGTAGCGTGCTTCATCGGGAAGATAGACCAGCATTTCGAACGGAACCATCTTGACGCCGATTTCGGCTTCGTACTGCTTCATGATCTCCTGCGCATCGTACGGACCGTAGAACGGTTTGCCCGTGGAGTCATTTCCCGGACCCGCATGATCGCGGCCCACGATGAAATGATTCGCGCCATGGTTGCGGCGGATGATGGCATGAAGGAGGGCTTCCTTCGGGCCAGCCATGCGCATGGCGAGCGGCAGCAGGCTGAGCATGGTGTCTTTCTTATCGTAGTAGTTATCAACCAACGCCTTGTAGGTGCGGACGCGGGTGTAATGGTCCACATCACCGGGCTTGGTCATGCCAACTACGGGGTGAACGATCAAAGAGCCTTTGACTTCCGCGGCGGCGCGCTTGGTCAATTCTTCATGAATACGGTGCAAAGGATTGCGGGTCTGGAAAGCAACAACATTATCGTGCCCCATTTCCTCAAGCATGGCACGAACCTGCGCGGGGGTGTGGCGCAGATTGACGAAGTCATAATACTTGGGAAGGTTCACAACTTTCATCGGGCCGGAGATGCAGACCTTGCCCCAGCGTCCCATTTCAGAGACCATCGGGTGCTTGGAATCGGTGGAACCGTATGCATGCGCGGCTTCGGTCTCTGCATCCCAGTGATAAACCTCATCGAGGGTCATCACGGCGATCAGGTCGAAGTTCGCATTGCGCAGCGCCAAATCCTCGCCGACGGTCGGCAATTCTTTGGGATCCGCTGTCAGGGTGATGGGAAGCGGGAAGAGAGTCCCATCCGCAAGGCGCATTTCCTTGAGCACGCGGTCGTAATCAGCCTTGCCCATGAAAGTGGTGAGAGGTGAAAAACCGCCCGTGGCGATCAATTCGAGATCGCACAGGTTGCGCATTGTGATCTTGATGGAAGGAAGTTTACCGGCGCGGGCGAGAAGCTCCTCGCGTTCCTTGCCTTCAACCACAAGGTTGACCAGTTTTCCGCCATAGGGAGGAATGAGTTTTGCTTTTGCCATTTTTTTACTCCATTTGGTTGATAAATCTTTTCAGGCCCGCCTTACCCTTCGGGTATCGAGAGGCTTTCGAAGTTTTTTAATTTTTACAAGCGGCAATTATACTCCAAAATTCAGTCAATGAATTTTAAACGGCTAAGATATAATCCCAAAACAATGAACTCGAAATTTCTTCGCAATACCCTGTTTGCCCTGCTTATTTTTGGCTACATTTACTACTGTCAGCGCTATATTGCGGCCACCAGTTTCATCATCGAAGGCAAAACGTATTATGTCCTTTTCGACGATGCCATGATCTCAATGCGCTACGCCTACAACCTCGCGCACGGACTAGGCCCGGTCTGGAACGCAGGCGAACACGTGGAAGGATTCACCAACCCGCTCTGGGTGGGGCTCATGGCCCTCGTCCACCTGCTGCCGATCGGATTGAACGAAACCAGCCTTGTGATGCAGATCATCGGCGCTTCGCTCCTGACCTTCAACCTGCTTCTCGTTAAAGGCATTATCGAACATTTTACAGATGACCTCTTCGCCATGCTCGCCGCCGTAGCGCTGACTGCTTTCTACGCGCCGCTCAACTCGTATGGTCTGCTCGGCATGGAAGTGAGCCTGCTTGCGCTGATGTTATCCGCGGTCATTTGGCTGATCCTGAAAAACGACAAACAATTCTCCGTTTCGATCTACATTTTGCTTGCCATTTCCACCCTTGTCCGCTTTGATATGGCCGTGCCATACATCGTCATTTTGGCGGTTTTGTTTTTCGTGCAAAAAGAGAATCGCAAAGAGCATTTGATCTGGGGGTTGGGATTGCTCGTCCTCTCGCTCGGCGGACAGACTTTGGCGCGCTATCTCTATTACGACGCCCTGCTCCCGAACACCTACTATCTCAAAGTGGAAGGCTGGCCGCTCACCCTGCGCCTCCTGCGCGGACTGTACGCCCTGATCCATTTTGCGTATTACTCGAACTGGATGCTCTTTTTACTGCCGTTCACGATCTTCCTCTTCCGCCGCGATTGGAAGGTGACTTTGCTCGCGCTGGTCTTCATCGGGCAGGTGGCCTATTCCGTGTACGTGGGCGGGGATGCCTGGGAGAATCACGGCGGGGCGAATCGATATATTGTCATCGCCATGCCGTTGTTTTTTGTTGTGTTCTCGTGGTCAGCGGTGGAGTTGTTGAAGAAAGCAGCTTCAAATCTTTTCGCTCAAGGCGGCGTCCTCGCCGCCGGGGACGGCGGGAGGAGCGATCGTCACAAAGGAAACCTTTTTGAAATTGGCTGGCGGGTTGTGTTTGTCGTCCTTTTTACTTTTTCCCTCCTCAATTTCAATGCGTTGATCGGCGAATGGAAATCCATCGAACGCTGGAATTTCACACGGCGACCCGATTACGTGGCAGGCAGTGACCGCAATTTGCAGATCGCTCTCGCCATCGAAAATGTGACGGAACCCGGGGCCTCCGTCGCTGTGATCGGCGCGGGGACAATTCCCTACCTGTTGCCCGACCGCTACGCGATTGATATTCTCGGCAAAGCCGACCCGTACATCGCGCATCAAAACGTGCGCACACCGATGAGCATTGCCGATGTCCCATTTATGCGGCCCGGTCACATGAAATGGGATTACGCCTACACCTTCGGTCAACTCAAACCCGATGTCATCGTCTCCATTTGGGAAGGCACCGATGCCGAAGCCGCGCCATATTTGAAAAAGGATTACGTCCAAGCTGTGATCGGGGAAAAGATCAAGGTGTACCTGTTGAAAGATTCGCCGAATGTGATTTGGGAGAATGTGATCGTTTCAGACCCTACCAAACTTCACCAACTTCTCCGTCTTCTGCGATTCATAAGCGGCCAGCGCCATTTGCAAAGCGCGGACACCGTCGGTGAGGGTGCAGATGGGTTGTGCATCTCCGCGCACGATGTCAATGAAGTGTTTGGTCTGCGCGATGAACAATTGATTGCGCTCGAATCCATCGGGGGGAGAAAATGATTCGGTGACAGGAGCAGGCGGCAGGTCCGAATAGGAGCCGAAGGGGGCGGGCATTTTGAACAGGTGCAGGATTCCGTCCGCGTTATCCCAGCGCATTGTTCCATCCGTTCCGACAATTTCCAGTTTATGCACACCGGGGCGTTGAAAATAATTGATGTGTACGCCGCCCACTGCCCCACTCGAAAACTTCAAACCGATCTCTGCAAAATCTTCCACATCCAATTCCAGCGCAGACAAATGCTCGTTGAACGACCACAACGACGCGACATCGCCCAAAAGAAAACGCAGGTAATCGAGCGGATGCGTGAGCGTGACGATGACCCCGCCGCCAAGGTCGGCGCGCGCGGCATAGCTCTGACGATAATCTTCCCACGGATGCCACTGCGGAAGATACTCGCCCCAATGCACATGGACAGTTAATATTTTGCCAAGCGCGCCAGACTGAATCAATTCACGCGCCTTGTTCAAAGTGGGGTGATAGCGAAATTGAAACCCGACGAGGATTTTGCTTCCGCTTTTTGCCGCGGCTTTTTCAAGCAGGTCGAGTCGGTCAAGCGAGTGTGAAACGGGTTTCTCCAGCAAAATGTGACAGCCCGCTTCAGCGGCAGGGATGGCAACATCGAGATGCAGCGAAGTTGGATTCGCCACAACCACGGCATCGGGCTTGTGTTTTTTGAGCGCCTCGGCCAGATCGGTCTCAACGGGATAGCCCGCCAACTCATCATCGGGCAGGGTGGCCTTGCGCGTGCGCAGCAGAACGATATCTTTTTCGCCGAGGGCGATCAGATTGCGAAAGTGACGTCGGCCAATGGAGCCGAGACCTGCGATTAGAAATTTCATGTTTTATCCTTTTGAGAGTGACTGAATAGACCTGTAGCCCCCCCGACGGAGTTTTAATTGGTTTTCTGTGTCTTCGTGTCTCCTGGTTACATCTTTAGACTTTTGCAAAGGTCTTTTTTTTTTATTTGCCTCGAAAAACGCTTCGAGTAATTCTTCCTTCATTTGTTTTGCGAAAGCAGGCTGGTCTGGATACAGATCGTGGAGTTCTTCGATGTTTTCGCTCAGGTCGTACAACTCGAAGGAATCTTCCGCTTCGTAGCCTGTGTAATAAATGAGTTTGCGGTCTCCTTTTCGCAAAACGACCGTGGCCTTGTTGAGGATTCCGTTGGCAGGGCTGAGTTTCGCTTCCACAGAATATAAACTGCGTTCGTAATCTTCTTCACCGCCGAGGCCGGGCAGCGGCTTTCCATCGGTCCAGGCAGGGAGCGGATTGCCTGTCAGGTGGGCGAGTGTGGGGAGGATATCCACGGCATTTGTGGGGGTGTAAATATCGCGGCGAGTCTTCTGCCCCGGTGCGGAGATCAACAACGGGATGTGAATGACCGGGTCGTACAACAACGGCGTGGAATGTCCCTTCTCGCCGCGTTCGAACATCTCGCCATGGTCAGCGGTGAGGATGACATAACTATTCTCGAAAAGGCCCTGGCTTTCAAGCGAATCCAACAACCTGCCCAATTCCTGATCGAGGGAGGCGATGTATTCATCATATAAACGCCGCGCCAGATTGAGGTCTGCATTCGAAGTACCATCGGCAAAACGATGGTCAGGTTTGCGCATGGGCTTCATGTCATCGCGGAAGGCGTTGAAGAATTTGTCGGTGGGACGATAAGGCGTGTGCGGCGGAAGCAGATGCAGGTACGTGAAGAACGGCGCAGGCAGACTCGGAATCAGCGAGATCAAACCATCGAACACATCCTCCAACCGAAAAGTGATCGGATAGTTGAGGTCATGAGGCAATTCCTTGTAACCGTCTGTAGGCAGGTGATTGCTTTGCCACGAATACAACAATCTTTCCAGAGAACCCAGCACCAAAGAAGGCGGCGCCTCCCCCACTCTGAACAGAAAATCATCCAACGCGCGCGCTGACATGTTTTTATCTTTGGGGAAATGATCGCTCAGCAGATAACTCAACTCGGAGAATTCGCCCGATGAAAGCAGCACATCAACATCATCTTGAAATTGCGAAAGCAAGAGGGTGGCCCAAAAATTTTGGGGGAAGGCCAGGCGGTGATAGTCACTGCCTAAAACGCGGAAGAGGTTATTCCCCACCATGCTTTGCCGAATCGCGCCGCGATGATTGATGGCGCGATGCTTCCACGGATAGGTACCCGTCATCAACGAGGCCACGCCGGGGATGGTGTAATTTCCGCTGGAGTTGTGCGCGTGATACACATTTGCATGTTCGGCGAAACGCTCCATCGCGGGCGAGGTGGGGCGCGGATATTTATACAACGAGAGGTTTCGCGCGCTCATGGCATCGAACAACAGCACAATGATATTTGGGCGCGAAGCATCCAACCCGCCGACACGATGTGCGAGGCTGGGCAGCAAAACTGCAGGAGCGGCAGCCCCGATCAATTTCAAAAAACTACGGCGGTTGAATTTGGACATCTATCTTCCTTCTTTATGTGCATCGGGCTTCTTCAAGCTCAAAAAATGTTTCGCACCAGCAAAACCAAAATCGAAATCGCGGTGATCGGCATCCAGATATACAGAAACACGGTCATGCGATTCGCAAGTTCTTCCATCGTTTTTTTCAAGAAACCAATTCGGCCAAACAGAAAGATCAAAAGAACAACAACAGCCGCAAAAGCCAGAAGTTTCGGAAGCAATATCGAAGGATGCAGAATATCCTCGAACAGAGTTTGGTTGAAGAGCATCAACCCGCCGAGGGTGAGAAAGGTCAACACACTACCCTTCACCACGAACTGCTCATAAAACCATTTCGAAGGGAGGATCACGCTCAACACAAGCAGCGCAAGCAGGATCAAAAGGCTTTCAATAAAATTGACCGCCACCGTATAAACATAAATGCCCCCAACCTGTCCCAGCGTTGAAAAATTGAGCCAGCTTGAAAGCCTCCAAAAATACTGAAAGAGCGACCACACATACACCATCATCACGATGACGGCATAAACGGGGATGACCTGCTCCCAGCGGGGAATTTTTTTGACGATGTCCAAGGGGAATATTTCCTTCACGACTTGCAACGCTTCGCACTTAACCGAAAGCTGATTCTGTTTCGAGGGGCATTATCAGTCAACGGTGCGTCGCACCTTACCAATTCAAATCCTGCTCATACTTCCAGCGGATTAACATCTCGCCCGCGACTTCTTTGAACACAGCCTTATCGCGTTCGGTGAATAGCCGAGTCCAATTGCCAGCCTGTCCCTTCGGCAAAAAGGATGCAATGCCTTCGTTGCGTTTGGATTGCCACTCTTCATCAGGATTCGTGGACATTTCAGCGCGCAAGACTTTATCGAGGGCTGGGTCAATGCCTTTCACAGAGAGGAACTTCCACAGTTTGCTCATTTCATCGAACGGCTGGGAAAGCAGGTCTTCGTAGCGCATTCCAAAATAATGGTCGTTGAACAGCCTGCGGCCTTCGTCTTCTGTTTCGGTCAGGTCTTTCACCCAGTCTTTGGCAACGCGGCGGATGAAGGTTTCGGTAAATATCGAACGGCGGCCATCTGAAAAGGGAATAGGATCAAGCCGCAGGTCCGACATGATGCGTTTGTCTTCCGACGTCAGAAACTTTGATTCTTCGACGAAATTCCGAAAACGTTCCGAGATCAACACGTCACGTCCATCGCGGACGATGCAAATCATTTTCGCATCGGGATAAACTGCGTGCATATCGCGCACAGCCTGCCCGTGGATGATGGAAGATGGGCTTTTATCGCCGACGATCATTTTGCCTTCGCGGGCGGCATCGCGCTCCATGATGAAATCTGCCGTGGCGCGCAGCACCAGCGGAGAAAGGTCACGGCCCTGATTCCAGCGGTTGGATTTGCGGGTGAGCCATTCCTCGGCTTCGGGCGAATCGACCAATGATTTAAGCAGCGGTTTGCGCGTAAAAAAATGCGCCTGATAATTGCAGTGGACTTCGGGATGCAAACGGGCAAGGCGCATGAGCAGGGTCGTCCCCGAGCGGGCATGGCCGAAGATGAAAAACTTATCGCGCGGAAAAAAGGCGCGGGCTTCGGCAACTTCCTCGGCGGTGATGGCAGGGATTGGATTGCGGTTTTTCTTTTGAGGTTCGCCGCGCAAGAGAATTTTTGCGGCAAGTTTCAAGCGATTCAGCAAGGGTTGTTTCTCCTAACCGCCTGATTTTACTGGAAATATCGCCTGCTTCAGTTACCACCTTGAGATTCATCCAGATTCTTTGCCGCGAATTACGTTAATTCAAACGGTTTTTGAGGATTACTTCGCGAAAATCCCTGCTTCGTTTCATTGCTGCTTAACTTTTCATTCAAACAGTTGTACAATGCTAAATATTATTCATCGCAAAATTCCTTTATTTTGCGCACTTAATGTCGGAAAGGCGGGGCGAATGTCACGGGGTTTATCTTTGTTCAAAAAACGCTTGTCAATTTTCCTGTGCGGATTCCAGGCACTGGCGGTTATGCTGGGGAGTGTTGGGTGTGTTCCACCATCCATCATGACACAGGCGCCTGTCGTTGCCGCTTTGGAAGCCTGTACACCAGTACCATTAGAGACCGTAAATGTATATCGGACGATTCCGCAACCGTGGGCAAACATCATCTTTGAATATGCCTACTCAACGACTCCCGTCACCTCCATTCCCTTAGACCCGTCCATTCCAGCATTTACACAATTTCAAGGAGCGCAATACGCCGCGTTCCAAAAGTTGATCACCGAAACACAACGCTGGTCTGATACGGAAACGATCACGTTGGATGGAGCCAACAAGGTACGAATCACGCTCACTTTCGTCAGCCCGCAACTACTCCAAGCTGTGTATCTCAACCAAGTATTAAAAGATGGGTACCCCACCAGCGGGTTTCCAGAACAACTTCAAAACATGCTCAACAATGTAGCCGCTCGTGACGAGCTGCTATTTCTGTTGACAGTCTCCCCGGCAAACAGCATCAACCCGATCCGCCACACCATTGAACTCCCAATTGATGAAATCATTCTAAACAATTCTGAAAACCTGCAAGTTCCACACAGCCATGACGACCATAATCTTGCCCAATCCATCGACACGGCATCAGATGCCGTATTTGGTTATCTTGCCTTTCCCTTCACCCAATCAACAAATGGTGAATGCAAATGGGTCCTGAATCCAAAATTCAACACGAACATTGTCGTTACCATGCCTTACATTAAAGTAGATGGCACCAAAAACAACACGTCCTATTCCTGGACAATTCCATATACCTCCCTGATCAACCAGGTGATAACTTTGGAGGCCCTTAATTTTAATCCCCCGCCCGGTTACAACTTAAGTATCATTACACCGTCGTCACTGCCGCCTAGCGGATTAAATCAGCCAAACTACGAACAGGATTTTGCAAAATTCATCTGGAAGCAGATCACGGGAAGTTATTAACCCATGAAAACCGTTTTCACGTTTGTGCCATCAAAAACGCATGAATTCCCAGACCATCCCGAAAGGCCCGGGCGGTTGGATGTGTTGGAGCCACTGCTTGCTTCCGTGGATGCGGAAAGAATCGAGGCGGTGCGTGCCACGCCTGAGCAGATCGCACTGGCACACGACCCGCAATTGGTCAAAGCCATTGCGGAGGTTTGCACACGCGGACCGGGCATCATCGATCACGCGCCTACCTATATCACGCAGACATCTTATGAAGATGCACTGCTCGCAGCAGGCGGCGTGATCACCTGCACGCGTGCGGTGCTCAACGGCGAGGCGCAGAACGCCTTCGCCATTGTCCGCCCGCCGGGGCATCATGCCGAGCCAGACCGCGCGATGGGCTTTTGCATTTTCAACAACATTGCCATCGCGGCGCGTGAAGCGCTGGCAAACGGATTACAGCGCGTGATGGTCATCGATTATGACGCGCATCACGGCAACGGCACACAGGCGGCTTGTGTGGATGACGACCGTTTTGGATTCATTTCGACCCACCAGTGGGGAATTTACCCGGGCACAGGCTGGATCAATGACGCGCCTCATGCAAAGGGACGGCTGGTCAATGTACCCTTGCATGAGTTTGCAGGCGACGGAACCTTCGCGCGCGTGGCTGATGAAATTTTCAAGCCCGTGGTGGAATCCTTCCGCCCGCAGATGCTGTTGATCTCGGCAGGCTTCGATGCGCATTGGAACGACCCGATCACCTCGCTGGGACTCTCCACGCGTGGGTATTATGAAATTTCAAAAAAACTTGTTGCGCTTGCAGATGAGCATTGCGGCGGCAAGATCGTCTTCGTTTTGGAAGGCGGCTATGACCCGCACAATGTGGCCAACGGGGCGATGGCTGTTTTCGACGCATTGACCCACTCTCCGTTAAGAAAAGATGCGGGCGATCCGTCGCCTTATCCTGATTCGAATCACGAGTCCCGCATTCATGATATTTTGAAATGGCACGGCATCGCACAATAAAAAAATTTTGTTGTAGAATCACTCGCGAAGGATAAAGGAGTGAGAGATGCAAAGAAAACAAAGTAAAGGTTTCGTTGAGCTTGAATGGGTTTGCCCAAGTTGCGACGGCGTCAACAAGGGGTCGAGGAAGACTTGTCAGGCTTGCGGAGCGCCCCAGCCTGATGATGTCAAGTTTCAGCGCGCAGCGGATGAAAAAATCATTACCGATGAGAAGGTTGCCAGCGCGGCAAAAGCAGGCGCAGACATCCATTGCGGTTTTTGCGGCACGCGCAACCCCGCCACTGCGACGAATTGTTCGCAATGCGGCGGCGATTTGAAGGAAGGCAAGGCAAGACAGGCGGGACAGGTTTTGCAGGCGGCTCCCGCTGTAAAGATCATCAACTGTAAAAATTGCGGAGCTGAGAATCCGAGCAGTGAACGGGTATGCGGCAAATGCGGCGCACCTTTGCCACGCACAGTCGTTGAGCCAGTTCCCGCGGCGGGAGTAGTGACACCTGCGGCAAAGGCTCAGCCTAAAAAGGTAAACTGGCTTTTGTTCGGCGGCATCGGCGCGTTTTTGGCGGTGTGTTGTATCGCAATCTTTGCCCTGTTTGTGTTCCCATCCAAGTCTGTGGAGGGGACCGTGGCCGATGTTTTCTGGCAGACTTCCGTTCCTTTGCAGGAGATCCGCGCGGTGAATTATTCCAATGAGCGTGGAAGCCCGCCCTCGGGTGCGTATGATGTTTCGTGTCATACGGAGAGCCAGGAAATCTGTGAAGACAAGACCGTGGATAGGGGCAATGGCTTCGCCGAGGTTGTGACCGAGTGCCGCACCGAAAGCCAGGATTATTGCAGTTACACCGTTGATGAGTGGGCGACCATTCAATCGTATGATTTGAGCGGCAGCGACCTGTTTCCAGAGTATGCAGAGCCGAGTGTATTCAATGGTCAGCGGCTCGGGAATGCGTCGGCGACCCTGACTGTCACCTTCAGCACCCCGAAGGGAGAAATTACTTATTCACCAGGCTCAGTCAGCGAGTTTCAACAATTTCAGATCGGCAGTACATGGACTTTGAAGTTGAACGCGTTGGGCGGGGTTTTGAGTGTGGGAAGGTAGGATAAGAAAAATGGAGACGGGCTGGTCAGGTGATGTTCAGCACAAGAAGCTCCCCAAACGGCCCACAGGCTCACAGGAGTATCAAAACTGGATAGATACTTTCGCCAAAACTCCCGACCCAATCGGGAGTTTTTCTCTTTATAATGAACTTATGAATGATTCAGTGGCAATTATCGGCGGCGGGCCTGCAGGGTTGATGGCGGCAGAGGTTTTGAGCGGACATGGCGTGCAGGTGGATGTGTATGATT
The DNA here is from genome assembly GCF_016705895.1 of Candidatus Villigracilis affinis. NCBI lineage: Bacteria > Bacillati > Chloroflexota > Anaerolineae > Anaerolineales > Candidatus Villigracilaceae > Candidatus Villigracilis > Candidatus Villigracilis affinis. Next base: position 6,775 of record NZ_JADJKT010000038.1, on the reverse strand, counting down.
CCATGTCATCGCTGGGGCGGAAATTTCTGATGGCGGGCAAAAGCGGATTGAATCTCACGCACTCAGAGCCGTTCGAAAAATTCGTTTCACGGTATGGAAATCGAAAAAATGAAGTGGAAAAGTGGTTATCCGATTTCACGCCCGATGACCTGCGCGAGTGGGCGCGCGGACTCGGGGTGGAAACTTTCGTTGGCACATCGGGGCGGGTCTTTCCGAAAGAGATGAAGGCCAGTCCGCTGTTGCGTGCATGGTTGAAACGGCTGGGCGATGCGGGAGTCAATTTTCATTTGCGGCACAGGTGGGTAGGAGGGATTATCGCCGGGGATGGCGGTGGGAGCATCATTAAATTTGAAACGCCCGAGGACGAAAAAACCGTCCATGCCGATGCGGTGATTCTGGCGCTTGGCGGGGGCAGTTGGGCAAGACTCGGCTCGGACGGCGTATGGGTCCATTGGTTGAAGCAGGCCGGGGTTAAGGTCGAAGCGTTGAAACCATCCAATTGCGGATTTGATGTGACATGGAGTCCACATTTTCGGGAGCGATTCGATGGTCAGCCGCTGAAATCGGTAGTGTTGTCGTTTGGGTCGTTCCATCAACAGGGTGAATTCATTGTGACGAAGGAAGGCGTGGAGGGAAGTTTGATCTACGCTGCTTCGGCGCCGCTCCGTGATGAGATCGAAGCCAACGGCAAGGCAGTCCTTGAATTGGACATGACACCTGACAGGTCACACGAGTGGCTGGTTGAAAGATTATCAAAACCGCGCGGCTCGCGTTCGATGTCGAGTCATCTTGAAAAGACGGTGGGGTTGAAAGGCGTGAAGGTGGGGCTGCTGCATGAGTTCATGCCAAAAGAGGAATTTTCAAACACAGAACGGTTGGCGGCTTTCATCAAACACATGCCCATCCCATTGATCGCGACACGTCCGCTGGATGAGGCGATCAGTTCCGCTGGCGGCGTGATGTTCGAATCTCTGGATGAACATTTGATGCTTCGCGAACTCCCAGGGATCTTTTGCGCAGGTGAGATGCTCGATTGGGAAGCGCCGACGGGAGGCTATTTATTGACCGCCTGTTTCGCCAGTGGACGCAAAGCAGGAAACAGCGCACTGGCATGGCTAAAAGATCATCAATGATTCCAGATAACCCTTTGAAAAGGAGAGAATATGAACAAGGATAAACGCGCGGAATTGCTAAAAGATGAATACATCATGCTGCAACATTTCTACGAAGACATGGACAGCAAAGGGTTGAACATCAAGAATTGGGCGATCACGGTCGCACTCGCAACGATCGGCGCTGGATTCCTGTACAAGAACAGTGTTTTGTTCCTCATTGCTTTTGGCGCCTCGATCGTGTTTTGGTTTCTTGAAGGTCACTGGCGGGGTTTATCTCATTTCTTTTCGACGCGGATTCAGGAAATCGAAAAGATCATCCGGGAGGAAAAGCACGGTGAAGCGATACCGCTTCAGACCTACGCAAGCTGGTCAAAGGAGTACAGCGCAAAAGGCGACCAGACCATCAAGTACATGCAAAAAGTGAATGTTGCAATTCCACATGTGTTTATTGCGCTGCTCAGTCTTGTATTATTTATTCTGGGTTTGTACGGCGTACTGTGAATCATTATAAAGAGAAAGAGACGCCACGAAAATTTTTGAGTTGACATGCCCTATTCGCTATGATATAAAAACGAAAACAATATTTTAGCTGTACTCATCCAGAGAGGCTGAGGGACCGACCCTTTGAAGCCTCGGCAACCGTTCAAGCGGTGCCAACTTCGGCAGACCGTAAACGAGTCTGGTAGATGAGAGATGATATGTGTCTCGCATGTCGCCTCTCACAATGAGAGGCGTTTTATTATGTCGTTGAAAGGAAGGCGTTCTGCCTGACGAAGCAATGACACGGAGAACCTAAATGGAAATCGGCGAAACAATTTACGTCACCACCCGCGAGGAATTCCGCGAATGGCTGGAAAAGAATCACAAGACCTGCAAAGAGATCTGGTTGATCCAGTACAAGAAATTCACCCAAAAGCCATCCATCCCATATGTGGATGCGGTGGAGGAAGCGATTTGCTTTGGCTGGATCGACGGCTTCGAAAAAGGCATGGATGATCAACGCTATGCAAAACGCTTCTCGCCGCGCAGGCAGAAATCCATTTGGACAGATGCGAATATCGAGCGGGCGCGAAAAATGATGGAAGAAGGAAAAATGACCGCAGCCGGGCGAGTACTGTTACCAAAAGGAATCTAAATATGCACGAAGATATTTTGAATATCCAGCAATTGATCGCTCGCTTTGCCAACAGCTTCGACGTGAAAGATTGGGATGGATTGCAGGCCTGTTTCACCGAATCACTTTACACCGATTACTCCGACCTGCGCGGCACGCCGCCCGAAACCATCTCAGCCAGTGAGTATGTAAGACTCCGCCGCGAGGTCGCTTGACCACTTGAAACTTCATCACGTGGTCGGGAATTATGAGGTTATCTTCCCCGATTTCGATGCCGCCGCCTGCCGCGCCTCAATGGTGGTTTGGAGAAGGTCCGAAACAGAGGAATTCACCACCCACTGCATGTATGATTTCCAGCTTGCAAGGCAATGGGGGGCATGGAAGATCAGCGGCATTACGCAAAAAGTCTTGTGGAGCGAGGGCGTCTCATCCATTCATAAAGGGCCCAAAGCCTAGCCATGTATCGAAAAGGCTGGCGATATTATCGCAACGTGACCCTGCTGTGGATATTGTTTTCGTCGTTCTTATGATCGGCGGCTACGCGTTGGAACACCCGCTGTATTGGACCCTAGTACTGTTTATATGGGTGCTCCGTTCGGCTTTCGGGAATGCCTTTCAATTTGCGCATCCATCCCGAAGATTCAACTGGGACAGCAAATCCAACCTGGTGTTCAAGGATCACTTTCAAATCGCGTGACGGACTGACCCCTCTTCGGGCGATTCCATGCTGGCAGAAATCGCGCCGTTATTATCCTGATCCACGGGTTGGGAGGCGCAGGCACCGACATGCTGGTCCATGCTTCATTTCTTGTCAACGCAGGCTACGGCGTGATCCATGATCGACCTGCGCGCTCATGGCAGCAGCGACGGCGACACATCCACCTACGGCCTGCGCGAAGCAGAGCGATGTTGCAGGCGCGGTGGATTACCTGCTCAGCCGCGTGGATGTCAACGGGGGCAAAGATCGGCGCGCTGGGGATTTCGCTCGGCGCACAAGCTGCCCTGCGCGGCGCGTTGAAAACAGACAAGATCCGTGCACTTGTCCTCGATGGTCTAAGCCCTGCCCGATTATCCGACCATGGCGGCTCCCCCAGATCCATACAGCGCTGGCTCAACCTGCCTTTCAACTGGCTGTACTATCGGATGTATGAATATATGATCCGCGGCAGGGATGCGGGTGTTTTGGAGGTGATCGGAAGAATCGCGCCTCGGCCCATCCTGCTGATTGCCAGCGGCTCGAAAGACATTTACTTCAGCCGATTATTTTACGAAGCAGCCAAAGACCCCCGCGAACGATGGGAAATCCAGACGGGCTTCACGGTGTGGCGCTTGCTGGCAACCCGCAGGAATATATTGATCGCGTGGTCGGCTTTTCAACCGAACCCTGCCGTGACCTGCCCCCCGAATGCGGCGCAGCGGACTGCGAATCCCGTTTTCATGAGTTCCTTGCCCTGGAATTCACAGATGCTGGCTACAGCATCGTCCATCACTTGACAGTCACTGCGTACGTGCTTCAGCACTCCAGCAGGTTGACTCGCGAAGGCTGGCTGCACGAGCGCGGATTACTACATGAATTCCTCGTGGAAAATAAGCCGCCTGCCTTCATTAGGAAACAGAACAAAGATTTGGTTGATAGTGGCAAGCGCACCTTCAAGATCAATTCAAGGGATGGTTTACCTGTTATAAATAAATCCACGTGGACGAAGACGATTCTCAATGTCCGCGCCGAGAATGCGGAAGTTTATTGCGCGGATGTGTTCACGTGGGCGAAGGCTGTGTTAGAAGATGCAGAAAGATTGGACGTCTGAAATTAAGTTTTGGAGAAACTAAACTTGCAAACAAGAAATATTTCAGTTGCCATTTCAAAAAGACCATTTGATGTTTCAAGTATCAAAATTGAAGCACCTTATGTCTGTTTAGTGTATTCAAATCAAGAGAATACAGGCGACAGTGAAATGGAAGCGATAGCCAATTGGATAATTTCATCTGGATGTCGTTACGCAGTTTGTGCTGGAATTGACTGTTCTGAATGGCATGATGCAATAGATACTGCATACATAATGAGCGACCCCAATTATTCTCCCCCAGACTCTCGGTTCATTATGACCTCGTGGCAAACAGAAGAATCTATAGAAGACATCGTTTGGTATTGGTTAGAGTTGACCAATTATGATGATAATATATTTGAAAATTATCTTCTCTTAATTATAGGTGAGACAGAAGATATTGAAACAAAAATCATGAACGCAGTAAATGAAATTCGTTTGTAATTGAAAACAAGCATTATTTAGGAGATTTAATGACCAATCGCAAATACACCAACCGCCGTTACCTTGACGCACTCGAAAAGAAAGTCCTCGTCTTTGATGGTGCAATGGGGACGAGCCTGCAATTACAAAACCTGACTGCCGAACATTTTGGCGGCGAACAATACAATGGATGTAACGACTATCTCGTCATCTCGTATCCCGAAGCCGTGGAAAAAGTCCATCGCTCCTTCCTCGAAGTCGGCGTGGATGTGCTTGAAACGGATACCTTCCGCTCCAACCGTTTGACGATGGCGGAATACAAATTGCAAGTCCGCATTTTCGAGATCAATGTTGCTGCCGCAAGTCTCGCGCGCAAAGTCGCGGATGAATTCGCCGCGAAGACAGGTCAGCCGCGTTTCGTCGCTGGCTCCATCGGGCCTTCGGGCAAACTTCCATCTACGAATGATCCTGAACTTTCAAATGTCAAATACGATGAACTCATCGATACTTTCCGCGAACAAGCCGTCGGATTAATTCAAGGCGGCGTGGATGTTCTGCTCATCGAAACCTCGCAGGATATTCTCGAAGTCAAGGCCGCCATCACTGGCATTCACAATGCTTTCGCTGAGACTCAGCAATATTTGCCGATCCAGGCTCAGGTCACGCTTGATACGACAGGCCGTATGCTGCTCGGCACCGATATCAACGCATCGCTCACCATCCTCGAAGGCATGGGCATCGACGTCATCGGTCTCAACTGCTCCACGGGGCCCGAGCACATGCGCGAGCCTGTTCGCTTCCTCGGCGAAAATTCCATGCTGCCGGTTTCATGTATTCCCAACGCTGGACTTCCATTGAATGTTGATGGCCAAGCCGTGTATCCACTTGAGCCTGAACCATTTGCGAATGACTTGTATGAATTCGTAACCAAGCACAACATTTCAGTCGTAGGTGGATGCTGCGGCACGACGCCTGAACATCTTAAGCTGCTGATTCAAAAACTGGATCGCATCTCCACATCCCAAGCGACCGCTTCACTCTACGCCTCAGCTTGCCTCTGCCATGTCAGCAATTTCCATGCGACAGGAACCCGCCCCCACCTTGCTTGGTGAACGCTGCAACGCGCAAGGCTCGCGCAAGTTCAAGCGCCTCCTGCTTGAAGAAGATTACGATGGCATTCTCGACATCGCCCGCGAACAGGTCGCTGGCGGCGCGCATGCCCTGGATATTTCCGTGGCTGTCACCGAACGCGCTGATGAAGGCGAGCAGATGCGCAAGGTCATCAAGAAATTGCAAATGGGGGTGGATGTCCCACTCGTGATCGACACCACCGAAGTGGACGTGCTTGAGATCGCATTGCAAACCGCGCCAGGACGTTGTCTTATCAACTCCACGCATCTTGAATCTGGCCGCGAAAAAGCTGATAAGATTTTCGGCCTTGCCAAAAAATACAACGCCGCAGTTATCTGCCTCACCATTGACGAGAACGGCATGGCAAAGACTGCACAGCGCAAACTCGAAGTAGCGCAACGTATTTACGATATCGCCGTCAACGACCACGGACTCAAACCCGAAGATTTGGTCTTCGACGATCTCACCTTTACTCTTGCCACTGGTGACGTTGAATTTATCGATTCTGCGAAGGAAACCATCGAAGGCATTCGCCTCATCAAACAGAATCTACCTGGTGTGATGACATCGCTCGGCGTGAGTAATTTGTCTTTCGGTCTTGCCCCCAGCCGTCCTCCGCTGAATTCCGTCATGCTTTATTACTGCGTTCAGGCTGGCCTGGATATGGCTATCGTCAACGCCGCGCATGTTATGCCTTACGCCGAGATCGGGACCGAAGAACGCAACCTTTGCGAAGATTTAATTTTCAATCGCCGCGAAGATGCTTTGCAGCGTTTCATCGAGCATTTTGAAACCGTCACGGTTTCAACCGAGTCTGTTGTTGCTGACCCCACCGCGGGCATGACCCCCGAACAACGTCTGCACTGGAAAATTTCGCATCCGTCACAAAGATGGCGTTGAAGCAGATATTGACGAGATCATCAACCGCGAACCAACTGGCGGGCGTTCTGCTCGCCGGGAAATCTGTCATCATACCCTAACACCGTGCTCTCCCGCCATGAAAGAAGTGGGGATAAATTCGGCGCAGGTGAATTGATCCTGCCCTTCGTGCTGCAACCAGCTGAAACGATGAAAAGACCGTTTCCCATCTTGAGAATTATCTCGAAAAAGTGGAAAGCGTCACCAAGGGAACCGTCGTCATTGCTGATCTATGGTGATGTGCATGA